>NZ_DLNW01000037.1:17757-33221 GCF_002478435.1 Pseudomonas sp. UBA7500 | reverse complement strand
GGGCCTGTGCAAAACCTGTGGGAGCGGGCTTGACCCGCGATTACGGTCAGGAGGACAGGTAGGACGAGCGGGTCAGCCCAAGGCGCAAGGCATCCAGGAACTGGGTACGCTCACGCGCCGTGATCTTCGCGCTGGCGCATTTGTCGCGGTAGTGGGTCATCAGCTCTTCGGGCGACAGGTGCACGTAGCGCAGCATGTCCTCGATGGTGTCGTGGGTCTCGATGCCGGCGTGGTACACGCTGCCGTTGGGGTTCTGGTAGATGTTCACCGAGTCGGTGTCACCGAACAGGTTGTGCATGTCCCCGAGGATTTCCTGGTACGCGCCCACCAGGAAGATCCCCAGCAGGTAGTCCTCGCCCTCGTTGATGGCGTGTACCGGCAGGCTGGTCTCGATGCTCTGCTCGTCGACGTACTGGTTGATCTTGCCGTCCGAGTCGCAGGTCAGGTCCTGCAGCACCGCACGTCGCAGCGGCTCTTCGCCCAGGCGATGCAGCGGCAGGATCGGCAACACCTGGCCGATGGCCCAGGTGTCGGGCAGGCTCTGGAACACCGAGAAGTTGCAGATGTACTTGTCGGCCAGCTTGTCGTTGAGTTCGTCCAGCACCTGGCGGTGCGAGCGCTGGCGCGCCTTGAGCGAGTTGTGCAACCGGCGGCACACGGCAAAGTAGCACTGCTCGGCCAGGGCCTTCTGCGCGAGGGTGATCTTGCCGTCGGCGTATTGCGCGGCCACGTCGCTCATGTAGTGGGTGGCACGCCAGTAGGTCTCGGTGACCATCTCGATGTCGGTCGGGCCCAGCAGGTCGGCCAGCCACTGCACGGTTTCGGGCAGGCTCTGCTTGTCCTCGATCTCGGGTACTTCGTCGTTGTGCTTCTCGACGTCGGTTACCTGCACCACCAGCATCGCGTGGTGCGCGGTCAGCGCGCGGCCGCTCTCGGAGAAGATGTGCGGGTGCGGCAGGCCCTGCGCGTCGCAGAACTCCTTGAGCATGCCCACCACCACGCCGGCGTAGTCGTCCATGTCGTAGTTGATCGAGCTGGCATTGCGCGAGTGGGTGCCGTCGTAGTCCACGCCCAGGCCGCCGCCCACGTCGATGTGGTCCACTGGCAGGCCCAGCGCACGCAGCTCGCCGTAGTAGCGGATGGCTTCCTTGAAGCCGTGCTGGTAGTCCGCCAGGTTGGCGATCTGCGAGCCCATGTGAAAGTGCAGCAGGCGAATACCCTGGTCCAGGCCGGCATCGCGAAAGCGCTGCACTACCGAAATCAGTTGCGCAGCCGACAGGCCGAACTTGGACTTCTCGCCGCCGGTATCGGCCCACTTGCTCGAAGCCAGCGACGACAGGCGCACGCGCAGGCCGACCTGCGGCTTGACCTTGAGGTCGGCGGCTTCCTCGATCACCAGTGCCACTTCGGATTCTTTCTCGATCACGATGAACACGTTGTGACCCAGTTTCTGCCCCATCAGCGCCAGGCGGATGAACTCGCGGTCCTTGTAGCCGTTGCAGACGATGGTGCCGCCCTTGGGCGCCAGCGCCAGCACCGCCAGCAGCTCGGGCTTGGAACCGGCCTCAAGGCCGATGGACACGTTCTGCGTGGCGATGATGTTCTCCACCACCGCTTCCTGCTGGTTGACCTTGATCGGGTACAGCGCGGTGTACTGGCTCTGGTATTCCAGGCGCGCGATGTTGGCGTCGAATGCGCCGGTCAGCTGGCGCACGCGGTGTTGCAGGATGTCGGGGAAACGTACCAGCAGCGGCAGCGACAGGCCGCTCTGGCGCAGCTCGTCGACCTGCTCGTACAGGTCGATCGGCGCACTGTCCGGCCCGTTGGGGCGTACTTCGACGCGCCCGGCCTCGTTGATCGCGAAGTAACCCGCGCCCCAATGGCGAATGCCGTAAACACTGCGGCTGTCGGCCACGGTCCATTGGCTGCCATCGTCTTTGCGTGTGCGTCGTACGGACATCGAAGTCCCCTATAAAGAAAGTCGTGAACACCGGCCAGGGCGTGCTGGCCAGTGTAGAAAATGAAGATGACGATTCTCCCTGTTCAGGCATAGACCCCTGCCCAGGGAACGAGTTTAGAAGTGCTGCAGGAAAAACCTCGCAGCGGCCATCAGCCGCCGGACTTTTTCGCCTTGAAGCCTTGCTTGATCAGCTCGGCCAGCAACAACTCGACGTGGTCGCCCTGGATCTCGATGACGCCGTCTTTCAACGCGCCGCCCGTACCACAACGCCGCTTGAGCGTGGTGGCCAGTTCCTTGAGTTGATCCAGGGGGAGCGGTACGCCACTGATGGTGGTCACCGTCTTGCCGCCACGGCCTTTGCTTTCACGACGCACACGGGCAATGCCGTCGCCTTCGGGGATGAGTGTCTGCTTGCAGATGCAGGCATCGACGGGTTTGCTGCAGTCCGGGCAATGCCGGCCTGCATCGGTGGAGAACACCAGGCCACCGAGGGCGGCGAATGATGCGGCTTTCTTGGCCACTTTTGATCCTCTGCGTTGAGGACAAAAACTGGTCGATGCCCCGGGGCGAGGTACCGACCGCGAAGCCCCACTCTGGCAGGGGCAGCGCACCTGCCGCGGCAAGCCGTGGCAGGGTGAAAAGGCCGCGCAGTGTAACCACAATTGCGCCGAATGCTAAGTGCAAAACTGCGCCATTTTGCTTGGCTTTCGCGACGTCAGCCGCGCCGCGCCACGAAACGGTTCAGCGCCGCCAGCGAGTCGGGGCAGTAGGGGGTGCTCAGGCTGTCGTCCAGGGCTGCCTGCAAGGGCATGAAGCGGGCCTGGCTGACCTCCTCGGGCTGCAGGCGCAAAGGCCCGTCCCAGACCGCCGAGAACACCGCGCACCAGAGCCGGTTGCCAGGCTGGTCGAAGAAGAAGCGCTCGTGGAAGCTCAGCGACACGCCGCTCACCCCCAGCTCCTCGGCCAGCTCGCGCGCGGCGCAGCGCTCGTAGCTTTCGTGCTCGTCGACCATGCCGCCGGCGGCCACATCCCAGTAGCCGGGGTAGATCGCCTTGCTCAGGGTACGCTGGTGCACGCACAGCTCGCCGGCACTGTTGAACAGCAGGATGTAGGTGCCCCGCCCGATCAGCCCCTGCTCGCGCAGCTCGGCCCGCGGCTTGGCGCCGAGCAGGTTGTCCTGCTCGTCGACCCAGGCGATGCGCTCGGCATCCGAGGCGGCGCGGTGCGCCGCCTCGCTCTGGCTGAACAGCATCAGCCCTGAGACAGCAGCTGGCGCAGGTCGATCACTGCGGCGTTGGCGCGGGAAATGTAGTTGGCCATCACCAGCGAGTGGTTGGCCCACATGCCGAAGCCGCTGCCGTTGAGTACCATCGGGCTCCACAGCGGCTCCTGCGAGGCTTCCAGCTCACGGATGATCTGGCGCACGCTGACGGTGGCGTTCTTCTTGGCCAGCACGTCGGCGAAGTCGACCTCGATGGCGCGCAGCAGGTGCGACAGCGCCCAGGCCTGGCCACGGGCTTCATAGAACACGTTGTCGATCTGCAGCCACGGCGTCTCGACCACTTCCTCGTCCAGCTGCGGCACCTGGCCCGGCACCACCGATTCGGTCTTGAGGGTGGTGTTGAGCTTGACTCGGCCCACGCTGGCCGACAGGCGCTGGGACAGCGAGCCCAGGCGCGTGGCCACGTCGCCCAGCCAGTTGTTGAGGTTGTCGGCACGGGTGTAGAACAGCGCGCCCTGCTGGTCTGGCGAAGCCAGACGCTTCTGGTAGCGGTTCAGCGAATTGATGCCTTCCTGGTACTCCGACTCGCTCGACGGCAGGATCCAGCTCTTGTTGTCGAAGTTGAAGCGCGGCTCGGCCTTGGCAAGGTCGGCGTCTTCGGCCGACTGCGACTGCGAACGGGCGAAGTCCTTGCGCAGGGCACGGCTGAGGTCACGTACCTGCACCAGCACGCCATATTCCCAGCTGGGCATGTTGTCCATCCACAGGCCCGGCGGGAAGCGGTCGTTGGAGATGTAGCCGCCTGGCTTGTCGAGCAGGGTGGCAACCACGGTCTTGAGGGTTTCGACAGTGGTGTAGCCGACGACCATCTGCTGGCCGTTGCGCTCGGCGGCGGCCTGGGCGTTCTGCTGCACCGGGAACAGGTCGGGCTCCTGGCTCCAGTACCAGCCCAGGGCGATGGTCACCAGCAGGTACAGACCGATCAGGGTGCCCAGCGCCCGGCTGAACAACAGCCCGCCGAAGTAGCTGCGGGTGCCCGAGCCACGGGCGTCCACCCGCTCGCGTGCCTCGGCTTTGCCTGTACGGTTTTTCCAGTCCAGCATGGCGTTGTCCTTTCTGTCAGGTCGTGTCCAGGGTTCGACCGCGCGGCCCCCGCTTCGTGCCCACGCCGGCCAGCATTGTGTGCCAGCGTGCGCGGCCGGGGCGCCAGCCAAGCCTGCACTATAAATCAAGCGCGCCGCTTCGCATAAGTGACTAACGGGTCAGGAAAGGAATTTAGCGCCACCCCAGTTAATTGATGCAGCACACTCGATTGCCGGAAAAGTGGTGCTAGCATAGAGCCATCACTCGAATTGCCTCACCCCTTACAAGTAGTCAGGACATGACCGAGCCAGAAGACCCGAATCGTGCGCGCCTCAAGCAACACTTTGCCCAGCGGGTCATTCACCAGGCCCGGCAAATTCTCGAGATCTGGCAGCGCCTGCAGCGCAGCGAGTGGACCAGCTGCGACCTGAGCGAGCTGGGCGAGGCCAACCTGCGCCTGCAGCGCTACGCCGAACGCTTCGAGCAGCCCGAGCACAGCCTGCTGGCCGATGCCATCGGCCAGACCCTGGCGGCGGTGGAGGCCAACAGCGCGCGCCTGAGCAGCAGCCTGATCAACGAACTCAACCGCCTGATGCAGCGCCTGTCGCGTACCGGCCTGCGCCAGGGCGACCAGCTCGAGCGCACCCCGCTGCCGCCGCTGCGCAAGCCCATCTACGTGATGCTGCAGGACCACGAGCGCGCCGAGCGCCTGGCCAAGCAGCTGGAGTTCTTCGGCCTGGGGGTCGAACCGCTGTACAGCCCCGAGGCGTTCCAGGCCTCGATGGCCGAGCGCCTGCCGGCGGCGATCGTCATGGATGTCGACTTCGGCGGCCAGGGCCAGGGCCTGCAGCTGGCCGCCCAGGCCCAGCAGGGCCTGGAGCAGCGCGTACCGCTGCTGTTCTTCAGCCTGCACGAAACCGACACCCCCACCCGGCTTGCCGCGGTGCGCGCCGGCGGCCAGGAATTTCTCACCGGTACCCTGGAGGCCTCCAGCCTGCTGGAAAAGGTCGAGCTGCTCACCAGCGTCACCCAGTACGAACCGTTCAAGGTGCTGGTGATCGACGACTCGCGGGCCCAGGCACTGCACACCGAGCGCCTGCTCAACAATGCCGGCATCGTCACCCGCACCCTCACCGATCCGATCCAGACCATGGCCGAGCTGGCCGACTTTCAGCCCGACCTGATCATCCTCGACATGTACATGCCCGCCTGCACCGGCACCGAGCTGGCCAAGGTGATCCGCCACAACGACCGCTATGTGAGCGTGCCGATCATCTACCTGTCGGCCGAGGACGACCTGGACAAGCAGCTCGATGCCATGAGCGAGGGTGGCGACGACTTCCTCACCAAGCCGATCCGTTCGCGCCACCTGATCACCACCGTGCGCAACCGTGCGGCCAGGGCGCGCAACCTCAAGGCGCGCATGGTGCGCGACAGCCTCACCGGGCTGTACAACCACACGCACATCCTGCAACTGCTCGAAGACTGCAGCTTCCGGGCGCGGCGCGAAGACCGCCCGCTGAGCTTTGCCATGCTCGACATCGACCACTTCAAGAAGGTCAACGACAGCCACGGCCACCCCATGGGCGACCGGGTGATCAAGAGCCTGGCGCTGTTTCTCAAGCAGCGCCTGCGCAAGACCGACTTCATCGGCCGTTATGGCGGCGAAGAGTTCGCCATCGTGATGCCCAACACCGACCTGCACGCGGCGCACAAGGTGCTGGACGAGATTCGCCGGCGCTTTGCCGAGATCCACTACCCGGCGCAGCCGCGTGACCTGTCGTGCACCTTCAGTGCCGGGGTGGTGCAACTGAGCGACGGGCTGGATGCGCTGAGCATGGCCACCGCAGCGGACGAGGCGCTGTACCTGGCCAAGGGTGCGGGGCGCAACTGCGTACAGCGGGTCGAGGCCTGAGCCTTTTCGCCAGCAACCCGGCCCCTGTAGGAGCCGGCGTTGCCGGCGAAAGGGCCACCATATAGCCACTTTATTTCGCAACACCCCTGCCATCGTCATAACCACGTCATAAAAACGCAATAACTTCAGGCACTTGCCATCCCGCCGTTGGTAGAGCCCGCTCATGCGCCTGAAGTTGCTGACCAATCTGAACACCCTGCTGCTGGTAACCGTGTGCCTGGCCCTGGGGGCGACCCTGTGGTGGTCGCAACGTGCCCTGGAACAGCCCTACCTGTTGATGGAGCGTTACCTGGCGCTGTCCCAGCAGTTCCAGAACCAGGTGGCCCGCAACACCCAGGATTACCTGAACAGTGGCGATGCCCTGCGCCACGCCACTGCCCTGCAGAGCACCCAGGACCTGCAACAGGAACTGGCCCAGCTGCCCGATGAGCTGGCCGCGCAACTGCGCCCCAGCCTCGACACCCTGCAGGCATTTACCGCCAATGAGCTGCTGGCCGCCGGCAAGCTCGCTGGCGACCCCCAGGCCCTGTTGCTGCAGGCCGAACGCGAACTGGGCGCCAACCTCGAACAGCTCGCCCGCTACGCCCACGACAGCGGCCACCCCGAGGCGGCGCACTACCAGTCGGCACTGCTGGAAGCCAGCCTGCACCTGGGCCGCCTGTCGCTGGCGCGTGACAAGCTGGTGAGCAGCGGGCGCAGCGAGCTGGCCGACGAGGTGGAGCGCGAACTGCAACTGATCATCACCCAGGCCAAAGCCCTCGACGCCCTGCCATTGCTGGGCGTGACCGCGGCGGTGGAATCCGGCGCCGACGACTTCGCCGCGATGATGGGCCTGCAGAGCGAGGCCACCACCAGCGCCGAAGACGTCGGCGTGGCCCTCAAGCGCGAGCTGGGCAGTTTGCTGGCGCGCTACCCGGCAGAACTGCAGCGCACCCGCGCGCAGATCGAGCGCCGTACCGAACTGGCCACCACCACCCAGGCGCGCATGGCCGCCGTGCAGCAGGCCATCGCCGACCTGGAACCGGGGGTGCGCGCGCAGCACGGGCAGATCCAGGGCGAAGTGCGGGTGATCCAGGGCCTGATGATCGGGTTGATCCTGCTGATCGCCCTGCTCATCGACACCTTGCAGCGGCGCCTGGCGCGGGTGCTGGGCAACCTGGCGCCGGCGCTCTCGCAGTGGGCCGGCGGCGACTTCAGCCAGGCCATTGCGCTGGGGCGCAGCAACCGCGAAATGCACGACATCCAGGACTCGCTCAACCGCCTGCGTGCCTACCTGGTAGACCTGGTGGGCACCATCCGCAGCAACGCCGAGCAGGTGGCCGGTAGCAGCCACGCCCTGGCCGGCATGAGCAGCGCGCTGCACGACGGCGCCGAGCGCCAGGCCGGCGACACCGCGCAGATCCGCGATGCGCTGGGCGAACTGGAGGCCACCATCACCCAGGTGGCCGGCGATGCCAGCCAGGCCGCCGACGCCAGCCGCCACGCGGGGCTGGCGGTGGAACAGGGCCAGGCGGTGATCGGCCAGAGCCTGAGCGGGCTGCGCCTGCTGGTGGACGAGGTACAGGGCAATGCACAGATGATCGAGGGCCTGGCCCAGGAGTCGGCGACCATTGGCGGCGTGCTCACGGTGATCCGCTCGATTGCCGAACAGACCAACCTGCTGGCCCTGAATGCGGCCATCGAGGCGGCAAGGGCCGGCGAGATGGGCCGCGGCTTTGCCGTGGTGGCCGAGGAGGTGCGTTCGCTGGCCCAGCGCACCACCGGAGCCACCGGCGAAATCCAGACCCTGATCGCGCGCCTGCAGCAGGCGGCACGCGAATCGGTGGAAGGCATGCGCGCGCAACTGGAGCACGCCGAGGCCACTGCCCAGCAGGCGCAGTCGGCCGATGGAGCGCTGGACGAGATTGTCGCGGCGATCCAGACCATTGCGCAGACCGCCGTACGCATCGCCGACGTGACCGCGCAGCAGAGCGGTGCGGTGAGCGAGATTCGCGACCATAGCGAACGGATCCACGAACTGGGCGCGGACAACCTGGAGCGCATTGGCGAGGGGCGCGAGCAGGGTGAGCATCTGCTGCGCCTGGGCGGGGAGCTGAACACCGCCGTGCAGGCGTTCCGGGTCTGATCCAGGGGACTCTCGCGGGTCAAGCCCGCTCCCACAGGTATGCATCCTAGTTGAGCCAGATGCATTGTCTGTGGGAGCGGGCTTGACCCGCGATGGGTTCAACTCGATTGCTCCTGCTCAAACTCCGTTATCATTGCCCCCACGTTCCCCCCAGCGAGACCGCTCATGCGTCGCCTGCTTTGCCTCCTGCTTCTGGTCCTGGCCCTGCCCGCCATGGGCGCCGGGCTGCTCGACAACCGCCCCAGCGCCACCCTCGGCGCACCGGGCCTGAACAACAGCGCCGACTTCCTGCCCGTGCGCGAAGCCTTCAAGCTCAACCTGATCCAGGGCGACGCCCAGGCCATCAAGCTGCGCTTCGTCACCACCGAGGGCTACTACCTCTATCGCCACCGCTTCCAGTTCCGTACCGAACCTGCCGACATCGCCCTGGGCACCGCGCAGCTACCTGCCGGCGAGGCCAAGCACGACGAGTACTTCGGCGACGTCGAGGTGTACCACGGCATCCTCGACATCGACCTGCCACGCACTGCCGACCAGCGCCCCTTCACCCTGGTGGTGAGCTATCAGGGCTGCGCCGACAAGGGCCTGTGCTACCCGCCAGAAACCGAGCGCCTGAGCATCGACGGCGTCGGCGCCGCGTCCACCGCCGCCGCCCCGGCCAGCAGCAATGCCTGGAGCTGGAAGGAAATGCTGCTGTTCTTTCTTGCCGGCGTCGGCCTGACTTTCACCCCCTGCGTGCTGCCGATGCTGCCGATCCTTTCCGGGGTGGTGCTGCGTGGCCAGGTCGGTGGCGGTCGCGGCCTGGCGCTGTCGCTGGCCTACGTGCTGCCGATGGCCGCCTGCTTCGCCCTGCTCGGCGCGCTGATGGGCCTGTTCGGTGCCCAGCTCAATTTGCAGGCACGCCTGCAATCGGCCTGGGTGCTGGTGCCCTTCGCGGCATTCTTCGTGGTATTCGCCCTGGCCATGTTCGGCCTGTTCGAACTGAAGCTGCCGCAGTTCATCAGCAGCCGCCTGGACCGCGTAGCCGGGCAGACCAAGGGCGGCTCGCTGCTGGGCGCCGCCGTACTCGGGGTGGTTTCCAGCCTGCTGGTCTCGCCCTGCGTGTCGGCGCCACTGGCCGGTGCGCTGCTATATATAAGCGCCAGCGGCGATGCCATCGGCGGGGCGCTGAAACTCTTCGCCCTGGGCCTGGGCATGGGCGCGCCGCTGCTGCTGGTGGCCACCGGCGGTGCGGCCTGGCTGCCCAAAAGCGGGCCGTGGCTGGTCACGGTGAAGAACGCCATCGGCGTGCTGCTGCTGGGCCTGGCCATCGGCCTGCTCAGCCGCGTGCTGCCCGGCCCGCTCACCTTGCTGCTGATCGGCCTGCTTGCAGCCGGCGTGGCGCTGTTCCTCGGCGCCCTGGAATTCGGCGTGAAGACCACCGGCCAGCGCCTGGCGCAGCTGCTCGGCCTGTTGCTGCTGGCCTACGCGCTGGCCTGCTGGTACGGCGCCTTCAGTGGCCAGGCCGACCCGCTGCGGCCACTCCCCGCCCCCGCCAGCACCCCCTCGGCCGCACCGGTCAGCGCCTGGCAGACGGTGAACACCCCCGCCGCCCTGGATGGCCTGCTGGCCGAAGCCAGGGCGGCCGGGCAACCGCTGCTGCTGGACTGGTACGCCGACTGGTGCATCAGTTGCAAGGTGATCGAGCATGACGTGCTCGGCGATCCGGCCGTGCAGGCGCAACTGCAGGGCTACAGCCTGGTACGGTTCGACATCACCGAAAGCAACACCGAGCAACGCGCGCTGCTGGACCGCTACCAGCTGTTCGGCCCGCCGGGCTTCCTGGTGTTTGCCGCGAACGGCAGCGAAAAAACCGACAGCAGGGTGATAGGCGAGGTAAAAGCCGGCGAATTTGCCGAGCACCTGGCGCGCATTCGCAGCGAAGTGGGTCTATAACTGCTGGGGCCGCTTGAAAAGCGCCACGGATGACCGAAATTGGCAAGATAGTCATAAATTTCGCGCGAATCTCGGTCATCGTGCTGGCTATTGCAGGTAACTGGACAGTGCTCGGCAGTTTGCGGCATAGTCGCCGCGCTACGTTTTTGCCCGACAATAAAAGGAACCGCAGATGGCAACGCTACTGGTGCTGCATGGCCCCAACCTGAACCTGCTAGGCACCCGCGAACCGGGCGTCTACGGGGCCGTGACCCTGGCCCAGATCAACCAGGACCTGGAGCAGCGTGCACGCGCCGCCGGCCACCATCTGCAATACCTGCAAAGCAATGCCGAGTACGAACTGATCGATCGCATCCACGCCGCACGCAACGAAGGGGTGGACTTCATCCTGATCAATCCGGCGGCTTTCACGCACACAAGCGTCGCATTACGTGACGCATTGCTGGCGGTGAGCATCCCATTCATCGAAGTGCATCTGTCCAACGTGCACAAGCGCGAGCCGTTTCGCCACCACTCCTACTTTTCAGACGTCGCCGTAGGGGTGATCTGCGGCCTGGGCGCCACCGGCTATCGCCTGGCCCTGGAGTCCGCCCTGGAACACCTGGCAGCGCACGCCAAACCCTGAATAACCGAAGCCTGGCCGCAGGCCGGGCGGTGTACGAACGTTAACATTCACGTTTATACGACCCTGACCGACCCTTGGGAGTTGATGATTAATGGATATCCGTAAAGTCAAGAAACTGATCGAACTGCTGGAAGAGTCTGGCATCGACGAGCTGGAGATCAAGGAAGGCGAAGAGTCCGTCCGTATCAGCCGCCACAGCAAGACCCCGGCCCAGCAGTACTACGCGCCAGCCCCGATGGCTGCCGCACCGGCCGCCGCCCCTGTGGCCGCCGCTGCCCCGGCTGCCGCCGAAGCGCCAGCCGCGCCGAAGCTCAACGGCACCGTGGCCCGCTCGCCAATGGTCGGTACCTTCTACCGCAAAGCCTCGCCTACCTCGCCTGCCTTCGTCGAAGTCGGCCAGACCGTGAAGAAAGGCGACACCCTGTGCATCGTCGAAGCCATGAAAATGATGAACCACATCGAAGCTGAAACCAGCGGTGTGATCGAATCCATTCTGGTAGAAGACGGCCAGCCGGTTGAGTACGACCAGCCGCTGTTCACCATCGTTTGAACCGCGGAGAACCAACGATGCCAGCCAAGTTGGAAAAAGTCCTGATCGCCAACCGCGGGGAAATTGCCCTGCGGATCCTGCGCGCCTGCAAAGAGATGGGCATCAAGACCGTCGCCGTGCACTCCACCGCCGACCGCGAGCTGATGCACCTGGGCCTGGCCGACGAATCGGTATGCATTGGCCCGGCTTCGGCCACCCACTCCTACCTGCACATCCCGGCGATCATCGCAGCCGCTGAAGTGACCGGCGCCACCGCCATTCACCCAGGCTACGGTTTCCTCGCGGAAAACGCCGATTTCGCCGAGCAGGTCGAGAACTCCGGCTTCGCCTTCATCGGCCCCAAGGCCGACACCATCCGCCTGATGGGCGACAAGGTGTCGGCCAAGGACGCGATGATCAAGGCCGGCGTACCGACCGTTCCGGGTTCCGACGGCCCGCTGCCGGAAGACGAGGAAGAAGCCCTGCGCATCGGCCGTGAAGTCGGCTACCCGGTGATCATCAAGGCCGCCGGTGGCGGTGGTGGTCGCGGCATGCGCGTGGTGCACAAGGAAGAGGACCTGATCGCCTCGGCCAAGCTGACCCGCAGCGAAGCCGGCGCCGCCTTCGGCAACCCGATGGTGTACCTGGAGAAGTTCCTGACCAACCCGCGTCACGTGGAAGTCCAGGTACTGTCCGACGGCCAGGGCAACGCCGTGCACCTGGGTGACCGCGACTGCTCGCTGCAGCGCCGCCACCAGAAGGTGCTGGAAGAAGCGCCAGCCCCGGGCATCGACGAAAAGGCCCGCCAGGAAGTCTTCGCCCGCTGCGTCAAGGCGTGCATCGACATCGGCTACCGTGGTGCCGGCACCTTCGAGTTCCTCTACGAGAACGGCGCGTTCTACTTCATCGAAATGAACACCCGTGTTCAGGTGGAGCACCCGGTTTCGGAGATGGTCACCGGTATCGACATCGTCAAGGAGATGCTCAGCATCGCCGCTGGCAACAAGCTGTCGTTCACCCAGGATGACGTGGTGATTCGCGGTCACTCGCTGGAGTGCCGGATCAACGCCGAAGACCCGAAGAAGTTCATTCCAAGCCCGGGTACCGTCAAGCATTTCCACGCACCGGGCGGCAACGGCGTTCGCGTCGACTCGCACCTGTACAGTGGCTATGCGGTACCGCCGAACTACGACTCGCTGATCGGCAAGCTGATCACATACGGCAAGGACCGTGACGAAGCCATGGCGCGCATGCGCAATGCGCTGGACGAGATCGTCGTCGACGGCATCAAGACCAACATCCCGCTGCACCGCGAACTGGTGCGCGATGAAGGTTTCTGCAAAGGTGGCGTGAACATTCACTACCTGGAACACAAGCTCGCCAACGACGAGTGATGCAGGTGTGATGTGAAAAAGACCCCGGCCTGGTGCCGGGGTCTTTTTTTTGGACTGCGGTACGCCCATCGCGGGTCAAGCCCGCTCCCACAGGAACGCCATTGATCTCAGGATCACCGCTGTACCGGTGGGAGCGGGCTTGACCCGCGATGAATGCGCCGCCTAATGCTGCCCCATGCGCGGCATCTCGATGCCATGCGCATGCACCCGCCGGTACAAGGTGGCCCGCGAAATACCCAGCGCCTTGGCCGCCTCCCCCGGTTTCCAGCGATGGCGTACCAGCGCCTCCAGCAGCACCTGGCGCTGCGGGCTCATGCTGGCCTGCACCTCGCCCTGCACCTGCGCCCCGCGCACATCCGCCGGCAGGTCCTGCAACTGCAGCGTGCCACCGGCGCACACCGCGCAGGCGTAACGCAGCACCTGGCGCAACTGGCGCAGGTTACCCGGCCAGCGATACCCCAGCAGGCACTCCAGCGCTGCCTCGCTCAAGCCCACGTCCACCCCGCAACCGGCCGCCTCCTCGGCCAGCAAGCGGTTGATCAAGGCCAGCCGGTCACTGCGCTCGCGCAGCGGCGGCAGCTCGAAGCGCGCATTGGCCAGGCGAAAGTACAGGTCTTCGCGAAAGCGCCCGTCGGCCACCCGCGCCGCCAGGTCGCGGTGCGTGGCGCAGATCACCTGGATATCCACACGCTCGCGCCTGGCCGCACCCAGCGGCGCCACCTCGCCTTCGGCCAGCACCCGCAGCAGGCGGGTCTGCAAGGCCAGCGGCATGTCGCCGATCTCGTCGAGAAACAGCGTGCCGCCATCGGCCTGCTGCAGCAGCCCGCGCATGCCCTTGCTGGAAGCCCCGGTAAACGCCCCGGCCACATAGCCGAACAGCTCGCTCTCGATCAGGCTCTCGGGAATCGCCGCGCAGTTGAGCGCCACGAACGGCTTGCCGGCCCGCGCGCTGCGTTCATGCAACTGACGCGCGAACACCTCCTTGCCCGCACCGGTCTCACCCACCACCAGCACCGCCAGGTTGCAGTTCTTGACCCGCACCGCCAGGCGCAGGCTTTCCTCCACCCGTGCATCCACCCCGCCCGGCACCGGCACCGGTACCGGCACCACCCGCGCCGGACGCTGTGGCGAGCTGACCCGCACATGCAGCGCATCGCCATCGGCGCGCCAGCTCAGGCGCTGGGCCGACTCGTCGGTCACCGCGCGCAACTGGTCCAGGTCGAACAGCTGGCCGATATGCGCCGGCAGCTCGCCGTAGCGCGAGAGCAATGCCGAGCGCGCCAGGCTGTTGAGCGCCTGCAGGCGTCCGTCGGCATCCCAGGCCAGCAGAAAGTCCGGCTGGCTGTCCACATACCCCGGCGCGCTGTGCGCCCGCAGCACCCAATGCGCCTGGGCGTTGTGCATGAAAAACGCGTTCTCGATCTCCCGCGCGGTCTGCACCACCAGTTGGCGGATCAGGTGCTGGCTGCGCCGGTCGTCCGGCGACTGCAGCGCCGACACGTCGACCACCCCCAGCAGCTTGCCCTGCGGGTCGAACACCGGCGCCGCCGAGCAGGTCAGGCCGATGAACGCGGCGCGAAAGTGATCGCGCTTGTGCACCGTGACCGGCACCTGGCTGGTCAGTACCGCCGCCACCCCGCAGGTGCCCTCCTCGCCTTCCGACCAGCAGGTGCCCAGGTACAGGCCCGCCTTGCGGCAGTCGTTGCGCAGCGCGGCGTCGACGCGGTAGTCGATGGTGCGGCCCTGCGCGTCGGTCAGCAGCACGCAGTAGTCGGCACCGCGCACCCGCTCGTGCAGGCGCGCCACCGCATCGCTGGCAATGCGCATGAACAGCTCGGCGCGTTCGCGGCATTCGTTGAGCAGGGTTTGCGACAGGATGCGCGGCCCTTGCTGCGAGGAAGGGTCGAGGCGGTGCTGCTCCATCGAGCGGCGCCAGGAGTCGAGGATCAACGGCGGTACCGGCGCCTGGGGCTGGCGGTCGGCATTCTTGAGCACACGGCTGACACAGTCGACGTGGGCTCTGGAGTTCGCGGCAAGCATGGGGCCTCCGGTTCTCGTGTTCTTGTCGTTATGCGGCCCATTAAGCGCCGTTTGCCAGGCCCCGACAAGCACCGCCTAGGCAAGCGGCGCCGTGAGACGCAGCGTCTCGGCGTCTCGCCGCGGCGCTGCCCGCACTGCAACGCAGCGTCTTGCCGACACCCCGCGAGTACGCCCCTGGAATGCTGCACAAAGGCTCTGGGTCAAGCCTTTCACCCAACCTGGCACCACCCTTGCTCCAGCCCTGGTACACAAGAACCAGAGGTGCGCCATGAGCCATCCCGCCCCCACCGTGGGCATCATCGTCAACCCGGCCTCGGGCCGCGACCTGCGCAGGCTTACCGCCAGCGCCGGCCTGTACTCCAGCACCGACAAGGCCTCGGCCGTGCAACGCCTGCTGGCCGCCTTCGCCGCCACCGGCATCCGGCGCGTGCTGCTGCCGCCGGACATGACCGGCATCGCCGCCGCCGTGCTCAAGGCCAGCAACGGCCCGCAGGCCGCCGGCCAGCGCTGGCCGCAACTGGACATCCTCGACATGCCGCTGCGCCAGACCGTGGAGGACACCCGCCTGGCCGCGCGCCAGATGCTCGCCCGCGGGGTCGCACTGATCGCCGTGCTCGGCGGCGACGGCACCCACAA
>NZ_DLNW01000037.1:0-17658 GCF_002478435.1 Pseudomonas sp. UBA7500 | reverse complement strand
GCGCGAGGCCACCAGCGCCGGGCTGGCCGGCGGGCTGTTCGCCGCCGGGCGCATCCCGGCCCAGGTGGGCCTGCGCCGCAACAAGCGCCTGCTGGTGCGCGACCCGGCGCGGGAGCTGTGCGAATGGGCGCTGGTGGAAGTCGCGGTGTCGCCGCAGCGCTTCATCGGCGCCCGCGCCCTGAGCCGCGCCGAAGACCTTGCCGAAGTCTTCGCCACCTTCGCCGAACCCCACGCCATCGGCCTCTCGGCGCTGTGCGGGCTGTGGTGCCCGGTGTCGCGCCACGCCGCCGAAGGGGCCTGGGTGCGTCTGAACGGCCAGGCCGAACAGGCGCTGCTGGCGCCGCTGGCCCCTGGCCTGGTGCAAGGCTGCGGCATCACGGCCGCCGGCCCGCTGGCACCGGGCGTCGCCTACTCCCTGAGCCTGTCCAGCGGCACCCTGGCGCTGGACGGCGAGCGCGAGATCGAGTTCAGCGAGCACGACCGCCCCACCGTCACCCTCGACGCCCACGGCCCCCTGAGCATCGACGTGGAGGCCGTACTGGCCTTCGCCGCCCGCCATCGCCTGCTGGCGGTAGGCCGCGAACACCCGCAACACCCTGCGCACCCTCAGTGCTGAGACAACCCTGGAGAACAACAAGATGTCCACTCACCTGAACACCGAGCAACTCCTGCATGCCTACCGGGTCATGCGCACCATCCGCGCCTTCGAAGAGCGCCTGCACATCGAGTTCGCCACCGGCGAGATCCCAGGCTTCGTGCACCTGTATGCCGGCGAAGAGGCGTCGGCCGCCGGGGTCATGGCGCACCTGCGCGACAGCGACTGCATCGCCTCCAACCACCGCGGCCACGGCCACTGCATCGCCAAGGGCGTGGACGTGCACGGCATGATGGCCGAGATCTACGGCAAGAAGACCGGCGTGTGCGGCGGCAAGGGCGGCTCGATGCATATCGCCGACCTGGAAAAGGGCATGCTCGGCGCCAACGGCATCGTCGGCGCCGGCGCGCCCCTGGTGGCCGGCGCTGCCCTGGCGGCCAAGCTCAAGGGCACCGATGACGTGGCCGTGGTGTTCTTCGGCGACGGCGGCTCCAACGAGGGTGCGGTGTTCGAGGCCATGAACCTGGCCGCCATCATGAACCTGCCGTGCATCTTCGTGGCCGAGAACAACGGCTACGCCGAGGCCACCGCCTCCAACTGGTCGGTGGCGTGCGACCACATCGCCGACCGCGCCGCCGGCTTCGGCATGCCCGGGGTGACCATCGACGGCTACGACTTCTTTGCCGTGCACGAGGCGGCCGGCGCCGCCATCGAGCGTGCCCGCAGCGGCCAGGGCCCGTCGCTGGTGGAGGTCAAGCTGACCCGCTACTACGGCCACTTCGAAGGCGACGCGCAAACCTACCGCGCCCCGGACGAGGTGAAGAACCTGCGCGAAACCCGCGACTGCCTGATGCAGTTCCGCCAGCGCACCACCCGCGCCGGGCTGCTCGGCGACGCCCAACTGGACCTGGTGGATGCCCAGGTCGAGGACCTGATCGAAGACGCCGTGCGCCGCGCCAAGTCCGACCCCAAGCCCCAGCCTGCCGACCTGCTCAGCGACGTGTACGTCGCCTACCCCTGAGCACGCTGCCCTTACAACAAGAACAATCGGAGAATCATCATGGCGAGAAAAATCAGCTACCAACAGGCCATCAACGAAGCCCTGGCCCAGGAAATGCGCCGCGACCCCACGGTGTTCATCATTGGCGAGGACGTCGCCGGCGGTGCCGGTGCACCGGGCGAGAATGACGCCTGGGGCGGTGTGCTCGGCGTCACCAAGGGCCTTTACGGGCAGTTCCCCGGCCGCGTACTGGACGCGCCGCTATCGGAAATCGGCTATGTGGGCGCAGCGGTCGGCGCCGCCACCCAGGGCCTGCGCCCGGTGTGCGAACTGATGTTCGTCGACTTTGCCGGCTGCTGCCTGGACCAGATCCTCAACCAGGCAGCCAAGTTTCGCTACATGTACGGCGGCAAGGCGGTCACCCCGCTGGTGATGCGCACCATGGTCGGCGCCGGCCTGCGCGCCGCCGCCCAGCACTCGCAGATGCTCACCTCGCTGTGGACCCACATCCCGGGCCTGAAGGTGGTGTGCCCGTCGTCGCCGTACGACGCCAAGGGCCTGCTGATCCAAGCGATCCGCGACAACGACCCGGTGATCTTCTGCGAGCACAAGCTGCTCTACAGCCTGCAGGGCGAAGTGCCGGAAGAGGTCTACACCGTGCCGTTCGGCGAGGCCAACTTCTTGCGTGACGGCGACGACATCACCCTGGTGACCTACGGTCGCATGGTCCACCTGGCCATGGAGGCGGCGGCCAACCTGGCGCGCCAGGGCATCGACTGCGAGGTGCTCGACCTGCGCACCACCAGCCCGATGGATGAAGACAGCATTCTCGAAAGCGTGGAAAAGACCGGCCGCTTGGTGGTGATCGACGAAGCCAACCCGCGCTGCTCGATGGCCACCGACATCAGTGCGCTGGTGGCGCAGAAAGCCTTCGGCGCACTCAAGGGCCCGATCGAGATGGTCACTGCGCCGCACACCCCGGTGCCGTTCTCCGACGCGCTGGAAGACCTCTACATCCCCACCGCCGCCAAGATCGAGGCTGCCGTGCACACAGTGATGAAAGGGAGGGACGCGGCATGAGCCAGATCCATACCCTGACCATGCCCAAGTGGGGCCTGTCGATGACCGAGGGGCGCATCGACACCTGGCTCAAGCAGGAAGGCGAGCACATCAGCAAGGGCGACGAGGTGCTGGACGTGGAGACCGACAAGATCTCCAGCAGCGTCGAGGCACCGTTCAGCGGCGTGCTGCGCCGTCAGATCGCCAGGCCCGACGAAACCCTGGCAGTGGGGGCGCTGCTGGCCGTGGTGGTCGAGGGCGAGGCCAGCGACGCGCAGATCGATGCGGTGGTGCAGCGCTTTCAGGCCGAGTTCGTGCCCGGTGACGGCGCCGAGCAGGACAGCGGCCCGGCGCCGCAGAAAGTCGAGCTGGACGGGCACCGGGTGCGCTACTTCGACCTCGGCGAAGGCGGTACGCCGCTGGTGTTGATCCACGGCTTCTGCGGCGACCTGAACAACTGGATGTTCAACCACCCGGCGCTGGCCGCCGAGCGCCGGGTGATCGCCCTCGACCTGCCCGGGCATGGCGAGTCGGGCAAGCACCTGCAACGCGGCGACCTGGATGAGCTGAGCCAGAGCGTGCTGGCCCTGCTCGATCACCTGGACCTGGGGCGCGTGCACCTGGCCGGGCACTCCATGGGTGGTGCGGTGGCCTTGAACCTGGCGCGGCTGGCACCTGCGCGGGTGCAGTCGCTGAGCCTGATCGCCAGCGCCGGGCTGGGGCGCGAGATCAATGGCGGCTACCTGCAGGGCATCGTTGCGGCGGCCAACCGCAACGCCCTGAAGCCGCAGATGACGCAGCTGTTCTCCGACCCCGGGCTGGTGACCCGGCAGATGCTCGAGGACATGCTCAGGTTCAAGCGCCTGGAGGGGGTGGACGAGGCCCTGCGACAACTGGCCGACGCACTGGCCAGCGACGGCGTGCAACGTCACGATCTGCGCCCGGTGGTGGCGCAGCAGCCGACGCTGGTGCTGTGGGGCAGCGATGACGCGATCGTCCCGGCCACCCATGTGGACGGCCTGCCAGCCGAGGTGGCGATACTGCCGGGCCAGGGGCACATGGTGCAGCTGGAAGCGGCCGAGCAGGTCAATGCGCGGCTGCTGGCGTTTTTGCGCGGGCACTGACCAGCACCGGTTTGTGTCTCGAGGGCTGCTCTGCAGCCCGATCGCGGGTCAAGCCCGCTCCCACAAGGATCACTGCCGTCTCTGTGGGAGCGGGCTTGACCCGCGATCACGCCAGTACAGACACTGCAGCGCCCCCGATACAAACCCCTCGCACTCAAGTAAACTGGCGCGCTTCGCGCAGCCCCCAGCGGCTGCCCTCCACGAATTACCCAAAGGTGCCCGCCATGCCCTGGCTGCAAGTACGTCTGGCCATCAGCCCGGAACAAGCCGAAACCTACGAAGATGCCCTGCTCGAAGTCGGCGCCGTCTCCGTCACCTTCATGGACGCCGAAGACCAGCCGATCTTCGAACCGGACCTCAACACCACCCCGCTGTGGTCGCACACCCACCTGCTGGCCCTGTTCGAAGCCGACGCCGAACCCGAGGCAGTGTTTGCCCACCTGCAACTGCTGACCGGGGCCGCCCTGCCCGAGCACCAGGCCGAAGCGATCGAAGACCAGGACTGGGAACGCAGCTGGATGGACAACTTCCAGCCCATGCGCTTCGGCCAGCGCCTGTGGATCGTGCCCAGCTGGCACGCCGCCCCCGAGCCGGACGCCGTCAACCTGCTGCTCGACCCGGGCCTGGCGTTCGGCACCGGCACCCACCCGACCACCGCCCTGTGCCTGGAATGGCTCGACGGCCAGGACCTGAACGGCACTGAAGTACTCGACTTCGGCTGCGGCTCGGGCATCCTCGCCATCGCCGCGCTGCTGCTGGGCGCACGCAAGGCGGTGGGCACCGACATCGACGTGCAGGCCATCGAGGCCTCGCGCGACAATGCCGGGCGCAACGGCATCGCCGACGCGCTGTTCGACCTGTACCTGCCCCAGGACATGCCGGCCATGCAGGCCGACGTGCTGGTAGCCAACATCCTCGCCGGCCCGCTGGTCTCGCTGGCCCCGCAGCTGTCCGGCCTGGTACGCCCCGGCGGCCTGCTGGCGCTGTCGGGCATCCTCGCCGAACAGGGCGATGAAGTGGCCGCCGCCTACGCCAAGGACTTCGACCTGGACCCGATCGCCGTGCGCGATGGCTGGGTACGCATCAGTGGTCGCCGGCGCTAACTGCGCCTAGACTACAACTCTGCACAACCCGGACCGCCGCATGACCGACAGTTTCGTCACCCAGTGCCCGCATTGCCAGACCAGCTTTCGCGTCAGCCACACTCAATTGAGTGTGGCCCGCGGGGTAGTGCGCTGCGGCAATTGCCTGCAGGTATTCAACGCCGCCAAGCAGCTGCTGGAGCAGAGTGCAGCGCAACAGGCGCTGCAGGTCGCCCCCGCGCCGCCGCCGGCAATGCCGTTGCCTGCGCCGGTGGCCGAACCCGAACATGCACCGCAGCCAGCGCCGCCGGCCGCCGCGCCGATCAGCCAGCGCGAATGGACGGCCAGCGCGCTGGACGTCGACCTCGACCAACTGGACCTCGACCAGGAACTCGCCCGCCTGGAGCAACGCGAAATCCAGCCGATCAGCGAGTTCAAGCGCAGCCAGGCCGAAGACTTCGACCTGGCGCCACGCCGCGAGGACAGCCTCAGCGCCCAGCGCGACGGCCCGGACGACACCTCGTACACCGACAGCCTGTTCAGCAGCCCGGCCGACGAACGCGAAGCCCAGGCAACGCCGCAGCCGCCGCTGGTCGACGAACCCGTCCCGGCTACCGTGGCGCTGCCGGGCGAGCGCACCGAACCCTCGCTGTCGCTGGACCTGGACGGCCTGGATGACGAGCCCCCGCTGCGCGAGCAGCCCCTCCACGACCCCGACGTGGTGGCCGAGCACCTGTCGGCACGCGACCCGGGCGATGAGCCCGATACGCCGGACCCGGCGTTCGACGACGCCCCGAATACCCGCCACGAACCCGACCTTGGCCCGATGGCCGCACGCTCGCCGCGCAAGCCGGCGCTGGTCGACATCGTCGACGACCCGCTGCAGCTCGACTGGCAGAAGCCGCGCAGCCACTGGGGCCGGCGCCTGCTGTGGGCGCTGCTGACTCTTCTGGCTGGCGCGGCACTGGCTGGCCAGTACATCGCCTATCACTTCGACGAACTGGCCCGCCAGGACCAGTACCGCCCCTGGTTCCAGCAGCTGTGCCCGCAACTGGGCTGCGAAGTGCCTTCCAAGGTCGACATCGCCCGCATCAAGAGCAGCAACCTGGTGGTCCGCAGCCACCCGGACTTTGCCGGCGCGTTGATCGTGGACGCGATCATCTACAATCGTGCGCCCTTCTCGCAGCCATTCCCGCTGCTGGAGCTGCGGTTTGCCGACCTCAACGGCCAACTGATCGCCAGCCGTCGCTTCAAGCCCGGCGAGTACCTGAGCGGCGAGCTGGCCGGCAAGGCCGAAATGCCCAGCCAGACCCCGATCCACATCGCCCTGGACATCCTCGATCCGGGCCCGAAGGCGGTCAACTACAGCCTGAGCTTCCGCTCGCCGGAGTAAACCCAGCGACCAGCGGCAAGCTTCAGGCGGCAAGAGAAAAGCGCGGTATCACGCCACTCCTGCTTTTGGCTGGGGCTTGAAGCTTGTCGCTTGCCGCTCAAACTGTTCATATTTTATCCAGATCGACCTTTATCCGGTCACCGAGAGCGGGTATCATGCCCACCCTTTTTCGAACTCTAAGATCGGCCCCCACAACAGGGAACTCCTATGTCGGCGGTACGCATCGGCCCATACACACTGCAGAACGCCCTGATCCTTGCCCCGATGGCCGGGGTCACGGACCAGCCTTTTCGTCAGCTGTGCCGACGAATGGGCGCAGGCCTGGTGGTGTCCGAAATGGTCAGCAGCGACATGAGCCTGTGGAACAGCCGCAAGTCGCGCCTGCGCATGATTCACGATGGCGATCCCGAGCCCCGCTCGGTGCAGATCGCCGGCGGTGACGCGCAGATGCTCGCGGCCGCGGCCCGGGCCAATGTCGAGGCCGGCGCGCAGATCATCGATATCAACATGGGCTGCCCGGCAAAAAAAGTCTGCAACAAAGCTGCAGGCTCTGCTTTATTGAAGGATGAAGTACTGGTCAACGAGATCCTCCAGGCGGTGGTCGCCGCCGTGGACGTACCCGTTACCCTCAAGATCCGCACCGGCTGGGACCGGGACAACAAGAATGGCCTGACCGTGGCGAAGATCGCCGAGCAGGCAGGCATTCAGGCACTGGCCGTACATGGCCGCACCCGTGCCGACCTGTACACCGGCGACGCCGAGTACGACACCATCGCCGCCATCAAGCAGGCGGTGTCGATACCGGTATTTGCCAATGGCGACATCACGTCGCCGCAAAAGGCCCGACAGGTGCTCGACGCCACCGGCGCCGACGGCCTGCTGATCGGCCGCGCCGCCCAGGGGCGGCCGTGGATCTTTCGCGAGGTCGAGCACTACCTGCGCACCGGCGAGCTGTTGCCGGCACCGCAGTTGGCTGAAGTGGAACGAATTCTGCTGGAGCACCTGGCCGCGCTGCACGCCTTCTATGGCGATGTGATGGGTGTGCGTATCGCCCGCAAGCATGTGGGCTGGTACCTGGCAACGTTACCGGGCGCCAGGGAGTTTCGCGCCCGCTTCAATGGTTTGGAAGAAACACACGCGCAGTGCGCCGACGTTCGCGAGTTTTTCCGCGAACGTGAACAGAGCCTTGAGACAGAGGACGGACAAGGGGTGGCCGCATGACGATGATGACCGAGACTTTAGTGAGTGGAACAACGCCCGTGAGCGACAACGTCAACCTGAAACAGCACCTGAACACCCCGAGCGAAGAGGGCCAGACCCTTCGCGGGAGCGTGGAGAAGGCGCTGCACAACTACTTTGCGCACCTCGAGGGCGCTGCTGTCACGGACGTGTACAACCTGGTGCTCTCTGAAGTCGAGGCACCCTTGCTCGAAAGCGTGATGAACTACGTCAAGGGCAACCAGACCAAGGCCAGCGAGCTGCTGGGGCTCAACCGGGGCACCTTGCGCAAGAAGCTCAAGCAGTACGATCTGCTGTAACAACGAATCCACACCAGAAAAGGCGGCTCCCATTCGATGAGGTCGCCTTTTTTGCTGACTCCACCGCGTTATGGAATCTGAAATGACCGACCAGACTACCCGCCTGCCGATCCGCCGCGCCTTGATCAGCGTTTCCGACAAGACCGGAATCCTCGAATTCGCCCGTGAGCTGCAACAGCTCGGCGTCGAGATCCTGTCCACCGGTGGCACCTTCAAGTTGCTCCAGGACAATGGCGTCGCCGCGGTGGAAGTTGCCGACTACACCGGCTTTGCCGAAATGATGGACGGCCGGGTCAAGACCCTGCACCCCAAGATCCACGGTGGCATCCTCGGCCGTCGCGGTACCGATGACGCCATCATGGCCGAGCACGGGATCAAGCCGATCGACCTGGTCGCCGTCAACCTGTACCCCTTCGAAGCCACCATCTCCAAGCCGGGCTGCGACCTGCCGACCGCCATCGAGAACATCGACATCGGCGGCCCGACCATGGTTCGCTCGGCGGCCAAGAACCACAAGGACGTGGCCATCGTGGTCAACGCCAGCGACTACGGCCAGGTACTCGAGAGCCTCAAGGCCGGTGGCCTGACCTACGCCCAGCGCTTCGACCTGATGCTCAAGGCGTTCGAGCACACCGCCGCCTACGACGGCATGATCGCCAACTACATGGGCACCGTGAACCAGGCGGCCGACACCCTGAGCACCGAAGACCGCAGCCAGTTCCCGCGCACCTTCAACAGCCAGTTCGTCAAGGCCCAGGAAATGCGCTACGGCGAGAACCCGCACCAGAGCGCGGCGTTCTACGTCGAGGCCAAGCCGAGCGAGGCCGGCATCGCCACCGCCACCCAGCTGCAGGGCAAGGAGCTGTCGTACAACAACGTGGCCGACACCGACGCCGCGCTGGAATGCGTCAAGAGCTTCGTCAAGCCGGCCTGCGTGATCGTCAAGCACGCCAACCCGTGCGGCGTGGCCGTCAGCCCGGACGCCGAGGGCGGCATCCGCCAGGCCTACGAGCTGGCCTACGCCACCGATACCGAATCAGCCTTCGGCGGCATCATCGCGTTCAACCGCGAGCTGGATGCCGAAACCGCCAAGGCCATCGTCGAGCGTCAGTTCGTCGAAGTGATCATCGCCCCGAGCGTGAGCGAAGAAGCCCGCGCCGTGGTGGCCGCCAAGGCCAACGTGCGCCTGCTGGCGTGCGGCCAGTGGTCGGCCGAGCGTGCCGCTGCCTGGGACTACAAGCGCGTCACCGGCGGCCTGCTGGTACAGAGCCGCGACATCGGCATGATCACCGAGGGCGACCTGAAGGTGGTGACCAAGCGTGCGCCGACCGAGCAGGAAATCCACGACCTGATCTTCGCCTGGAAAGTGGCCAAGTACGTCAAGTCCAACGCCATCGTCTACGCCAAGAACCGCCAGACCATCGGTGTCGGCGCCGGCCAGATGAGCCGCGTGAACTCGGCGCGCATCGCCGCGATCAAGGCCGAGCATGCCGGCCTGCAGGTACAGGGTGCGGTCATGGCCTCGGATGCGTTCTTCCCGTTCCGCGACGGTATCGACAACGCGGCCAAGGTGGGTATCACTGCGGTGATCCAGCCGGGCGGTTCGATGCGTGATGCCGAGGTGATTGCTGCGGCGGACGAAGCCGGCATCGCGATGGTGTTCACCGGCATGCGCCACTTCCGTCACTGACCAACAGAAAAGGTGCAGACATATCCCTGTGGGAGCGGGCTTGACCCGCGATGCGAGCGACGCGGTACTTCCTGATCGCGTGGCCCCCATCGCGGGTCAAGCCCGCTCCCACAGGACCTCGCTCTTGCAATGACCTGCACAGAACAGCACTCATCCGAATTAGCGTCATCGAGGTTTTGACATGAACGTTTTGATCATCGGTAGCGGCGGCCGCGAACACGCCCTGGCCTGGAAAGTTGCCCAGGACCCTCGCGTCGAGACTGTCTTCGTCGCCCCCGGCAACGCCGGCACCGCCACCGAAGCCAAGTGCAAGAACGTCGACATCGACGTCACCGCCCTGGACCAACTGGCCGACTTCGCCGAGAAGAACGTCGCCCTGACCATCGTCGGCCCCGAGGGCCCGTTGGTGGCCGGCGTGGTCGACCTGTTCCGCAGCCGCGGCCTGGACTGCTTCGGCCCCACCAAGGGCGCGGCGCAGCTGGAAGGCTCCAAGGCCTTCACCAAGGACTTTCTGGCCCGTCACAAGATCCCGACCGCCGACTACCAGAACTTCACCGAAGTGGAGCCGGCCCTGGCCTACCTGCGCGAAAAAGGCGCACCGATCGTGATCAAGGCCGACGGCCTGGCTGCGGGCAAGGGCGTGATCGTCGCCATGACCCTGGCTGAAGCCGAGGACGCGGTACGCGACATGCTCGCCGGCAATGCCTTCGGCGACGCCGGTTCGCGCGTGGTCATCGAAGAGTTCCTCGACGGCGAGGAAGCCAGCTTCATCGTCATGGTCGACGGGCAGAACGTGCTGCCGATGGCCACCAGCCAGGACCACAAGCGCGTCGGCAACGCCGACACCGGCCCCAACACCGGCGGCATGGGCGCCTACTCGCCAGCCCCGGTGGTCACCGCCGAGGTCCACCAGCGCGTGATGGACCAGGTGATCTGGCCGACCGTCAACGGCATGGCAGCCGAAGGCAACGTGTACACCGGCTTCCTGTATGCCGGGCTGATGATCGACAAGGCCGGCAACCCCAAGGTCATCGAGTTCAACTGCCGCTTCGGCGACCCGGAAACCCAGCCGGTGATGCTGCGCCTGGAATCGAGCCTGGTGCTGCTGATCGAAGCGGCGTTCGCCAAGGCCCTGAACAAGGTCGAAGCGCAGTGGAACCCGCAGCCGAGCCTGGGCGTTGTACTGGCCGCCGGCGGCTACCCGGGCGACTACGCCAAGGGCGCACCGATCAGC
The DNA here is from genome assembly GCF_002478435.1 of Pseudomonas sp. UBA7500. Lineage (NCBI taxonomy): Bacteria > Pseudomonadati > Pseudomonadota > Gammaproteobacteria > Pseudomonadales > Pseudomonadaceae > Pseudomonas > Pseudomonas sp. UBA7500. The sequence continues at coordinate 6,943 of NZ_DLNW01000037.1, read as the reverse complement.
GGCCTGGACGCCGCAGCCAGGCTCACCGGCAAGGTTTTCCATGCCGGTACCGCCCTCAAGGACGGCCAGGTGGTCACCAGCGGTGGTCGCGTACTGTGTGCCACTGCCCTGGGTGAGACCGTCGAAGCCGCGCAGCAGCAGGCCTACCGCCTGGCCGCCGAAATCGAGTGGGACGGCAGTTTCTACCGCACCGACATCGGCTACCGCGCCATCGCCCGTGAACGTGGCGAGCACCAGGAGTAAGCTGACACGGCAAGGCTCCAAAGGGGCCTTGCCTTCGGCTTGGCACGCCGCGCATAGTTGCAAACCGGCATTTGGCTAGGAAGGGATATCTCGTGCGTTGGCTCAGGATTGCCATTGGACTCACCGTCAGCCTGCTGACTCTGCTCTGCCTGTTCCCGGCCACGGCCGATTCGGGCAGTGGGTGGTCGGTATTGCTCGACGATCAGGCCAACCTGCAACTGAGCGACATCCGTTCCGAGCGTTACCGTAACCAGTTCAGTCCCATCGAGCTCAACCAGCTCGATGCCGCCGAGCCCCAGCAGGCGCTCTGGCTGCATTACCACCTGCCCCCACACCAGCCCGAACAGGTACTGCGCCTGTTCGCCCCGGACCTGTCGCACCTGAACCTGTATGTGGTCGACGGCGCCCGGCTGATCGAGCAGTCCCACAACGGCCGCCCGGACACCAACGGCCCGGTGAGCCTGACCACCAACGATCACCTGCTGGCGGTGCCGAGCAGCGACCAGGCCCAGGACCTCTACCTGCGGCTGGTCTCCGAGCACCAGCTGCGGCCCGGCATCAGCCTGATGCCCGCCGTGAGCGCCGCCGCCGACCAGCGCCAGCCACTGCTGTTCGGGTTGCTGTTCGGCTGCATGGGCATGCTGATCCTGCACAACCTGGTGCGCTTCGGCTATTCGCGCTCCACCAGCAGCCTGTGGCTGGCCGGCTACCACAGCCTGATGCTGCTCAGCGCGCTGATCCTGCTCAACCTGAGCGGGCCGTGGAACCTCTGGCAGACCTCGCAGACCCCGGCCGCCTACCTCACTGCCCTGCTCGCCAGCCTCTGCGGGCTGGCCTTCACCCTGCGCTTCTTCGCCCCCCTGCAGCAGCCGCGCCTGGCCCGCCTGCTGCAAGGCGAGATCCTGCTGATCGCCATCGGCGGCCTGTTGCTGCTGTTCGTCGACACCTTGCCGTTGAACCTGGCCACCTACGCGCTGGTGGCCCTGGCCAGCCTGAGCATGCTGATCACGGCCGTTTGCCACTGGGTGCGCGGCTTCGCCCCGGCGCGCCTGTTCAGCCTGGCCATGCTGGTGTTCAACCTGGGCTGCCTGGTGGTGCTGCCGGCGCTGCTGGGCCTTACCCGCACCCCCACCGAATGGCTGCTGTTCATACTGCTGGGGTTCACCGCCTTCACCGGCCTTCTGCTCAACATGGCCCTGGGCGAGCGCCTGCGCAGCATCAGCGAGGCGCGCTTCAGCGCCAGCCGCGAGCTGGCCGCCAGCACCGCCGAAATCAACGCCAAGGCAGAGTTTCTGGCACGCATCAGCCACGAGATCCGCACCCCGATGAACGGTGTGCTGGGCATGACCGAACTGCTGCTGGGCACCCCGCTGTCGGTCAAGCAGCGCGACTATGTGCAGACCATCCACAGTGCCGGCAACGAGCTGCTGACCCTGATCAACGAGATCCTCGACATCTCCAAGCTCGAGTCCGGCCAGATCGAGCTGGATGACGTGCAGTTCGATCTCAACGCCCTGATCGAGGACTGCCTGAGCATCTTCAGGGCCAAGGCCGAACAGCAGAACATCGAACTGATCAGCTTCACCCAGCCACAGGTGCCGCGGGTCATCAGCGGTGACCCCACGCGCCTGCGCCAGGCCCTGCTGAGCCTGCTGGAAAACGCCCTGAAAAAGACCGAGCAGGGCGAGATCCTGCTGGTGGTGGCACTGGACCAGCGCGGCAGCAGCCCGCGCCTGCGCCTGGCCGTGCAGGACAGCGGCGAACCGATCCCGCCCAGCGAGCGCGAGGCACTGCTGCAGGCCGAGTTGCACAGCGAGCACGTGCTGTCGAGCAACAAGCTCGGCGGCCTGCTTGGCCTGGTGATCGCCAAGCAACTGATCGCCCTGATGCAGGGCGAGTTCGGCATCAAGACCAGCCACAACCAGGGCAACACCCTGTGGATGACCCTGCCGCTGGACCCGCAGCGCCTCGAACAGCCCGCCGCCGACCTCGACGGCCCGCTGCGCGATGCCCGGGTGCTGGTAGTGGACGACAACGACACCTGCCGCAAGGTGCTGGTGCAGCAGTGCAGCGCCTGGGGCATGAACGTGAGCGCCGTGCCCTCGGGCAAGGAAGCCCTGGCCCTGCTGCGCACCAAGGCGCATCTGCGCGACTACTTCGATGCCGTGCTGCTCGACCAGAACATGCCCGGCATGACCGGCATGCAACTGGCCGCCAAGATCAAGGAAGATCCGAGCCTGAACCACGACATCCTGATCATCATGCTCACCGGCATCACCAATGCGCCGAGCAAGGTCATCGCCCGCAACGCCGGGGTCAAGCGCATCCTGGCCAAGCCCGTGGCCGGCTACACCCTCAAAACCACCCTGGCCGAAGAACTGGCCCAGCGCAGCAAGGGCCAGATGCTCGGCATGCAGCCGCCCAGCCTGGCCACCCCGCTGGACGTGCCCGCCGACTTCCGCATCCTGGTGGCCGAAGACAACAACATCTCCACCAAGGTGATCCGCGGCATGCTCGGCAAGCTCAACCTGGAGCCCGACACCGCCAGCAACGGCGAGGAAGCCCTGCAGGCCATGAAGGCGCAGCGCTACGACCTGGTGCTGATGGACTGCGAGATGCCGGTGCTGGACGGCTTCTCGGCCACCCAGCAGCTGCGCGCCTGGGAGGCGGTCAGCCTGCGCCCGCGCACGCCGGTGGTGGCGCTGACCGCGCACATCCTGGCCGAGCACAAGGAGCGCGCACGCCAGGCCGGCATGGACGGGCACATGGCCAAGCCGGTGGAGCTGTCGCAACTGCGCGAACTGATCGAATACTGGGTGGCCCACCGCAAGCCCCACGAGCAGCCCGACAACGCGCCCGTCCCCCACTGATACACTTGCCCAACGCCCCCTTTGCCGCGAGCCCACGCCATGCTCCATGAGTTGTTCAGCGTCTACCTGAAGATGCTCGTGCTCTACAGCCCGTTCTTCGTCCTGTCCTGCTTCATCAGCCTGACCCGCGGCCACTCCAGCAAGGAGCGCAAGCAGCTGGCCTGGCGCGTGGCGCTGGCGGTACTGATCGCCAGCGTGCTGCTGTACCTGTTCGGGCGGGCAATCTTCGGCATCTTCGGCATCACCCCCGACGCGTTTCGCATCGGCGCCGGCAGTGTGCTGTTCATCTCGGCGCTGGGCATGGCCCAGGGCAAGTCGGCGGTCAACACCGACAACGTGCAGCAGGACGTGACCATCGTGCCGTTGACCATCCCGCTGACCGTCGGCCCCGGCACCATCGGTGCGCTGCTGGTGATGGGCGTCAGCCAGCCGCACTGGGACGACAAGCTGCTGGCCATCGTGAGTATCGCCCTGGCCAGCTTCACCGTTGGCCTGGTGCTGTTTCTGTCGCACCGCATCGAACGGCTGCTTGGCGACCAGGGCCTGCAGATCGTCAGCCGGCTGATGGGCCTGTTCGTGTGCGCCCTGGCGGCGCAGATCATCTTCACCGGGATCAAGGGCTACCTGGTGCTCTAGCCCCTACCGGTCCTGGAAGAAACCTTCCGAGAGTGCCCGGGTCTGGGCCAGTACGAACGTGCGATGGCTCGCGTACGCCTGGCGATCGAACAGATAGCAGCCACCATGGGGCGTCAGGGTCACGTAGCGCCGGTAGGTATCGGTCAGAAAGCCGTGTTCGACGTCCACTTCAAAGCGCATCACCAGCCCGCAGAAACACAGCATGGGCTGGTTGCGTCGATCGGTGAAACAGGGCGTGACCTTGCAGTGCATGGCCTTCTCCACGTCGCGCCTGGGCATGGCCGAAGACTCGAAGTGGCGCCGGGCCTTGGTCTCCAGGTCGAGGTCGCGCAGCGACTGGCTGATCACCTGGTGAAACAGCACCTCGGCGTCCCGCTGTACCACCGTGACCTCGAAGGCACGCACCTGCGCCAGGTCGTGGGCAGCCGTGGACACCGACGACAGAAAGCTGATCAGGCGGCAACCATGCCGGAGCAGGCAGGCATGGTGGAACTCATTCCAGGCCTGCGGCGAGGCATGCTGACCAACCGCTTTGCTGGCGTACATCTCGGCGTACACCATCAGGTCCATCATGTCCTGCATGTCGGCAGGGTCCATGCCCTCACCGAACGACACCCGGTTGTCGCCGATCACCTGCGAACGCTCAGTGGAGGTCATGGGTGCCCCCTTGCAGCGAGCAGTCGGCCTTGGCCTGCGGCACCGCCCGCCTGAGCACAACGGCATCGTCCTCCAGGGCTGCCACCGTCATGTCGCGCAGTCGTGCATACCGCGCAACCGACAACTGCTTGTGGCTGTAGAAGAACAGCGCGTCGCCCGGGCTGTCGACCCCACAGAACGTCTGGTGCAGAAAGTCCTGCTGAAGCGGCACCACCAGCGCCAGGCTCACAAACAGGCTGAACACCTGGTCTGGCGCGGTGCACGCACTGAGCTGGAAGTTGATCGCCGTGCGCTGGCTGGCCTGGCTGTGCGCGAGCACCTGGGCACGAAACAGCTGGCGCGCCGGGTGCTCGTAGGCCAGTTCGCAAATCTGCTCCAGCATGCCGGTCATCTGCCGCACGATGGCCGCAGGCAACTTCTTCTTCAGGTGCCTGGTCACCAGCGCGACGATGCTCAGGTCATCCAGGCCGGCGAACCTGGACACATCGGACTGCACGGTCTGGGTGCTCCACATGAGCTGGCCCAGGCCGTCCACATTGCGCTTGAACCAGGCCCGGGGGTTGGCGGTGACCAGGCCGTCCTGGTTGGCCGACACCTGCGCCAGCAAGTGGGAGTTCAATACATCATCCCTGTCCGGTGCGCTCAACCCGCCGGGAAATGAAATCAGCTGCGCACCATTGACCCATGTCTCGTACTGCATTGCCATGCCTCGACTCCTTGAGGATAGCGGCACCGGCGCCTTGACACCGGTGCCGGTAGAATTACTTCTTCTTGATTTTCCTGAAGAAGTTATCCGAGGAAATACCCATGTAGTCGTGGATGTCGTCTTTGTTGCGCTGATAGACACGTTCGTTCCAGTTGACCATGGTGGCCACCTGAGTGATGTCCATGGTTTCGTTGTCCCACTTCCAGAACAGTGCGCCGCCCTTGTCGGTACGCTTGTTGTATTCAAGCCCGATGAACAGTGTCACGGCTTCGCCGTTATCCGTTTCAAGGCACGGCAGAATGCGGCAACTGTCCTTGCTCGCGCCGGTGCTGTTGTTGTTGAACAGGGTGATCATGTCCTCGTCGCCCTTGAGCTTGTCGAGGGCCCTGGAAACCAGCGGGATCATGGCGGCTGCGTTGCCACCGGCCACCGAGGCGACGATTTCCAGCACCACGCTGTCCATGGTGATGTCGCGCTTGCTGGTGTTGTAGCTCTGACGGTCCGAACTGGTCATGAACCAGCCGGCGTGCAGCATGGCCTCCCGGTAGGCTGCCAGCCATTGCAGGGGCTGCTCCTGGATACTGCCCGAGGTGTTGGCCACCATCTCGGCGAACAGGGTGGCGTCCTTGGCCATCTGGCGCTTGTCCGCCGACAGCTTGTCGGCAAAGGTCAGAATCGTCGGGCCTTCGCTGGTCATCAGTGCCACTTCGCCCGCTTCGTCATCGAGCCCTTCACTGGCCAGCAGCCCGCGCATGGACAGCGGCGAATGCTGAAGATCCGGTACTTCCAGGTTGCTGAAGAATTCAGCGCTTTTTTCCGCGCAGGGAAACACAGTCGAGTTATCCATAACATCATCCTTGTTCAGTTTTGGTTTGCCGCGGCACAGCCAGGCCACTGCAAACTATCACCGGGCCTGCATGAAAAAAGGTGCGCCCGTTTCCAGGCGCACCTTTCTTTCCCTACGAGACCCTGTGGCTATCCAGGGCGGCCGGCGCCATACCAACGCGGCGTGTACACCCACTCGCCACCGTCGGCACGCGCGAAGGTGCAGGTGGTGGACGACCCCACCAGCACCATGGTGCGCATGTCCACCTGCTCTGGCGTCAGCTCGCCCAGGGTCAGGGTGCGCAGGGTCTGGCCGGGGCGACCGATGTCACGGCCCAGCACCACCGGGGTGGCTGGCGTTCGGTGCTGGCGCACGATCTCCAGGGCACGCCCCAGCTGCCAGGGCCGCGAGCGCGAGATCGGGTTGTAGAAGGCCAGCGCCAGGTCGGCCTGGCAGGCGAGGTCCAGGCGTTTCTCGATGATGTCCCAGGGCTTGAGGTTGTCCGACAGCGACAGCACGCAGAAGTCATGCCCCAGCGGCGCACCGGCCTGCGCGGCGGTGGCCAGCGAGGCCGAGACGCCCGGCAGCACCTGCAGCTCGACGCTGTGCCACTGCGGGTCCGTCGACTCGTGCAGGGCTTCGAGCACCGCCGCTGCCATGGCGAACACGCCCGGGTCGCCCGACGATACCACCACCACCGAGCGGCCTTGCGCGGCCAGCTCGAAGGCATGCCGTGCGCGCTGCATTTCTTCGCGGTTGTCGGTGCAGTGCAGCACCTGATCGGCGCGGAACGGGCCGGCCATGCGCACATAGGTTTCATAACCCAGCACGTCATTGGCGCGTGCCAGCTCGGCCTTGACCGCCGGCACCATCAGGTCGGCGGCGCCCGGGCCCAGGCCGATCACCGCCAGGCGGCCACGGGCGCGCCCGATCCGTTGCGGGTCGATCGGCTGGCCGGCCACCGCAATCGCCACGCCCTCGCCTGCGCACTGCGGCGCCAGCAAC
>NZ_DLNW01000001.1:0-299209 GCF_002478435.1 Pseudomonas sp. UBA7500 | reverse complement strand
CATCCCATACCCGGTACGAGCGGTGCGTAATCATCGTTCTGCCCTGGCCAGCTATAGTGCCGTTGATTTCGAAAGTTCCGTCCTTGTTGAGCCGCCAGCCCTGCACGCCTGGCACGTAGTTCGTCGAAGCGATGTAGCTGCCGATTTTCGCGTTCGTGATCGTGCCGTCGGCGATGAATGCCTCGTTGATGAACACCTGGCCGTTCTGCACAGCGAAAGGGACCGACAGAGTGCTGTTGATTCCGTTCACAACTGCGAATGTGTCAGCACTCACCAAAAACCTGCTTTGAAGCCCGCCTGGACCGTTCTCGATACCCAACCCAACGCTCGCAGCAACGTATTGTCCCTGCGCGTTGAGCTGCATCTTTACAGCCCACATCGTGCTCATTTTGCCTTCGGCATCAACCTGGGCCTGGGCGACCGTCTGCACTGCTGCACTGGTATCAGCAAGGGTTGCTTCGAGCGTTTCAGTCTTGCGCACGATGACTTCATCGCGAGAGGCGCTGACCTTCACTTCCTCTGCAAATGCCGCTGTCGCGTCCCACTGGTGCAGCGCGCCGGCCAGATCGCCTTCGGCATCATCGTCGCGAGCAGAGGCGCGCAGGGCCTGCACGCTTTCTGCTGTCGCCGTGACATTGCCATCCACTTCTGTGATCTTCGTCGTGTTCGTCTGCACCTGCTGCGCCAGGGCATTGGCCGTTTGAACAGACTGCCCGACATCGATCCAGAGGTTCGCGTTCGGCGGCGAATTCGCACCCGAGGCATCGGCAGGAACCGGGCCTTTTGCCTGGTAGATCCGGCCATCGACAACAACCATCTCGCCCTGGGTGTAGGCCAGTTCGGGTTCGTAGGCCTTGAGTCCGTCAAGCGCATCGATCTGGTCCTGCAGGCCATCGATCTTGTCGATGAGCTCCTTGCCCAGCTCAGTCTCGCCAATTTGCCCTGCAATGAGGTCGAGGATCGGCGCAGCATCCATGCCGCTCTGCCCCAGTACGCCGTTGTCCACGGGATACCACGGCCCGATGTTGCCAGTGCGGTCGACGAGACGCGCCCAGAAGAAAAACGACACGCCCGCTGCCAGCCCCTGCAGCATGAAGTCACGCTGCGGGTACGCCAGGTCGGTGAGTTTGGTGGCCACAGACAGGTCGTTGCTTGGGCTGTACCAGATCTCGGTACGCTGTGTGTCTTCGGCGCCGGGCGGAAAGCCCCAGCGCAGGCCGATTGCGAACAGCTCGCTCGAGGCGTTCAGATAAGACACCGCCGGTGGCAGGCCCTCCTTGCCCTTGAGGTCGGTGAGGATCGAGTCTCGCCAGATCGACGAGATATCGAACGCACTGACTGCTCGAACCCGAGCAAGGTACTGGCCGGCGTAGATACCGACCACATCGACTGAGGCCGTGCCGGTGCGCTGCAGTCTGATCCAGTTGCCGCTGTCCTTGCGCCACTCGACGTCGTATCCCACGGCCCCTTCCACCGCAGGCCAGGAAATGGTCATCGTGCTGACGGCCAGCCCCTGGCTGATCGCGTAGTCCGAGGTCAGGGTGACGCTCGCCGGCGGCGGAACAGTGGTCACCGGGATGACGCTGATTGGGCGCTCTTCCAGCTTGGCGCCGGTGTCTATCGCGGGAAATTTGCTTGGGTTGAACTCCAGCCCGGTGATCTCGTACTCGCCCTCTGCGGTGCGCGCAGTCTTCAGGACGCGAAACAGCTGGATGGCCAGGTCGTCGGCGTCGATGGCCCACTGTAGTTCCGGCTCGGGCTGCACGCTGTAGGCCGTGGTGACGGTCACGGCGCGCCCGGCGACCGACTGCACGGTGCGACCTTGGGCGCTTCCACTGGGCAGGTTGATGATCAGGCGATCCCCGGCCTTGATCTGTGTGTCGCGGTCAAGGGTCACCACCCGCCCGGCTGCCGCTGCAATACGGCCACCGTTTGGACGCCCAGACAACAACTCGTCTGCCACGGGGATGACATGACCAGGCAGTGGGATGCGGCCCTCCATGCCAGTCTTGAAGGTGACAGTCCGATCCTGGTTGTTGCTCAGCAGCGCCCACTTGCCGCGGCGCTGGGCCTCGCTGGCCCTGGTGCAGCCAATAGCCGATATCTCGATTGGGCGATCCTGGTACCGGCGCTGGAGCGCCAGGTCGGTGACTGGAATCACATCGGTATCGTAGTTGTTGCCGGGGTTGTCGTAGCTGACCAGGGCCCGGCTGTAGTGCGTGCTGCGCTCGGCGCCGCCGTAGGTGAACTCGCCATCGATGACGTTCGCGCGAGTGAACACATAGTCGAAGTCCTGTGCGCGTGGCATGTCGGCCTGCATGAACAGCGCGCCCTGCGCCCAGTACACCATGCCTCGGTAGATGGCAGAGAGATCACGCAGCAGCGTCCAGGCCTCGGCCTTGCCCTGCAGGTTCAGGTCGCACAGGAATCGCGGCTCCTGCCCGCCCACCCCATTCGGTACGACCTGGTCGCAGTACTGGGCGATGCGGTACATCTCCCACTTGTCGACCATCCACGACTTGATGCGCTTGCCCAGGCCGAACCGGTCTTCCACGCACAGGCCATAGGTGACGAACGCAGGGTTGTTGGTCCAGGCCTGCTTGAAGGTACCGTCCCAGGTACCGGTATAGGTGCGGGCAATCGGGTCGTAGTTGGTCGGCACTGGCCAGCGCCGCGCCTTGCACTTCACGGTTACCGACGGGATGTTCTGGAACTGCTCAGCGTCGAACTCGATGTAGAGCAGCGCGGTGTTCGGATAACGCAGCTTCTGATCGATGATCTCGGTGTAAGCCGCCACGGTCATGGTGTCGGCGATGGTCCCGGTATTCGCGTTCGGTGTGATGCGTCGTGCGCGCATCACCCAGCCGGAAGTTGCCGGAGGCAGATCGACGCGAACCGACCGCTGATAGCCGTTGCTTGTCTTTCCGCTGACCGCCCCGCGGTTCGCTTCGACGAAAGCGCCACCGTCCGTTGCGATCTCAATGGCGTACTCGATGGTGTAGCCATCCGTGTTGCCATTGCTTGGGTTTTGCTGGAGCAGCCGCGGCCAGGCGAAGCGCAGGCGCACTGCCGAGAGCTGAGTGTTGCTCAGTGCGCGAGTCCACGGCTGATCGCTCCGCAATTCAACGCCGACAGACGTTTCACTCTCGATCGCTGGGATACCCGGGATGTAGTCCTGCTCAACCGAGCCGCGACGGAACTCCCACTTCACGCCAGGGAAGTTCACGTTGCCGCTGGCATCCATGATCGGTGTGTTGTCGAGGTAGATGTCGCGGTCGGTCGGCGTGCCGTCAAACTCGCCCTCGCCCACAGCCAGAAGTATCTTGGCGATGTTGGTAGACCGGAGACTATCGGGCGCCTCGTAGGGAGCCTTGGGCTTCTTGCTGCCGCCTTTGGCGCCAGTGACGTCAGGTGGGAGTGCTGCGCCCATGCTTTCCTCCGGGCAATAAAAAACCGCCCGAGGGCGGCTTGTCGTCTGTTCTAAGGCTACGCCTTGTCTTCGGCGTAGATGGACGCGGAAATGATCGCCCCACCCCACCGGCGTTCGCCGATACAGATTGGCACGGGGTTTCCGCTGGCGGTGGTGTTGTTGGCACTGCCGAAGGCGTAGGAAGGCCTGTTTTCTGGGGACGCACTCATCGATAGACCCTTGGCCTGCGGGCTGAGCATCTGGATCACGCCGCCGATGGCCAGCGAAACGCCAACCGCACCAGTGATACCCCAAGCACCGCCAGCACCGATGGCCCCCAGGCCGGCCGGCGCGAAAATAGCAACCGCGGCGATCAAAGCGATACCGACCACTGTCTGTAGCAGGCCGCCGCGCTTGCTACCGCCGATCACCGGAACGATGCGCACCTCGCGCGCGCCGCCGCGACCGAATTCTTCGGCGCCCACGTTCTTGCGGTTGCGGAACACGGCGAACCGCAAACCCATTCCATCCAGGCGCTGGATCTCGGCCTCAAACCCCTCCAGCGTTGCCTTCAAGGCCTTGAATACCTCCCACACCTCGCCGCTATCGATCTGTCGGCGGTGGGTGCGCCCGAACTTCTGGGCCAGCGATCCGGATAGCTTGATGATGGTCATGGGTGCATAGACGATGGTGCTCATCGGGCCTCCTTGTGGCGCAGGATCAGGCGCGCCCGGTCATGCCAGGGGCCGCCGTAGATGATGACCTCGGACGGCCTTCCGTACAGGTGGTGCAGCAAGAACGGCCCGGAGCCGTACAGTTCGGCCTGCTCACCCGGCAATTTCGGGTCGCCAGCGAGGTAGATACCGGCATGGTTCGGGTGCACGGTGCGCCCTACGGCCATGACGATCATGTCGCCGCGCTCTGGCCTGTCCACCTGGCAGAACCCGGCAGCCTCGTAGGTCTGCTCGTAAAGGCTCGGGCCCGCGGCCTGCTCCCACCATCCATCCTCTCGGGCGTAGTCTGGGAACTCCACGCCCCATTCCCGCTGGTACCAGTCGGCGCACACTTGCCAGCAATCCCAGGCGCCGTGCACAAATGGCCGGCCCAGCAATGGGGTTTCGCCGGTGGGTGTGATCGTCCGCAGGTCACCTTCCGGCCAGGACAGGATGTGCCAAGGCAGCCCGGTGGCCTCGCACATGGCCAGGTCACGCGGCGAAGGCCTGCTGGTGGCGTCCGGGTGAGAGTGAACGACGCCGATCACCTGTCCCTGGTCTTCCGCGCCGGCGTACTGCTCCGGCGCAATGCGGAACTCCTCGGTCGGCTCGGTTGCCACGTTCGCGCAGGGGAAGTACACCTGCCTCCGGCCCACGGCCAAGATTAGCCCGCAACACTCGCGCGGGTACTCCGCCGCAGCGTGCTTCTGCACGGCAGCAAGGATGTGTTTCAGCATGATCAGCTCCTGGCGATCAGGGAGACGGCAGGGAAGCCGCCGAAGGGCAGTTGGTTGCCTTGGCCGAAGCGCACCACGCAGCCAGTGTCGAGACAACCGTTGCACTGATCCTTGGCCGGGTCATCCGTGCGGTTGCCGTCGAAGTCGAAGTACGGCCCGGTGTACCCGCAGTTCGGCCCCCGGTAGCCGTTCGTCATGGCCCAGTGGCACAGCTGGGTCATCTGGCGGCCGATGCTCTCGCCGCCGACATCACCGGGGCTGGCCAGCTCCCACGACACGGTGGTGCCGTTTTCCGACACTTTCTGGTCGATGTACCAGACCTCAATCGCTTCCTCGGTCGGGTCTGCCTCTGGGTTGCCTCCCGGGAAGTTGATCGGGTCCAGGTACCGCCTCATCGTCTGCCGAATCGTCAGCTTGAACTCCAGCAGGTTGTCGAAGGCCAGGCACAACGCTGTGATCCGCCCGTTGACGTTGCCGACCGAGATCGTTGGGCGTACCGCAGTCCCGTCCGAGTTTGCCTCGATACCGTCGACCTGTATGGGCCAGGCACCGTACTCATTGCCTTGCCACCAGATCGACTTGGCCGGCAGTTGGTCGGCGTTGACGCCGGCCGCCGCCAGCTCTTCAGGTGTATGGGGGATGGCGTGGCCGTGGAAGCGCAGAACATCAGCCCCCCAGTCCGAGCCGTCCAGTTCAAACAGCAGCACCTCGCTGCCTGGCTGGAGCAGCTGGATGTCTTTGATCAGTGACATGGTGATTCCTTACGGGTGGAAGGCCCGCTGGAAGGTGGCGGTGACCTTGAATTGCTCGCCGCCCATCGGGGTCGGCTTGGGATCGACGCAGGTGAACAGGCCCAGCTCGCCGAGCGGGGTGCTCCAGAGGAAGGCTTTCGCGCCGGCGTGCCGGTCGAAAAAGGCCATGACCTCCAGCACCCGGGCCTTCCTGCCAGTGATGGTCACCGGGTAGCTGTCTTCCTTGTTGTTCGGGCCGTCGCCGACGACCTGTCGGTATCCACCGCCGAAGCGAGACTCCCGCACCCTGTACTGGATATCAGGGGTCTCGCCGCGCTCAGTAGCCCAGCGGAAGGTTTCAATGGCCATCAGGTTCTCCGCGTTGCGTTTCGGTGACTGATTCCGCCTGGTCGCCAAGATTCTGCGACGGCCTTCTGGGCAGCGATTTCCATCTGCTTCTGCATGTTCTGCTGCAGTAGGCCCTGGTCCAGCTCCATCCCCTCGCCGCTCCTATCCGGAACACTGATGTTCACGGGCGCATTGACTGAGATGGACGTGGAGCCACTACCGCCAGCCGCCGCAGCAGCAGCTGAAGTAGGCCCGGCCCCCAGCGGCGTGATCGTACCGCCCTCGGCCCCCATCATCAGGTAGGTTTTCCCTCCCTGATTCAGCAGTTCAGGGCCAAGTTCGTTGACCTGGTAGAGCGAGTTCGCCGCTACCGGGCCGCCAGCGGCACGTTGACCAGAGACGAAGTTGTCCATGAACTGCGGGCCGTAGCCGGCCTGGGTTGAGCCTGCAGAGGAAGGTGCGCTGCCGCCACTGAACCAGGCGCCCAGCGCACTGCCGGCGATGCTGGACAGCAGCCCTGAGGCAGCCTGCCGGGTGGCAATCCGCGCCATGTCCGCCAGGATCGACTTGGTGAAGTCGGCGAACGACAGCTTGCCGGTGATGGCGAAGTTCGCCACCGCGTCCTCCATGCTGGTGAAAGCATTGCCGAACAGCGTGCGAGTCTGGCCGGCGACGTCCCTGGCCTGCTCGAGGTAGGTGGAGAAGGCCGAGCGCGCGCCAAGCGACCAATCCTGCTGTTGGGCGTCTAAATCCTGGTAGTACTTCTCCTGCCTCGCCAAACGCGAATCCAGGGCTTTCTGCAGGGCCTGATTTTCCTTCTCATACAGGCTTTCGCTTATTCGGCCTTCGTTGCGCTGCTGCTGGAGGTTGTCCATCTGCTGCTGGTACTGCTGCTCGATGCTCAACCGCTCTTGCATGCGCTGCCGGGCGACATCACCCAGCCCCATGCTGGCCAGATTGCTGTCGAGACCGAGCGATGCGCGCTGCAGCTGGCTGTTCAGGTTGCCCTGGAAGGCGGCAAGTTTCTGCGCCTCTTCAGTGGCAACCTTGCGCAGCTGCATCTCCTTCTCCAGCCCGGCATTCTTCTGGAGCTGAGCGGTGATCTGCTGCTGGTTGGCCAGCAGCGACTTCTGGTCGGCGGTCAAGGTCTTCTTGCCCTTGATGTCCGCCAGCTGCTTCTCCCACTTCACTAGGGCCTGGCCGGCCTCCCCAAGTTTCTGCTGCTCGCCAACTTGCGCGTCGATCAGGGCATTCTGCTGCTGGAGCACCGAATATTGCTGACGAGCTTGGTCAAGCGCCCGGGTGCCTGCGCTTTCACGATACGCAGCGGTTTTCGGATCCTTGTACTGCTCAGCGATGTTTGCGCGCACCCTCGCAACGGTGTCTGCCGCTAGTCGTGAGTCGTTGGGATTCTTCTGACGAATGACATCAAGCGCCCGCTCGTACTCCTTGAGCGCCTCTGTACGCTTGCGAGCGTTAGTCCATGCTGACTTTTCCAAGGCGTCTGCCCTGGCCATGGCCTTCTGCGTTCGCTCCTCAGCGTCGGCCTGATCCTTGTCGTACTTGGCGTTTTCTTCCTGGGCCGCCTTCTTGTCCTTGAGGAACTGAAGCTCGTCGGTGTAGTACTCGACCATCTGTTGCCGGTCTTGGAAGAATCCAACATCGCCACGCTGGGCGCTGGCCAGGTTGGCCTCCATGCGCGCAATGTCATCATCAATGTTTGGCCGGCCAATATCCTTCAATCGGTCCGCGGCTTTGGCCACGGCATTGTAACCGCGCTCCCAGAAGCTCAGGTTCTCAATGATCTTCGGGGTTCGCTCATTGATCGCATCAGCAAAAGCGTCGGTCGCCAGCTTCACTGCTTCAGCATGACGCCCTTGTCGCTCCAGGGCAGTGATCTGGTCATACACCGAGGCGGTAAGATAGTGATACTGCTGGTTCAGAGATGCCGAGGCCTTGACGGGGTCATCCGCCAGTTTTACGAACTCGGCAACCGTATCCGATACCGCGCGGCCAGTTGCTTCCTCCATCGATACTGCAGCCTGGGCTACCTGCTGGAAGCTATCACCAGCAATCTTCCCTCCTCCTGCGATACTGGCCAGCGCCGAGGCAGCAGCGCCGGTTGTTCCAACCGTGGAACTGATCTGCCTGGCCATGGCACCAAGCTGATCAGAGGTGAGACCAGCGGACCTGCCAGTGAGGATTAGTGAGTTGTTGTATGCGTCTGCCTCCTCTGACCCTTTATAGAATGCGTAGCCAAGACCTGCCACGGCGGCCGCGGCCACGGTGAATGGGGTAACCAGGCCTGCGACGTAGCCGCCCAAGGCCATTGCAGCCGGACCAATGCCCCCGAACATATCTTTGAGTTGACCGCCTTGTTGCAGCAGAACGGTAAGCGGTGCTTGCCCACCTTGGAGCGAGACCACAATATCGGTGAATTGAGCTGGAACGTTACGCAGGGCCGCGGCCGTAGCCTTGGCGGTCATTCCTGTTCTGCTGAGGGCCGAGTCAGCCCCTCCCAGGGCTTCTCGTGCCTGGTCGATTCTAGTCTTGTATTCGACGAACGTGTCCTTATCCAATGCGCCGGACGACTGAAAGCCCTGCAGCCTGCGTTCCATTTCGTCCAGACGGCCTAGTGCGGCCACAGTAGGGTCGATTCTTCCGAGCAAAGCGTCGAGCTCACGCGATTGTTCGCGCTGCGCATTGGCTGCCGCTTGACTAGAGTTCGCAAGGCGCTCTTCGGTCGCCATCATCGCTTGTACGCGGGACGCTACAGCGGCCTGCTGGGTTGCACGATCAGATAGGACGCTGTTCGCCTGCCGGCTGGCATCGGTCGCTTGCTGCGTGGCCCTGGCAAGGGTCTGGGTGTAATCGCTCGCCTCCAGTGATGCGCGGGCTACAGCGAGGATTCTCGCTTGCTGTTCCTCTGCGCTTTCAGATGCGCGACGACCAGCTTGTACTGCTTCATCGGTAGAGCTGCCCAGGGCGGTTTGGGCTTGCCCTGCCTGCTCCGCGACTGACCGCATCGACGCGAGACCTGCTGCCGCCGCGGTGAATGCGGCCGAAGCCGAGCCCACTGCGCGGCCTACAGTCGTCATCTGCTGGGCCAATTCGCCCTGCTTCGCATTGAGCGCCTGCAGTTCGGTAACGATCTGACGAGTATCGCCGCGCATGCCTTGAAGCGCGACCTCCCAGGCCCTTCCGGCCTTTCCAGCAGATACCTCTGCTTTTCCACCGGCATCGACCAGATGATCCAGGTTGTCGGCCGCCTCCAGCGCATCGCCGGAGTTAACCCGGATTCCAAGATCGGCAATGGTGGTCATAATTATCTCCGGACAACAAAAAACCGCCCGTAGGCGGCTTGTTTAGGCGAGCTGCGGCAGCTTACGCAATCTGGAGATCGCTACCGCAGTGCTTGCACTTGATCGCGGCCGCCTTCACCTGCTCAGCGCAGAATGGGCAAACCTTGTATTCAGCAGGGGCTTGAGCTGGATGAATCGAATCTTGGGCAGCTGCACCGATGACGGGGTGAACCGAAGGCTCGGGCTTTTTGAAGGCCCAGATGAGCGCGCCAACCCAGCCGATTACGGTCCAGCCAAGAAAAAGATTAAGCGCTGCGATCGACTGCAGATTCGCCTGCTTTCTAGACCAGGCCTCATAGGTTGGAAGGAGATAGAGCGCCGGCACAAAGATGACCGCACTGAACGCAATAGCCTGCCCCAACGAATTCAGCGCAACTTCTCGACCCATAGACACGCTGAACGCAGCGCAGAACGCCAGTACCACGAATCTGACAAAGAACATCCTTTCCTCCGGACTGTTTCCATAATGCTCGCAATTTATCACGTTGCCGCATCCGTTGGCGTTCACTCTCGCGCCTCCGCCATAACAGCTAGAGCCTCATGCTCCATGATTCGTAAGTCAGGAAAGATCCCACCGAGATCGCGACGCTTAATACCCAGCATCGAGGCCGTAGCCTGCACTGCGGTGTAATCCAGGCCGGACGGCCCGCCCTGCCCCAAGCGCCACTGGGTACCCATAGCTTCGAAGAGCAGGAAGGACCGCCAAGAGTCGGGCCAGATCTCTACAAACTCCTCCTCGATGTCGTCCAGCGTCAGACCCAGCGCGGCCAGCTGGTTGGCGGACGGGCCGCTTTCATACAGCGACCGGGCCGCCGCCCTCAGTTTCCCAGGCGAGCCGGGTTGTACGCTTCCTGGTAGGCATTGATGACAGCCTGGGGAGCACCGGTGCAGGTTTTCACCAGGGCAAGGATTGCCTCGTCTGAGAACTCGTCCTCGAAGGCCCATCCGACAACCACAGCCTTGACCTGCTCGACCTGCAGTTGAATCTGCGAGGCCGTGTACTGTTTCAGGGTCCAGTCTTCGGCTTTGGCTTTCTCGGCATTGGCCTCCATGGCCTTGTTCCAGCCGTCGTATAGATCCGCCAGAGCATCACGGTCGAGATACCGAAACTCGAATTCAACCGACTCCGGCTCACCGCCCAAACGCGGAACCTTTACCACGCCGGTGAACGTCGGGTTCTGCGCAATCTTGATCTTCGCCATGGGGGTCTCCTTAGGCCGCTTTCAGGTAGCGCAATGGGCGGCCGGACAGGCCTACGCTGATGGTGCGGGTCATCAGGTTATTCCGCTCCATGGTTGGGGTGGTGGTGATACTCACATAGCCCGGATAGAGAATCTGGTCACCGTTGCGCAGCTTCAGGCGCACCACAGTCAGCTCCTTGGTTTCGTCGAAGCCCTCTACAGCGCCAACATAGGCGGCGGTGGGCTGGTCCTCGACCACAATGGCCAGGCTGATCGGGTTACGGTTGATTGGCATCTGACGGTCATCGTCGTCCTCCAGGTAGCCGACGGTCAGGAACTGCTGTTCACCGCCGGATGGGGTGAAACCGGTGACCTTGGAGATCTGCACCCAGTCGGTGACGGGGATGACGGAGCCCAGGCCGGCACCGGGGGTGAAGGTATCCACGTCAGCGGTGCTCACACCGCCCAGCGCGAAACTGTCAGTCAGCGCGTTGGCCACCCGAGCAGCGCGGTCGGTGAGCTTGGCCCAGCCGGAGTCGATCAGCACCACGTCCTGCGTGTTGAGACCATGGTCCTCGGCGGTCAGAACTGGCGGCGCAGCGTTGGAAATTGCAGTGAAGGGGATGGCAGTCCCCAGGGTCATGGCGATCTCAACGATAGCGCCGTTCGGCAGCGGGAAGCGTGCGGCCATGGTGTTTTCCTCTTGGGTAGAAACGAAAAAGCCCGCTCAAGGCGGGCAATATGAAACAGTCAGTTGCGGTGCAGCATTCCGCCAGGTTGAAGCTCTTCGCGCAGGATCTGCCGGACCCATTCATTTGGTGAGGGCTCGTCTTGATTTGCGCCTACCCCAATACCGGCAACCACATAGTGGCCCTGGGCGTTGACCTGCATTTTCAGTGCGAACTCGTGCGCTGACACCACGCACTGCGACTCCGGCATAGCGACGGGGCCGAGGCCGATCGAGCCCTCATCAATAAACGCCTCGCTGATACAGACCCGACCGCCTTCAACCTTGAAAGTCTTTGGCTGTTCAGGCTCTGGCAGCGGCGCGTCTAAGTTGCCAATACGATACCGAACCACTCCGTCGACAATCACAGTAGTGCAACCACCGGCGCGCACTGTCCGAGTGCCGGCCACCTTCGCCTTCTCCAGGCGATCAGCCAGCTCCTCCTCGGTTTCAAGGCGGGAGTAGCTAAGGAACAAGCGAGCATTGAACGACTCATCGCCGTAGCCCGCATCGAACTCTTCGAACTCTGCGGCGTGGCGATACTCTTCCGGAACTCGTTGCAGCTCGACCTGCAAGAACTGGAGCAGGTTGGCGGCGTTCTTGGGCAAGTCGTGCTTGCTCCAGCTGGCCACCTCGACCGACACCATCTGGCGTTCGGGCGCGGCAGAGGCGCTGCCGAAGGCACAAGAATTGATCTCGAAGTCACCTGAAGCCAGATCGAGCTTCCAGCCGGAACCCTTCTTGCCGCATGGCGTTTTGGGCGTGTAGTTGACGGATTGGATCGAGCCGCGCATTTGTGGATCTCCAGAAACAAAAAAGCCTCCGCAAATGCAGAGGCTTGAGATGGACCAGATGGTTGGCGCCGCTCTCCCGGCAATCTACATCTGGCTATTGGTCCGCGACTCCGCGGTAAGTGAAGCTGGCCGGGACCGTGTAGGTCGCAGGCTCGGTGATGGTGGGCCCCTGCTCCAGCGGCTCGACGATCAAGCCTTCGAAGCCGTTGCGGCTGAGTTCGGTGTCGACTCGGAACAAGATGCTCAGTTCGTCGACCAGGACCTCAGCAGTAGCCAGCGCCTGGCCCGCCGGGCAGACGATGCTCACCTGGTAGACGCCGGCGTACTCGTAGGCATCGCCGCCCAGGTAGCGACAGGTTGTCGGACCAGGTAGTAGGAAGGCCCTCAGGTAAGTCTCGCCAGCCGTGGGCTCGAAGGCCTGCTCGAAGTTCGCCACCTTGATCGGGTAGGCCATGGCCCAGGCCGACAGCTTGATCTCGATCGCCTGGCGGGCGCGTGCGTGGCTCATGCGTTGACCTCTCTAACGGCCTGCTCGACCATCTGCTGGAAGCCGGCCAGGGTAATTCGCACCATACCCGCCGGGGCCTGACCGCTGTGGCCGTACTCCAGCGGAATGGCATATATCAGGTTGTTGACCAGGTAGGCGGTCTGCCCGTAGCTCAGATGCTGCACGTCTGCCGCCAGCTTGGCGATGGTCTCGTGCCCGTCCGGGTCGAGGTTGTCGAGGCTGGCACTTGCCGGCGCGTCTACGGTGAACTGCCAGTTGCCACGGAATCGCCCGGTGTCCACCGGTGATAGTCGGATGACGGTTGTGCCGATCTCGATCATCACGCGGCGGAACACCTCGTCCATAGTCTCCAGCGTCTCGTCGCGGTACTGCTGGAGCTGCTGAGCGAACGACCCGTTCAGATTTCCGAAGCGGGATGTCATGTGGTTGGCCATGCTACGCCCTCGCCTGCACTTCAAAGCCGACGTCTAGGCCAGCGTAATTCCAAGGCACAACTGCGATCAGGGTGTAGACCTTGCCATCGAAGATCACCTGGTCCTGGGTGGTCGGTACCGGTAAATCTGTGCCGTCGAGTTTCTGCGGAGAAACCAGCAGCTTGACGTCGCCCTGCTTGATGCGGGTGCCGTCGATATCCTTCTGGGCGTAGGTGTCGCGGAACGCGGATCCGGCATGGCTCACGGTGATGGTCGTCGCGCCTCCTGCGACCGGGTCGTATGAGCCCTGCTGACGACGCTGCAGCGTCATCTCCGCACCCTTCCCGCCCTTCTCCCGTGGCGCGAGCATGCGCACCGCCAGCGCCCGGCTGCGGTCGTAGATGTCGGCCATTGGTCAGGTCCTCAGGTGGTAGATCAGGTAGCAGCGGCAGTTGGCGGTCTCGTCGTAGCCGGCACCCAGAGCCCTATCGCCCGGATAACGCAGCAGCGCGCCGCTGTTGGTGCGGAAGGCCTGGCCAAGGATCACGGTCTCGCCGCGCATGTGACGGTGGCTGTTGCGCACCTTCTCGTCGGCCCGGTCCCGCCATTCTTTCTCGATCTTGGATCGGTCCAAGCCTTGGGAAACCAGCTGCTCCCAGGCCTGGTCGCGGCCGGCGTTGAACGATTCGGTCGCCGCAGTCCTGACCAGCATCTCGACATGTGTCTTCAGCAGGCGATCGGAGTACCGACCGGCGATCTTCTCGACATCGGCGGTGGCCACCGGCTTACCGGCCTCAAGCGCGCGCCGAACGATGCCATCGAATCGACGGTCGCGGCGGGTGCGAGAAAAGTACTTGCGCATCTCGTCCGGGTCGCCGCTCAGCAGCTGCTGGCGGGCATTGGCCACGTACTGCGCCATGTTACCGGGAAGACCCAGCACGCCACCGGTGCGCCGGCCGGTCTGAGGACTGGTTCGGCCCACCAGATCAAGGGCAGCTTGCCGCGCAGTTCGCTGTGGGCCGCCGATCGTTCTCCGGCTGCCCATCACTGCGCGGATCGCTTCACGCACGCCGTCGGCGGATACCTGCCGCACTTGCTCGACCTGCTGGGCTACCCTGGCCTGGGCCAGCTGGGCAGATGGGTCGAACTCTTTGCGGCCAATCTCACGGCGCAGTGGCGCGGGAATGATGATCGCGACCATCTCGAACCGTCCGCCGGCCAGGAAGGCCCCGCGCATCGCCTCGGTGAAGGTCGCCAGCGCACCGAGGCTCAGCAGTGCAACCAGGCCCTGCTCGTCATCCTCAGCAATTAGCCGCTCGACCTCCGCGATCACCGCAGCGTCAACCGCGGCGCGGATCGAGTCGAGATAGGCCCGCTGCATGCCAGGCTCCAGCGCTTCGATCGCCCGCAGGATCTCGCCGGCTGTCATACGACGTACACCGCAGCCGCTGGGCAGCGCACGACAAGCAGCGGATACAACAGCGAGTCAATGATGCCGATAACCGGACGGATACTGGGGGTTCCGTTCTTGGCCACGGCGAATTCTTGCTCAAGCGGTCCGACTTTCTCGCGCTGCACTACCTGGGATGGCACGAAGTCGGGATTCAGGCTGCCGGGGGCGGCCTGCTCGCGGGCGGCAGCCTCGTAGGTGGCCTGCTCGATGGCTGCCGGGACTACATCCCCCGGTACCTGGTCGCCCATGCGATCCACGGCGCCAGTGCGCGGCCATTGCAGCGCCTGGCTGTAGCCTCCGGCCTTCTGGCCGGGGAAGACGTACACGCAGCCAGCAGTAGCGTTGCTCGCCTGCTGGCCGACCATACCGTCCACATACCCCGATGCCCGCACTAGGGCGGCCTGCTTGTCCACTTCAGTGGCGGCTGCCCAGGCGGCGTTGCCGCGGGCGGCCAGGTACGCATCGGCGCCGGCCAATGTCCCGTAGAAGTCAGGCATCGTGGTATCTCGAGTTGGTGGGCGCCGGATTTGCCGGAACGCCCGGGGGTTATTACTGGTGCTTGGCCAGTTCGGCCTGCAGCTCTTCCAGGGTGACGTCTTCGCCGACCTGGATGCCCTTCTCGGCGAGCTTGGCGATGGCCTCTTCCTTGGCCTTGGCTTCAGCCTCGACCAGGCGCTCTTGCAGGGTCTTCAGGCTGGAGTTCTTCCCAGCCTCGATGCCCAGCGCCTTGAGCTTGGCGAACAGCGCCTCCTTGTCGCCTTCGTCGGCCTTCGGCGCAGTGCCGGAGACCTTCAGGAAGTCCAGGCGGGAGGCCAGCTTGTGGCCCTGCTCGGTCAGGTCGACTTCGCGGGATTCGCCCGGGGCGAGGTAAATCAGGCCCATGGCGGTGTGCAAGCCCTGCAGCGCCTTCGAGTTGTTGGTCACCTTCATGACGTTCTCCTATCAGGCCACCGGCGGGGTGATTTCGTCGAGGTAGGCAACCGCGCCCGGCAGGCGGATCTCGGTGCCGCCGGTGCGAGCGATGATGCCGGTCTCGAAGCCCATGATGGACTTCTGGCGCGGGGCCAGGACGCGACGCGGCATCGGCAGGTGGAAGCGAAGAACTTCAGGGTCCTTGCGGTAGGCAACCGCTCGGCCGCCGCCGTCCTGCGAGGCGTTTCGCGCTTCACGGATCGGCATGATGTCCAGAGGCTGGCCGGTTTCTGCGGTGTAGATGTTGTTGCGACGCAGGTATTCCAGCACGGTAATGAAGCCATCACCGGCACCCAGGCGCTTGGTCGCTGCCAGGCGGAACGCGTTTGGAGGCAGGCGCAGGGTGTCAGCCCATTCAACTTCCTCAGTGTTGGTACGGATACCAGACAGCAGGCCGTTCACATCGTCGAGGATCTGGTCCACGGTCTTGGCCGACCAGAAGGTCGAGCTGCCGGTGCCGGTGGCCGCCGCGTCGGCGCGGGATACCGCCGAGTTGTTCAGGAAGCCCTGCCAGTTCTTTTCGGTGGAGCCAACCATGGCAATGCTGTTCAGCAGGCGTTCAACCTTGTCCGCAGCGCTCATGGCCTTGGTGTCGTTCAGGTTTACGCCGTACAGGGCGGCCTGGTTGATCTCCTCCAGGTTCCACTCCCAGCCGGAGCCGATCATGGCGAAGTCGTGCGACGCTTGATCGCGGGTGGCCTGGTTGAACGGCATGTCGGTACCGGCGCCGCTGAGGAACTTGGCCTCGCCGGCGGTATCGACCGTGAAGAAGGTGGTGCCGATAGCCCACGGCTGGCCTTCGGTCACGACCGGCACGTGCGCGGCGTAGTTGAAGGCTGGGTAGCGGCGTTGGTAGACGCGGGTCTCGATGTTGCGGCCCTGGGCCAGAACGAACGGGAGCGCCGCCTGAGCGTCTTCGAAGCGATTCATGTGGTAGTTCCCTCGGCCTTAGGCGGAAGCGATTGGGCGCAGGCCCATGGAGATTTCGACGATGTCGCCGTTCGCGCCGGAGGTGTCGAACACGACATCAGGGAGCGGGCCGACGATGCCAGCGCCGGTAGCGGCGACGTAGCGGTTGGTGGTCGGGTTGTAGAACACCTCGCCGCCGTCCACGACAGCGCCGCCGGCCTGGACCTTCATGCAGCCCATGGTCATGAAGGCACCGGTGAAGTACTGCGGGTAGCCGTCGACGAGCTGCGAGCCCTGGGCAACGGGCGGCACTGCCGGGTTCAGCACTGCGAACCCAATGAACGTGCCGGCGGAGAAAGGCACAACGCCGTGGTCACCAGCGCCGCGCTGGACTGGCACACCAAAGCGGATGCCCTCAGCGTTCTCGACGGTGCGGGAGATCTTGTTGCACTTCTCCTCGCTGGCAATCTGGCCAACCAGGCCCTTGGCCGGGGCGTTGCCGTAAGTGGTTTGGTAGGTAGCCATTGCTGGTTCTCCTTAGGCCTGGGCCGGGCGGTGGGCGGTTTGCATGTCAGCGATCATCTGCAGGCGCGCCTTCTCGGCGTCGTCACCGGTGGTCTTGCTGTCCTGCTGGATCATGTGCTGGCGGAACGGGTCGCCGGACGGGTTCTTCGCGGCGTCTTCAAGCAGCAGATCGAAGCGAGCGTCGATGTAGGCCTCGGTCTTGCCAGCGATGGCTGCGTCGCCCAGCTTGGCGATGACCACGGCCTTGCGGATCTCGGCGTCGCCCTTGCCGGTGTAGTCGGCATCGGCGATGGACTTGGCCTTGGTGATCAGGTCGGCACGAGCCTGGACGCGCTTGTCAATGTCAGCATCGCTCAGTTGCTTGGCCTTCAGTCCGTCGATTTCGGCGTCCTTCTTGGCCAGCTCGTTATCCTTGGCCGCCAGGGCCACGGCATGCGCGTCGGTCAGGGTCTTGATGTTGACGCCCGCGTCGGCCAGCTGCTTGGTCAGCTTGTCGATCGCCTGGGCGCCCTGGTCGGTGGTTTGAACGGACAGGCCATCAACAATGACCGTGCGCAGGGAATCAGCCATGTGATGGCCTCCTTTTGGGGGTGTGGGGTCGTTATCACCGATGCGAAGCTTTTCGCCGCCCCGAGCGCGATGCTCCAGGCTCAGGTGATTCATTTTCATGGGGCCGAGGTAGACGTCGAAGTGCTCGCCATCCGGGGTCTTGCCGTCCTGGAACACCACTTCAGCGCCGTAGCCCATGGAGAGCTCACGCTTGCCGGCCTCGTAGTCCTCGATGGCCTTGGCGTCCATAAGCACCAGCGGCACCTTGACGAACTCGCCATCGCGGACGACTTCGCCGCCGGTTTGGCCGATGGCGTGGTCCTTCCAGTTCTTGGCGTTGACGCCCTCGCCTCCCGGGTGACCATTGGTCATGGGCCGGTATGCGTAGGACTGCATGGCGTCCTTGTGGAATACCGAGCTCTCCGGCCGGTACACCTTGACGATCGGCTTGTCGCGCAGGCCGTGCTCGTTGTCCGGGTCGATCTCGGTGCCCAGGTAGTCCTGGATGCCGGCGCGAGCGACTCGGGCCTCGGCCACCAGGTAGCCGTCAGCCGTCCGCCGCACATTGGAAGCGGTGACAGAGTCTTGAAGGATCATGGTTTACCTCAGGGCTACAGGTCTTCGAAGATTTCCGGCCCGAATTCGATCTTCCCGCGGTACGGCTCGACCTTGCTTAGGTCGAGATCGCCAGCGGCGTAGGTGATGGTCACGTGCGGCTGGTACTCCTCGTAATCCCACGAGGCGCCGGCTTCACGGATCTGCATGTGTCGCCAGGCCAGTTCGGACGAGTTGAACAGCAGCACGACTGCGCCCTCGCTGCCCAGCGGCTCGACCAGGCGCGCACCGCCCGGGGCGACTGTCAGCCCGCCGTCCTGCCGACTGCTCCAGTCGCCACCGACCTTCATCCAGTCCAGAGCCTGACGGCTGTAGGCGATGGTGACGTGCAGGTCATCTGCAGAGACGGTGGTCTCGAAGCCCTGGTCCTTGGCCCATGCCAGGATGTCGGAACCGTTGGTGACCTTGCGCTGCACGTAGAGAGGTCTCGGCGCGGCATCGCCAATGGCGGTTGATCGCGACTGGGGTTTGTCGCCCGCAACGTCGTCCTCCTGATCCTCGTCAGGCAGCTCGGCGCCGTACTTAGCGATGGCCGCCTCCAGCCCAGGTACCACTCCCTCCTCCACCAACAACGTGGCAGCGGCAACGCTCAGGGCTTCCTCAGGGAACAGGCCAGACTCCTTGAGTGCCTTGATGGTCTCTGCAGTGCGCTTGCTGTTCTCCGACTTCTCGGCAGCGGTTGGCTGCCAGAGCGGGAGCCATGAGTAGTGGATCTTGGGATCGCGGGTGCCTAGGGCTGAGCGGATAAGGCACTCGTCCAGCACAGCCATCGCAGGCCGTACATCCAGCTCCTGCATGGCCTGGATGCGGTCGTAGTAGTTGCGCAGGTCCGACTCGCCCGTGCTGCTCATGCCGGCTGGGGATTGTCCGGCCAGGCGCGTCAGCGGGATGTCGGCAGCACCAGCTACGGCCTGGAGGAAGCGGTCGATGACGTCAGGCAACCCACTGAAGCTGGCCGACTTGCTCTCGTACTCTTCTTCAGCGTCGAGCAGCACCTGGCCATTGATACCCTTGGCCATGGCGGCGAGGCGCAGGCGCTCCATAACCTGCTTGGTGAACTCCTTGTCCTGCAGGTTCTGCATGAAGTTCGGGATCTTTATCACGTCGACCTTCGCCTCAAACACGAGACTTGCCACGTTGGCCATGGTGCCGTCCGACTGCTTGATCGAGTCGAGGATCGCCTGCAGGACCGAGTCGCCCCAGCCCTGATCGACGCCGAAGTCGATTTCGGGATCTGGCAGCTCGGCGCCGATGAAGACCACCAGCCGCGACGGGTGAACCTTGATCTGGCTCCCAGTGAGCGTGTACCACTTGGGCAGTCCGAACAGGTCGGACTGTGGGTCCTGCTCGATGTCGCCACGAGCCAGTTGACGCTTGCTCATCACCGTGAGGTAGCGGATTCCGCCTTGCTGGAGACGGGACGGATCGAGCGGCAGAGACGTATCGCGATCGTTGGTGCCGATGTATAGCGCAGCCCCGCCGAACAGTCTCGCCCGCGTCATTGACCGCTTAACCTTGCGGCGCACGTCGAGCCTCTTTTCCTCTGCCTCCAGTAGTTGGATCTGGTCCTTGCTGGCCTGCCAGCCCCGCCAGCGCCGTGTTGCGTCCAGCGGGGGGATATCGACGATCTTGCGCGGCAGCCAGGCCCCACGGTAGGCATTGCTCAACTCCTGCTCGGTAAGCAGCACCGGTGCATAGGTGGAGCTCGACGCCTTGTCGCGCTCGGTACCCAGGTTCGCCACCAGGTTGACCAGCTTGTCGCTGAAGTATCGGACGACGCCCATTAGGAAACACCTGAGAGGGAGTACTTGTTGATTGGGTACTCTTTATGGATGAAGTAGCCGCCGGCGTCTGGCCGGTGGTCGTTGCCCTGCTTCTTGTCCGGCTCGCCGTTGTCGCCCCAGATCTGCTGCTCGAGGTCATCGGCGTAGGTCGGGCACTTGTCGGCGTTGATCCGGTACCGGCGCTGGCCGGCGGCGTTGCAGAACATGGCGTTCATGGAGTTGATTCGGTCTTTCACCGGAGGGTTTGCACCGGGCGCCGAGACCATGAAACCGGCCTGCTTGAGCAGTGAGATGTCGGTCTCGCTGGCCCGGACGGACTTGCGAGAGTCGCCCGAGGCATCCGGATAGACCCGGATCTGTCGGGTGTTGCGGTAATCGCTGCCGTCGTAGAGCCAGTAGCGCTCCTTGATCTGTTTGATCATGTCCGGCGTGTCGTAGCCGTTGATGATCTCGTCCACCGCGTGCGGCAGGCCCAGGCGCTTCACGTGCACCACTGCCGACATCTTGCCGACGTTGAAGTCCATGCCGATGAACAGGGCCTCGCCAGGCTGGATAGTCTCCTGACTGCCGTTGAGCTTGCGGTCGTAGGCGGTGTAGATCGTCCCGGACGTCAGGTTGACGAACTGGCCGTTCAGGTAGGCCATGATCAACTGCTCAGGGTACGAGTCCATCAGCGACGGAATGTAGTCCGGCGGCAGGTTCAGCTCGTTGTCGAACGTGCTCGCCTGCACCAGGCCGTACATGTCGTTCAGCGCCGGCTTCTCGCGCAGCTGCTTCACGAACTGCTGATAGACGAACTTGAACCCCTCGGGGGTCGTGGTGACGTCTACACCGTTCTTGAGCCCGTCCACGTTGTAGCGCATACGGGCGATGATCTTTCGCCAGGCGTGCTCAGCCTTGAGCTTAGGCAGGACATCCAGCTCATCGACCAGGGCGTGCCCGATCTTGAAGCCGACGATGGTCTGGGGCTTCTCCATCGAGCGGCAGATGGTCGTGCTGCGGTACTGGCCGCCGCTGTAGAACTCGACCTCCTTGTCGCTCTCCTTCGTCTTGACCTTCAGGCCCCAGTCGAAGGCGACCTCCTCGATAGTCGGGAAGAAGATGTCGCGGATCTGCGGGTACGTCGGGGCGAAGTAGCCGGAGTTGATCCTGGGCCATTCCCACACGTGCTTGCAGATGCCTGCGCAGCCTACCCAGGTCTTGCCTGAGCCGAACCCGGCGACGAAGCCGCGGAACTTGTGCGGCATGTTGATGAAGGTGGCCTGGGGGCAGTTAAGCGTCGGCATCGCGCTTCCTCGCATCCATCACCGTGACCTGCACCGAGGTGGGTACCGCATTGTCGAGCAAGCTATCAACCTTCGTCTGCCGGTTCACGTACACGTCGCCGACCTCCTTGGCTGCCTGCTCCAGTAGCTGGGCAGTCAGGGCCATGTTCTTCATCGACTCGGCCTTCTCAGCCATCCGCCCCAGCGCACGGAGGCGGTATGCGCGGTGCGCGATCGGAATGTCGGCCGTCTCGGCGGTGAACCGCTCACGGCATGCGTGGAACATGTCCGCCCAGCGCTTGGCCAGGCCGCGCCCGGCGTACTTGGTTGGGTCATGCCCTTCGCACACTTGGCGACTGACATCTACACCGAATTCTTTCTTGACGGCCTCCACCACCTGGCTGGGTGTATCGAAGCAGGCCAGAGCCTGAACAATGAAGGCTTTGACCTCGCTTCGTAGTGCTGCCATGTGAATGTCATCCGTCAGGACCTGTCAGGATTCAGGCCGACTTGAGCAGGCAGGTTCCGCAGGCCCTCGAAATGTTGATCTTGGCCACCTCAGGCGGCCGGCTTGCAGCGTCGATCAGCTGCTGTACGTCGTTGCTGGCACCGTAGCGCTTCACCACACCGACAAACTCTTCGACGTCATGCCCCCGCATCTCAAGCTTGGGCATACCGTCCTGGGTGAATGCCGGGGCACCGTACTTATCGAGCTTGTGCGCTATGTGGTAGAGCTCGTGTTCGACCAGGGCGCAGAACTCAGCCTCGGTGCACTGGGCGCAGTAGTCCGCGGCGAGGGTGATCAGGAACTCAGGCTCTTCGCCGAACCAGTCGCGCATCTGCTGCTCTTGGCGTGCCTTCTGCCAGCCACCCGCGCGGATCATCAACTGCTCAGCTTGGCCCAGCACTGACCTGCCCTTCTTCGCGAAGCTGGACGACGCCCACATGACTCCGACGCTCGCATCGATCAGATGGCCGTGTTCTTCGTTGTGGATGCTGCCGGTGGTAGCGAGGATCTCGCGCTGTATCCACTCCCAGACTTCAGGTGCGGGGCGCAAGGTCAACCAAAGCGATTCGAGCAGGTCGGCCGGTGGCTTTGGTCTGCTCATGCTCACTCCCGCGCCACGAAACGGCGCAACTCGATTTTGTGGCGCGGCTATGGGGAAACCCGATTGAGCGCCTCATCAGCCTTGTCGGCGGCTTTGGTAGCTGCGGTCGCCGCCTTGGTGGCTTTCTCGGCTGCCGTGCTGGTCTTGTTGGTCAGCTCATCGAGTCGATGGTCACGCTGCCGAGTGGCCTCGTCGTAGGCGGCGCGGATCTCGGCGACCTGCTGACGGTAGGAATCTGCCAGTGCCCACTGACCAAGCTGGAAGCCGAAGAACACACCGCCGGTGACCAGCAGCATGGCGATGAACCACACCTCAACCCGGCGCCACCAGTGGCGGGCCATGAACTGGATTGCGCACTTGTCCATCAGGTAGTGCCTCCCAACTTGATGCGCAGGCGGGCGATCTCGTCGCTTTGAAGCGTCACCCGCTCTGTGAGGTTGGCGACCTGACTGGTCAGGGCTTCGATCTTCCCTTCCATGCGGCCAACGGTTGCGGCTAGGTCATTGCGCTCCTTGGCAAATTGGTCGGCGCGGGCCTCGGCAAGCTTGCGGGCCTCACGCTCGGAGTCGAGCAGTTCGTTCAGCCGGCGGACGGTGCCTATGTCGGCATTGTCCATGGCGCGGTCAGCTGCATCCTTGGACAGGAACTTACGCAGCCATAGGAAGCCGCCTAGCAATACGGTGCCTGTTCCACCCAGCCAGGTGGCTGTGCCTGGGCCGAGGTCGGTAGGGTCCATTCTTAACTCCGGAAACGAAAAAGCCCCGGCAAATGCCGAGGCTTCAATAAAAAACCCGGCCTTTCGACCGGGTATCCCGAACCGCCTTGCCGACCCGTGTTGCCACGAGCATGTGCAGTTCGGATATCCATACTGCCAGGTACTCGCTGCATCCGCCACGTCAGCCGGAGACGCACGTCACCGGTGAACCGCAAAAGCTCAACGCAGATAGAGCTTCACGCTTGCGGGGCGGGAACTTCATCAACGCTGATGCAGTGCTCAATTTCGGTGATCTTCACAAGGGCCTGCTCTGCGAGCGGATAAGCGCCAAACACCCGACCTTGGTAGAACACAACCCATACGAACTCTACCGGTTCAGAGCCACCGAAAGTGCGAACCAGATCTTGGAACCTCTCAGCCAAGTCATCGAAATGCATCTGCGCCATGCCACGCAACACCATGCTGAACGCTCCTTCACTCAAAGCTGCATTCTGCGCTCAGTGAAATGTGTGGGCAACTCGCTGGTTGACTTCAAGGGATGCAGAGGGCCGGTGCTTACCCGGCTTGATGGGCTGGATCGCTGGGTCACGTACCCCAGCCCCTCATCGCGTAACCGATCAGGGCGCGCAAGGCTTTGATCGATGCCACTACCGACTTAGCCCAGCTGCTTGGGCGTGTCATCTGCATAAAACGGGACGGCCGACACAGCCAAGATCCTCGGCATTGCCTAGACTGCAGCCCAGACCGACATGATAGGAATCGTGATGAGATTTAGAATTGACTATTTCCTGAGGGGAAAGGAGCGATGGTGGTGCTGCGAGGCATCAACTGACACCCTATCGCTCGATGATGCTTTGCTCGCACTCATCACGCTCCACATGTCCTATGAGGACCAGGTGTTGCGCGTCGATCTGCCTCGCACCTCAGCTCTGGATCACATTCAGCTGGCGAAGGAGCTCGGTATCTCAGACGTGAGAGTGAGCCCCTCAATGACAAAAAACCCTGACTTGTAGGCCTGAGCTCGCCTGTGTCGTTCCGCTTGCAAGCCGCATAAACGAAAAGCCCAGCACGACGGCTGGGCCTTGTTGGATCTTAAGAGTAATTTGCCAAAGGCAAAACTCTAACAATGGCGATACAGTATCACCAGCCGTGCGGGAACGCAATAGGCCCTCAAGCGGCCTCCTTCATTTCGTAAATTGCGGCTGCCACCGGCGACAGAGCACGCTTGTCCAGGTCCTCGCAAACCTCGAAGCAGATCTGCACGAAGGGCTCCCAATCGCGGGCCCAGGCGCAGGACGGCAGCGTCACCCCATAGACCTCGTCGATCCAGCGCTTGAACCACTCCGGGCTGGCGAATGGGTCCTGCGCTGAGGATTGCCCGCCCTGGTGCATGCGGCGATACCGGAACATCACGCCCTTGGCAACGTACTCACAGCGCTCGACCTTCGCCGCGGTCATTCGCCCGGTCCGACTCATGGCCATGCTGAAGACAGCCTCCTCTGCCGCCTCACGGTCGTCATCGCTGCAGCTTGGCGCGTACATGAAGTTGCCGAACGCTCGCAGCTGGCTGGGCAGTCTTGAGATTGCCGCCTGCACTCCGCCTGCCAGCACCTGGTGCACAGCATGACTCGCATGCCGCTGCTTCTCCGTGGCCTGGACCATCGCACCCAGCAGGCCAAGCTGCTCAATGAACGATCCCTGGCTGTCCCAAGGCTGGTAGTAGCAATCGTGCCAGACCTGACGCGCGCTGTTCAGTTGCATGGGCCGCCCTCCTCGCGCTTGCGCTTTATCGCGATCAACTGGCCGCGCCCGAGGCACCAGGTGGAACCGATTGCCATGGCCAGCAGGAACATGCAGGCCGTATCGGTGATAGTCCAAGTCATGCTGCAGCCTCCTTCAGCTGTTTGATCTTTGCCCGGTACTCGGACTTGATGGCCTTGAGGTCGTCGATTGTGTACTTGCGGGCCTGATGAGGGCCTTCCAGCCAGTCCACCTGGTCGGCGCCGATGCGCTGCACCAGCCGGATGCGGTACTCGACCGCGTTACCCGACAGATTGCGATTGCACTTCACGCACTGGCGGTGGACGTTGAGCGGCTCGAAGCGCAGTTCCGGGCATGCGCCCACCGACCGGTAGTGACCGGCGTCCCAGCGGCTGCCTGTGATCAGGTCGTGATCGCTGGGCAGCGAGTCGCAGCTGATGCACGGCAGGTGCTGGTCGCGCAGGCGGATGTAGGTGTTGAATTCGGCCTGGGCCTCGCGCAGGTAGTCGGCGCGGCTCTTCAGCTTCTCCTTGCGCACCTTGATGTCGCGGCGCTCACGCTGGTCGATGGCCTTGCGGGCCTTGTCACGGTTCACCGGCGCGATGGCCAGGCCGCAGGCTGGACTGCAGACGGCCTGGCCCAGGCGGCGCGGCGGGAAGCTGGCGCCGCACGCAGGGTTCTTGCACTTCTTCGGGCGTGGTTGTTTGGCCGGGAGACTCATGCGGCCCTCCCCCGGCGCTCGCCGTAGATCGCCATCATCAGGTCATCCGGGTGCGGCAGCAGGAGCTGCAGGTGCTCGGCGCTGTAGGCGTCCAGCAGCTCTAGGTAGGTGGTCATCTGCTGGGTGTTGAACTTGCGGGTCTTGGCCCGGCCTACGCGGTACCGGGTGCCGTCAGGCAGTTCCACCGGATGCACTTCGGCAGGCCAGAGCTTGGCCACGAGGATCTCGTGCCACTCTTCGGCGCTGGCCAGCTGGCCGTGCGAGTCGCGCAGGTGCGCCTGGATCAGCCCGTTCCACATCCACAGCAGGCGGTTCTGGGCGTCGCTGCGCTTGTTGCGCACTTCGACGATGGTCAAGCGGCGCGGCTTGGCCAGGTCAAGTCCGGTGAGGTAGCCGATCAGGCGGGCGCGGTCTTGCTCGGTGCGAAGCATGAGGTCAGCCATGGAAAGCCACCTCCGCCTTTGCAAGCGCTCGGTCATGGCAAACAAGCCCGCGCGCCTTCGAGTGCAGAGCAAGTCGGCGGATATCGCCGTCACGGTGATCCTTGAAACCCTCCCAAGTCGTGTACCACTGCTCAAGCATGGAGAGGGAAATCTGGATGATCAGGAGTCGGCGGTTATCAATCACGATTCGCCTCCTTGGCCATGGCCGCGCGCCCGGCGATATACTCGGGCAGGTTTCGGCAACCTTCGTCATCCTCATAAAGGGCAAGAGGATCGCTCAGGGCATTGCGCAGCGCCTCGTTCTCGGCCTTGAGCTCGTCCACTTGGATCATCAGTTCTCCCCGTGCACGCAGATCCTGACTGCTCGCTGATTTCCATGCCTCCATTTGCTGCTGGTAGGAGACTTGGCCAGCCGGCGGCGAAAGCCGCTCGATCTCCGCGAGCAGGGCCAGAACAACAGCAGGGTTCGCGGCATCGTCATAGGCGAGCTCAGCGGAGTGCCAGGCTTCGGCAAGCTCGTCCCCACCGTGCTCGCACAGTGCCGCATAAGATTCATTGGCGGCTTCGGCCAGCGCCTTGAGCTTTGCCTTGTCGATGGTCATGGCGCCACCTTCAGGCCCTGGGCCTCGATTACAGAGCGGCACTCACCAAGGGCGTGGTTGTAGGCGTCTTGGGCTGCCTCCTCCTTCGACGTACTGGTCCTGCAGGTGTCCTCGGACGGCAGCTCCACCACCACGGCCTCGCGGGAGGCCTGCCAGCCCCACCACGCAATCGACATATCGCCATGCGCCTTGGAATCGCCAGACTTGGCTGCAGCGAAGGTCAGGGGGTATTTCTCGCTGAAGACGGCTTGGAACTGCTCGCGGCTGATGTCGCGCATCTTGTTGGTGTCCATCAGTGCTTCTCCTCGAGCTTGTTCATCAGCCAGGCGGTGGGTATTGCGGCCAGCAGGATCGACGGGCCTGCCATGATCGCCAGCTTCGCGGGCCACGGCAGATCCAGTGACACGGCAAACTTGACCCACAGGGTGAAGGCCGCAGATGCCCCAAGGATCACGGTCGGAGCCAGCAGGATCATCAGCACAGCTTTGAGATAGGTACGCATCACACCCCCTCCTTGCCGCGGTGCGATTCCCAGGTGAACGGCAGCACGATCACCCCGCCTTCACGCAATCGGTCGGCGGAGCGCTCACCCATCGCCGCTGGCAGTTCGCGAACATCCAGATTGGAAATCACGATGGTGGGCAACATCCGCTCGTAGCGGCCGTTGATGATCGAGAACAGGCGGCTGAGCTCGAAGTCGCTCGGGGCTTCCCTGCTGGCGCCGACCTCGTCCAGCACCAGCAGCGTGGGGCGCACCAGCGCGTCGAGGATGCTGCCCTCGGTCTGGCTGGAGCTGCCGTCGAAGGTCGTGCGGATCGCTTGCAGGATGCCGCCAAGCGTGCGATAGACTGCGGTGTACTCGGTCAATTCCATAACGGCCTGAGCCATGGAAACGCCCAGGTGGGTCTTTCCGGTGCCAGGGTGGCCGACCAGGATCACGCAGCGCCCGGCTTCGAGGTTCTGCTGGAACTGCTCGACGTAGAGCCGGCAGCGCGCCAGGGCCTTGGCCTGGCCAGGGCTGGAAGCTTGGTAGGTGTCGAAGGTCTTGTCCTTGAAGCGCTTGGGCACCAAGGCATCGCCGAGCTTCCAGGCCAGTTCGTGGCGTTGACGCTCGACGAGCTCAGCCTTCTCCTTCGCGATCCGGGCGGCCTTGCAGTGCGGGCACGGCGAACGGAACGTGTGGCTCAGCACCTGGGTGACGGTGGCCGAGTACTCCCCGTGATCCTCGCAGACTGCCATCGAGGTGACTTGTGGGCTGGCCATGCTGGACAGGTGCACGACTTTCTCAGAACGCATAGGAACCATCCTCTCGGGGGATCAGGCCGGCGGTGTAGTCACGGTCAGCGAAGCCGTGGTGGCGCGACTGGGTGGCTGGAGCGGCTTCGGCCAGGCGCTTGATCACCCAGGACGCCTTGAAGCCCTGCCACCCGGAATTCAGCGCTTCGGTGATTGCGTCGTTCGCGGAGATACCGGCGTCGGCGCACTTGGCCAGCTCGGTGTTCACGGTTGCCCAGACGGTGGCAGTCACAGCAGCGCGCTTGACCTTTCGCTGGGCCAGCCAGTCGGCCAGCAACTGCTCAGGGACGTTGTGCGGGTTGTCAGCCAGCAACTGGGCCATGCCGAACGGTGCCTTGCGCTCAGCCTTCGGTGGCTCGACCGGCTCTTGGGGGGGATTAATCTCTTTCGAAGAAAGAGTTAATAGGGGTTCTTTCTTGGAATAGAGAAGGGAGTCGTCGGTTTCGGTCTGTTTCGCAGCAGATCCGATTCGGACGATTTGAGCCGAGTCAGACGATATGGTCTGTTTCGGATGCTCAACAAATACCCACTCCTTCGGGTCGCACAGGCCGATATCGCCACGGGCACCACCCTCACGGAACAGCACCCGGCGCCGCAGCAGGCCGGAGATAGCCTTGGAGATCGTGTCGGGGTGAATGTTGGTGGCCTTGGCGATAGCGGTGGCCGGGATGCGCTGGGCGCCCTCGTTGAAGTTCAGGGTGGCCTTGGCCACGTACAGCACGACCTTCATCTCGTGCGCCGACAGGTTGATGGCCATCAGGCCATCCATCAGATGATTGTCCATCCGGGTAAACCCCCCGGTGTTGCGTAGCGGGATGATATTTGTCATGATTCGTCTCGTTGAATAGCTGTTGAAGAAGCCGGTCTAGCCACCGGCTTTTTTGCGTCTGCGGTTTGGGTGCTGTTGTTTTCAACGGCAGTTCCTCATGAGTCCCTCAGGGGCTTATAAGCCCTTGCGAAACGACCGAACGTTGCTTCGGCCAGGCTCCGTTCTCGTCATTCGGTCGAGAGCCTCATTGATGATTTGTGCCGCCAGTTGCTCAGGGGTTAAGCCCTTCTGCCTGGCGAGATACGCCAGATCCGAATTGCCCTTCCCGTCGAGCTGGATCTCCAGCTCTTTGCTTTCTGGCACAGGGCCTCCTCGGCCACTTCAGGCCACGTCAGTGTTCGCGTTAAGCTCTTGCATCATCTGGTCGAGACCGCGCTCCAAAATTTCCCTGGCGAGCACAGCCTTCTGCGTGCGCTTGAAGCGAGCCATCGCCGAAAGCAAGTCGTCGGCAGCCTCATCCAAGCGAACCTTGGTGGGCTTGTTGTGCAGGTGGTCGGGGTCGAAATACGACACGGTGGGTTCCTTTGTGGTTGAAAGTGGTTAAGCGGCGGAAAGCGCGTGGGTCGGGTTGCTGTCGATCTGGCCCCATGGGAACGAAGGGCACAGATCGGCACGATTCACGACGCCATTCGTAAGCGCCTCAATCTGTAATGCGCGCTTGGCTGGGACCGTGCGCTCTCCTGAACACCATTGATTGACGGTGGGTGCCGCAACATTCAGCCGGCGCGCCAACTCCGCCTGGCTGCCCAGCACGCGGGATGCTTCTTTGGCTGCTTCTGCTGATTTCATGAGTTCTCTCCTGGAGATTTACCGATGAATATAAGGCATTACCTTATTACGCACAAGCCATTGCCTAACCACGCTGGCGATAGGCCTAATTAGGCAATGCTTACCGGACCAGAACTAGGTGCAGCCATTGATGCTGCGCGGATCGCCAAGGGCGTATCCAAGAAACAGCTCGCAGACGACTTCCAGGTGAAGCCTCCGTCGGTGCAGGGCTGGGTGAAAAACGGCCGGATCGACAAGTCCAAGCTGATGGACGTGATCGCTTACTTTTCTGACGTGGTTGGCCCTGAACACTGGGGGCTTCGCCCTGGCTTCTCCTACGAGAGCATCCAGGACGTCACTTCTGAGCCTGCTGCAGAGCCGGCGCCAACCTCAGCTGCCGATATGGTTCGCGCCATGCTCGCCAAACAAGGCAAGAACTTGTCGGATTCGGCGCGCGCGCAGTTGATCGCAGCCGCCGAAGCGACCGATGAGGGAAATGTGATTACAGCGGATTTCTCCCGGCCTGGCCTGGTCGGTGATGAGGTTAGGATCGCTCACTACGACATCCGCGCAGCCATGGGCGGAGGCCAGATTCCGCACGATTACCCGGAGATGCTCAAGGACATTCGCGTCAGTCCGAGACATCTACGCGAGCTGGGGGTCGAGTTCGAGGAGCATTACCACCTGAAGGTAGTCACCGGCTGGGGCCAGTCCATGGAGCCCACCATCAAGCACCGCGACCCGCTGATCGTGAACATCAACGTCCGCGACTTCGTGGGCGATGGGGTGTACCTATTCGTCTGGGATGACCTGCTCTACATCAAGCGTCTGCAGGTGGCTGATGAGGAGCACTACGAGATGATCTCGGACAACCCGCGGCACAAGGATCGGCTGATCCGGAGGGACATGACCTACATCCAGGCCAGGGTGCTGCTGGTATGGAATGCGCATTTGGTCTAGGCGGATGCCTACAAGGGAGCAAGATGACTGCATCTAGTGATGAAAAAACTGTGATTCATTTCAACGAGCTGATCAATTTCTTGGCTGCACGTAGGCCCGATCAAAAGTGCTCAGTGTGCGGGCAGGATGAAGGCTGGAAATTTCATGCAGAGGCAAAATCCAAGGAGGAGAATCCGAAGATGACAATCTTTGAAGTTCCCGTGCAGGGCGATCCCTCTGTAAAGAGCTGGATCGACTCCGTCTGCATCGAGTGCCCAAAATGCGCCACGATGAATTTCCTTGGAGCTAATGCTGTAGCCGCTTTCACCGCTGAGCGAGCGAAAGGGAATGGCTGATAATATTGTTTATGGCGGCTGGGGTGACAACCGTTCTGGGGTCAAGGATACTGACATCATGAACGATATTACTCGCGAAGAAATCAACGCCAGGCTCGAAACCATCGAGGTCAAAATGGACGCTCGGGTTGAGGCCATTTCGTCAAAAATTGACGGATTTCTCGCTGCCCAAGCGGAGCGGGATCGCCGCTTGGATGATTCTATTGCCGGAGTTCGCCGTGACATTGATAGGCTCGGGAGCCTGAAGCTCAACATCTGGGGAGCAATGGTCACTGCGGTTACCGTGGGGATTGCCATCACTGCCCTGAGCCTAACCTTCTACCAGACTGGAAAATCCGAAAACTCATCCAACCAGACGGCTGCGCCGGCGATATCTCAGCCCCCGGTCGCCCAGCCTAATAAGTAAACAAGCCCGCCCCGGCGGGCTTTTTTCTGCCTGTCAAAAAGGCGCAGCCTCCTCTACCCTCTCCTCCTCCCAACCCTTCTCCACGACCAAGTCGTCTCGATCCTCGGCGCTCTGTTCCTCCCAGCGGACCGTCACGCTCTCGTCGTCGTTGAACGTCAGGTCCAGCTCCGGCGTCTCGGCCAGCAGCCCCATCACCTCCTCCCACTCCATGTCTCCGTCCGTATCCAAGCGATGGATCGTCACCCAGCGCTGCGATTGCGCGATCGGGTGATTGATCATCGACGAGACCCGCAGGCCCAGCCGCTCGAGGGCTGTCATTTCTTGGCGCGCTTGTGGAGTCGACTTCTTCTGCTTGGCCATACCTTCCTCCGCTAACTGTACATCCATCCAGTATTAGGCAGAGCTTACCCGAGCTATCGAACGATGCAAGCCCGGAAGGCGGATTAGGCACTCTCGAAAAAAGTTAGGCATTACCTATTTACAATGATTAGGCATTGGCTTATCGTTCATTCCATCGAGGCGCTCCAAAGCCCCTCGGGAGGCCCTCAACCGGGCCGCCGCTCTTTAACAGCCAGCGCAACAACCAACAGACCGCATTGCCTCTACCGGCGACCGGCGATCAGACAGCCCCGAAAGGCTGCCCACGACAGGGAGAACCCTGTACGGCTGACGAAGGTGAAACACCTAAACCGAGAGAACGACCCGGGCATGCAATGCGCCCCGCCACCCCGGCGGTAATGGGACAGAACGATTCACTGAAGCACCTGGGCGACCGGGTGCTTTGGGAATCCACTGGAGGAAAACGAAATGCCAAATTGGGTAACCAACAAGGTCAAGGCGCCGCAGGAAGTCATTCAGGCGATGCTGAATGAGGAAGGCCGGATCGACTTCGGAAAGATCATCAGCTTCGAGGGCGAGTTTCCATGGAATGGTGTGATTGGCGATGCTGAAACCGCTGCTGAGCATGTGCTTCGCGTGCCGGTCAACGACCACCCGCTTGTTGGCGCCATGCAGTTGGAAAGCCGGAACCGCGTTGATCTGTCGAAGCTGAGCGATGAAAGCTTCGAACAGTTCGTGCAGATGCTGCGCAATCACCGGAAGACCGGCTTCATGCACAGCATGGACTTCGCCAGATCCGCCTGGGGCACCAAGTGGAATGCCTGCGAGCCGAATGTCGATGGCCCTGAGTCAGCGAGCTTTGAAACCGCCTGGTCCTTCCCTGAACCGATCTTCCTCAAGCTGAGCTCAATGTTCCCTGAGGCCACCATCGTGCTCACCTATGCCGACGAAGATATCGGCAGCAACTGCGGGACTGTGACCTTCAAGGGTGGCGAAGCGGTTTCTCGCGATGAGTCGGCTGGCTGGAACAGCATGTCAGAAGCTGACCAGCAGAAGTGGCAAGCCTTCGCTTACGAGGTGAAGGGCTGGGAGCCTGAGCCAGACGAAGACTGACCAACCAGCGCCACGTCAGCCTGACGTTAACTGCCCGATGCCCTGCTCCCCATCGCAGGCTGCATCGGAGTGTGATCTGAATGCGCAGGCTGATGCGCAGGGAAAGACCCAACGGGCTTTGCACGACTTTCCTTACCCGACTCTCGTGCATCGACGCTCCGTAGGGCTACTCATCTAACCACCGCCATTTGATGCGGCAAGCCGGAAAGAACGCAGCACCGGCCAGATCACACCCCGATGCATCCCCTTCCCTTCACATCGACCGCATTGGCAGGCGCCAGGCCACCTTTCACGGTGGGTTTGGTCACCTTCGCCTGGCTCCTGGCCAATGCGGTCCTGAGGACAATCCATGTACCAGTCACCAGAGCCATCTGGCGTAGGCCACTGCCTGCGCTGCAAAAGCTGCATCGACGAATCTGAACAGGTCGGCGGTATCTGCTACGACTGCCAGCCTGCCGAAGCCGGTGAGCAACCAGCTTTCCCGGTTGCGGCCAGCGAGTACGGCGGCCACGGCACCTGCTTCGGTGTGACCATTCGCGACTATTTCGCCACCAAGGCGTTGCAGGGTCTCATCTCAACCGCGGGCGCTCCGTGCCTGCTGGGCATGGGTGGGCGCGAGAACGAAACCGCAAGCACAGCTTACAAGCTGGCCGACGCCATGCTCGCCGCCCGGGTGAAGCCATGAGCGCCGCGCAGCTCACCTGCCCGCAGTGCGCCGACCCTACCGAGAACCTGCATGAAGGGTACTGCGCGGAATGCTGCGAGGAAAATCAGTCCTCTTTGGATGCTCACAACTTCCAGCACGATCGCTGGCAGCGCCTGAGCGATTCCGATCGCGCTGCCGAGATCAAGCAGCAGACCCGTTAACCCACCATCTGGAGGCGACCATGGGCGCACTTCGAGCAGCACAGTTTGAGTACGACAACCGGCAGCCGCCTCCAGTGATCGATGCGGCGGATGCGCGCTTGGCCTGGCAGGAAGAAGCCGGGGAGCGGCTGGCCCGGGGTAGCGACATCAAGGTGCAGCGCCGCCTGCGCGCACCGCGCATCGTCACCTTCGCTGAGTTCAAGACCCACATCCAGATGC
Source organism: Pseudomonas sp. UBA7500 (assembly GCF_002478435.1). Classification (NCBI taxonomy): domain Bacteria; kingdom Pseudomonadati; phylum Pseudomonadota; class Gammaproteobacteria; order Pseudomonadales; family Pseudomonadaceae; genus Pseudomonas; species Pseudomonas sp. UBA7500. The sequence goes on along the minus strand of NZ_DLNW01000001.1, from coordinate 265,731 downwards.
TCCTGCTGAAGCGCTGGGAGGACGGCGAGGACAAAGGCGACTGGCTGGCCGAGATCGTCATCCAAGCGGCCTTTGGCGAGCCCTGCAGGACCACAGCAGCGAGCCTGCTGGGCGACGACAAGCCGGATCAGCGTCTCATCGATATTGCGGCAGAGTTCCTTGAACCGCTGGCCGATGACGCACTGATCGCCCAGCAAGAGGATGCCGAGCTATGAGCCCTCACATCCTGATCGACCAGGAACTGGATGCAATGGCGCATCCCGGAACGCCGCTCAGTTGGAGCGTCATGCTCCAGCGCCAGCTCACCGAAATGATGGCGGATCAGCGCATCACCATCGAAGAGTTCAACCACTACTGCGGGCGCCTCAACAAGATCGTTGATGGGCGCAAGGAGGTTGCATGACCACGCCAATCGTTCAAACGCTCATCGACGAGCAGATCGCCGAACTGCCCGAGGCTCAGGCCATGCCGGCCGACCGGGTGCTGATGCTGTTCAAGGGGTCTACGTTCGCCGCCGCGGTGAATGAGGCTGCGCTGGCCAGCATCGAGAACCCCCAGGCATGGAAATGCCGAGCCTGCATCTGCGGCGAGTGGACGGTCGGGTATGAGGTGCGGGCATGAGCTACTCACGGACCGACTACTACGCCGAAGGGCTTGCGGAGGCCTTTGAAGAGCACGGTGTTGCCGCGACGCCAGAGCAGATCCGTGCCATCGCAGAAGATGTGACTGGCTGGGCTGAGAACGTCGGCATGGCCTTCCACACCCCTGCAGGCGACCCACGCGATAGCGAGCTGGGTGATCTGCGCAAGCAACTGGAGCGGGAGCGCAATAAAGTCGCCTGCACGACGTGCAAAGGGTCAGGAACCCTTCACTTCTCAGGCCCCTATCACGGCTCTACGAGCAGCTGCCACAAGTGCAATGGCGCAGGTAGACACGACCCATGACCGGTTACCGGCGTGCACGCCGCTTCGCCAACTGGCGCGGCTCCTTCATCGCTCTCACCTTCTGCACCGGCTGGCTCCTCCTGAGCGCCCTGGCCGGCACCATCACTTCCTGAATTCACACCCGGCGCACGGCGGGCCCCATCGGGGATAACCGTACCCCTCCGGGAGCGTAAGCGGCGAGAGCGCGCAACCATCCACCGCAGCCAGGGCCTGGGTCAACCTCATGCCTGGGTGACCTGGCATTTCCCTATTCCAGCTGACGGCGCCGGCCTGGCGCGAGGTGCACCAATGTCCGCACAACAGCAACTGATCAAGATCGAAGAGATCAGCGAGGCGAACGCCCCGGCCATCTACGTGGCCGGCGGTCTGCAGCAATTCATTGACCTGGTGAAGGGGGAGGTGCTGGGCGAAGTGCCAGACCTGAAAACCCGCAAGGGCCGGGAGCGTATCGCCAGCCTGGCCGCCAAGGTCAGCAAGTCAAAGACCGCTGTCGAGAAGCCGGGTCGTGACTACCTGCGCCGCCTGAAAGAAATGCCGAAGGTGGTCGAAGCTGAGCTGCGCGAGTTCGTGACCAAAATGGACGCGCTGAGGGATGAGACCCGCCGCCCGCTCACCGAGTGGGAAGCCGCCGAGGATGCCCGGATCGACCGCCACAACGACGCCATCGACCACATGAAGGGGCTGTCCACCGAACTGGGCGCGCTGGATGCCGAGCAGCTGCAGGCTCGCATCACAGAGCTGTCCGCATTCCAGTTGGGCGAAGCTTGGGAGGAATTCGAAGCTGAGGCGGCCCGGGTCAAAGAGTCGTCTATGAGCGCCATCCAGGCAGCAATCACAGCCCGGCAGAAGTACGACACCGAGCAATCCGAACTGGCCCGCCTGCGCCGTGAAGCAGAAGAGCGCGCCGAGCAAGACCGCATCCGTCTGGCACAGGAAGCCGCCGTCGAGGCAGAGCGCGAGCGCGTGGCTCAGGCGCAGCAGGCCGAGCGTGAAGCCGCCGCCCGCCGCGAGCAGGAGCTGATCGACCAGGCCGCCGCACAAGAACGCGAAGCCGAGAACCAGCGCCTGCAACTCAAGCTGCAAGCTGAACAAGCCGAGCGCGCCCGGATTCAGGCAGAGGCCGACCGCGTTGCTACCGAGCAGCGGATGGAGCAGGAGCGCCAAGACGCCGCTCGACGGCAAGAGGAGGCAGCCGAGCAGGCGCGCCAGGAAGAACGCCGCCGCGCTGATGCCGCTGCCGCCGAGATCCTTCGCCAGCAAGAAGCCCGCGAGCGCGACCAAGCCCACAAGACCAAAGTCATGGGAGAAGCCAAAACCGCGTTGATGTCACTGAACATCACAGAGGAGCTGGCCAGGGCCATCGTGCTCAAGATCGCCCGCCGCGAAGTCCCAAACATCACCATCAACTTCTGAGGTCGCCATGAGCCAAGTAGCCAGGGTCGAAACCCACTCCCAGCCGCCGGCCGTAGCCGCCGAGTCTGTCACCGTCCTGCAGATCATCCAACAGGTTGCCATGTCCCCCAACGCTGACATCGACAAGATGGAGCGCTTGATGGTCATGCATCAGAACATCCAGGCCCTGCAGGCCAAGCAGCAGTACGACGAGGCCCTGGCCGCGATGCAGGAGGAACTGCCCGTCATCGGCGAGCGTGGGGGCATCAAGGACAAGGGCGGCCGCATCCAGAGCACCTACGCGCTCTGGGAGGACATCAACGAGATGATCAAGCCGGTGCTCGCCCGCCACGGCTTCGCCCTCTCCTTCCGCACACCACGCAACGAGCGCGGCATCGAGGTCGAAGGGGTGCTGAGCCACCGGGCCGGGCACCGCGAGACCACGTCGCTGGTCCTGCCAGCCGACACCAGCGGCAGCAAGAACAGCGTGCAGGCCGTCGCCTCCAGCGTGAGCTACGGCAAACGCTACACCGCCGGCGCCCTGCTCAACTTCACCACCACTGGCGAGGACGACGACGGCAACGGCGCCGTGATCACGCCTCGGGTTACCTCGGTGCAGGCCACCCAGCTGGCCATGCTGCTGGAGCGGTGCAGCGACAAGGCCAAGAAAGCGTTCGCCAGCATCCACGGCACACCGTCGGCCGTCGAGAAGGCCGCCTTCGACCAGGTGCTCGGCATGCTGAGCAAATCGGTGAAGCAACATGAGACAGCAGCCCAGGAGGCTCAAGATGCAGATCATCACTGATATCGAACAGGGCACACCTGAATGGCTTGCCCTTCGCCTAGGGATCATCACCTGCTCCGAGCTGGACTGCCTGTTGGTCGCCGGCAAGGGTGAAGCCGGCTTTGGCGTGGCCGCCTTCACCTACATGGACCAGTTGATCGGCGAGCGCATCACCGAGGAGGCTGCCGAGATCCCCTTCCAGACCAAGGCGACGATTCGCGGTCATGAACTAGAGGGGGTCGCGCGCGGGCTTTACGAGGACCGCGAGAGCATCAAGACGCGTTCGGTCGGAATCATCCTCAACCACGGCATCGGGTACTCGCCGGACGCTCTGGTCGGCGACCAGGGCCTGACCGAGATCAAGACCAAGCTCCCCAAGTTTCAGGTCAGCGTCATCTTGAACGGTGAAGTGCCCAAGGAACACGTCGCACAGTGCCAGGGTGGCTTGTGGGTTTCCGAGCGTGAGTGGCTGGACTTCATCAGCTACTGGCCGGGCATGCCGCTCTTCGTCAAGCGTGTGTACCGCGACGAAGTGATGATCCGCAAGCTCACCGAACGGGTGAAAACCTTCCACGAAATCCTCGACGAGCGCATGAACAAGGTGCTCGGCGCGGCCGCATAACCAAAGGAATCACGATGCCTACTCTTACCGATATCGGCCGCCTGGGCCGCGACGCTGAACTGCGCTATACACCTGATGGAAATGCCGTCGGCAACCTCGCCCTGGCCTGCGAGTACGGACGCAAAGTCCAAGACGGAAAGCGCCCCACCCAATGGGTCGATGCCACGCTATGGGGCAAGCAGGCTGAGGCCATGGCGCCATACCTGCTCAAGGGGCAGCAGTTGCACTTCACCATCGACGATGCCCATATCGAGACCTACACCAAGGGCGACAACTCGCAGGGCGTGAAGCTCACCGGGAAGGTGATCATCATCAAGTTCGCGGGCAACCCGCCACAGCAGGCGCAGGGTAACCAGTCTGCGCAACAGCCACGGCAACAGCAGCGCACCCAGCAACAACGGCCGGCGCCGCAGCAGAGCCAGCAAGGAACGAACGGTCCCGAATACGAAAGCTTCGACGACGACATCCCGTTCACCCCGCTCCATCACCTCGCAGGTGCATAGCCATGCCGCTCGCCACCATGCTCGACCTGGTCCAGCGCCGGAAGGAACTGGAGCAGAACCTGCAGTTGCTGTTCAACCGTAGCTGCCAGTGGAGCCGCGCCGAACGTGTGCGCGGTGCTGCCACCATCGAGAACCTGACCCAGCAGCTGTTCGAGATCACCGAGCAGATCGACTCGGTGCGCGCGGCATGAGGCGGATCAACTCCCTGGTCCGCCAGCGCCGGCGGCAAGAACAGTTCCACCTGCCGCCCAGCGGCCTAACGGAGCACAGACATGCAGAAAGCACCCTCTGGAGTCGTAACCCTGCCGGCCTGGATGAATCGGCCGGTCAAGAAGCTGTACAACACCCGCAGCGGCGGACAGTACCGGCCTGACGATGTGGCCCTGGCCTTTGCGCTGAGCCTGCGCGAGCACGACAGCGCCGACCACCTGCGCAGGCTGGCACGGCGCCTGGTCGACAAAGTCTGCCTGGAGCACCAGCCAAACATGAAGCGCCTGGCCCGCGAGCCGGACGACGCCAAGGTGTTCGACGCCGCGCTCAAGATCATCAACCGGGTGTGCGATCTGCTCGACATCGGGCCGGGCGCCACCTTCGTGCGCAATGGAGGCGATGATGGCTCTGACGCAGCAGCAGCGTGACGAGAAGCGCCGCGCCAAGGCCGAGCGCCTGCAGGAAGAAGACCTGCGCTTGAAGGTTCGCCCAGGGACTAAACAGGCCCTGCTTGAACTGATGGAGTGGGCCGGAATCGAGGAACAGGGCGAGGCGATGACGCTTATGGTTCATCACGTCGAAGCGCTCGGGCATCACGCGCTGTTCAGGATCGCGCGCCACGAAATCGAAGGTCACCGCAATGTGGCGCGCAATGAGCCGCTGAGGCTGTCGGCCAGGAAGCGGACTGGCCAGCACCTGCGGGCGATCTGCGGGTGGGCTGACGCCACGTACAGCCAAATGGTCGAGGCGCTGATCCATGGCATCCATGCACTTGGCAGGCTGCACGCGGAGAAGTTTCTAACGCCGCCGAAGCACGAAGTCAGCATATCGCCCCGCCTGGCCCTGGCCTTCGACCGGAAGAGCATGCTGATGATTCAGCAGGACCCGGGCGACGAGGTGATCGCTCCGGCTTGAAATTTATTCCTTGCCGGCCAGGTCGTCCGCCTCCTTGACTGCTCTTTCCAAAGTATGAAGCCACGTCGGATCCGATTTAGGGCCGACTACGTGATACCCCTGGACCTCCGTTTTGTTGTTAAGGAAGGTTTCGACCACTTCGTAAACCTTGTAGTCACCAGCCTTGTGAACAACGTTTCCGCGATTTGCCATCTAGATCTCCACACCCAGCCCCATGCCGGTGTCTCTTGATACCCCGAAAGGCGTGACCAAAAAAAGCCTTTTTAGAAGTTTTCACGCCCCGCGCTGCCCGCCAGCGCCTTCCCCTATTCAACGATAACGCCTCCCCGGCGAGGATCGCCCATGTCTGCATTTCAGAAAAAGAACGCTCTCGACTTCAAAACCCAGTACGGCCTTGGCTTCGATCCGCAAGACGACGAGATCGTGGTCGACTTCTTCTGCGGTGGCGGCGGCGCCGGTACCGGGCTGGAGATGGGCCTGGGCCGGCCAGTCACCGTGGCCAAGAACCACAGCCCGGCGGCCATCAGCATGCACACTGCCAACCATCCGGCGGCGCGCCACTTCACCACCGACGTCTTCGATGGTGACCCGGATGAGGAATGCCAGGGCCGGCCGGTTGGGTGGTTCCACATGAGCCCGGACTGCACCCACCACAGCCAGGCTGCCGGCGGACAGCCGCGCAAGCGCGAGATCCGCAACCTGTCATGGATCGGCCTGAAGTGGGCGGGCAAGAAAAAGCCTCGCGTGATCAGCCTCGAGAACGTGAAGCAGATCCTGCAATGGGGCCCGCTGATCGCAAAGCGCGACAAGGCCACCGGCCGGGTGATGAAACTGGATGGCACCGTGGCTGCCACGGGCGAGCGCGTGCCGGTGCACCAGCAGTTCCTGGTACCGAACCCGAAACGCCGCGGCATCACCTGGCGCCGCTTTGTGCACCTGCTGGAAGGAATGGGCTACCAGGTGGGATGGCGAATCATCAAGGCTTGCGACTTCGGCGCGCCAACCAGCCGGGAGCGACTGTTTATGATCGCCCGCTGCGACGGCCAGCCCATCGTATGGCCGGAGCCGACCCACGCCAAAAACCCAGCCAAGGGCCAGCAGAAGTGGCGCACCGCCGCCGACTGCATCGACTGGAGCGTGCCGAGCAAGAGCATTTTCGGCCGCAAGAAGGACTTGGCCCCCGCCACGCTGCGCCGGGTCGCTAAGGGCATGAAGAAGTTCGTGCTGGACAACCCGCAGCCCTTCATCGTGCCGATTGCGAACTGGTCTGGGGAGCTGGCCCAGTCGGCAAATGAGCCGCTGCGCACTGTGACTTCCTGGCCGCGGGGCGGGTCCTTCGCCGTGGCAAGCCCGGTAATGATTGGGGCCGGCGGCCCGATCTATGCGGGTAAGCCGGTGCCTGCCGATCAACCCATGGGCACCCTTATGACCCAGAGCCACCGGGCGCTGGTGACAGCCTTCATTGAGCAAGCCAACGGCGGGTTCAACACCACTCCAGCGAAGGGCGCCGACGAGCCATTGACCACGGTTACCAACACCGGCAGCCAGCAGCGCCTCGTGACCGCCAGCCTGGCCACGCTCCGCCGCAACTGCGTAGGCCGTCCCGTAGATGACCTAGTGCCGACAATGACCGCCGGCGCCGAGCACCACGCCCTGGTCGAATACACGCTCTCGCCAGAGCACGAAGCTGGGGCGCTGCGCGTAGCGGCCTTCTTGGTCAGCTACTACGGCACCGAGAACACCAGCGCGGCAGACGCGCCAGCGCCGACGGTCACCACCAAGGACCGCCTGGGCCTGGTCACGGTGTTCGTGAAGGGTACGCCTTACGTGATCGTCGACATCTGCCTGCGCATGCTGCAGCCGCACGAGCTCTACCGCGCCCAGGGCTTCCCGGCCAGCTACATCATCGACAAGGGTGCCGACGGCAAGCCTTTCACCAAGACCGAGCAGGTGCACATGTGCGGAAATAGCGTCAGCCCGCCTCCGATGGCGGCTCTGGCCCGCGCCAACGACCCTTGGCGTACAACCGAAAGGCTTGCCTCAGCTGCATAGCAGGGTCTTTACCAGCGCCCAAGCCCAGGCCACCAGATCCAGGATGCCCTGGGCTATTAGCTCAACGATCACCTCTTCTATCACTCGCTTCTTCATCTCGGTGCAGCTCCTCTGTATTTGAGGAAATTCTGCAAGCCGGTGAAAAGCTCGTCCTCTTGGGTTTTTTCCAAGAGCGGGCGCCGGCGCCGCGCGGCGAATCAACTCCCATCACCAGTTTTACGAGGCGCCCCATGCCCACAGAAAACCGCCCCAGCAACACCGAACAGATGGTCAGCGTGCCGCGCAGCCTCCTTGAGGAAGCGTGCAACGGACTTCGAATCACCCAAGAACGAGCGCGGAAGGAGCTGCGCGCCCTTCTCGCCCAGCCGCCCGCCCAGTACCAGGGCGAGCCGGCCTGGTACATGATCGAAAATGGCCTTAGCGCAGTGCATGCGAAAGATAAAGCCAAAAGCGAACGGCAGGGATTCGACATGAGGGCTTACTGTGTGCCCCTGTACCGCCATCCACCAACCTCCGCCGACGCTGGCGAGCTGGAGCGCCTGCGCGCTGCGTTGAAGTTCTACGCCGACCGCGAGCACTACCACTTCGAAAGCGGCAACTGGGACACGGTGAGCGGCGAGCCCCTGAACATCCTGTGGTGCGGCGACGATCCGGACTTCATTGAAGACGGATCTGTTGCCCGCGCCGCCCTATCCACCAGCGCAGACCCGAGCAACGACCTGTGCGCAGAAGGTGCCCATGAGTTCGTGCCGTTTCGCAGCAAGTGCGTGAAGTGCGACGAGCCGTACAGCGCAGAGCCAAGCGCACGAGAGGCGCAGACCCTGAAAGACGAGAGTCGTTTGGGCATCGAACGCCTGCCAGCAGAACCCAGCGCGCCGAATGAGCTGGAGGGAGTCGAAGACCTGGCGCGCAGGATCGCCGCGAGGGTAAAAGCCCGCGCCGCCCTGGAGCGCAAGCCATAGCAGGAGAACATTTGTACTCCACCCGACGAAGCGCCATCGACGACCGCGCGAAGCGGGCACAAAATACTGTTTATTTGAACAGTACTCTCTATGCACTTCCTCATCGTTCCAATGCGCGTGCGCGGCGTGCCCCGCAGCAAGAAAGAGATCAACACCGCCGTGCCGATCCGCGGCGACGTGCACCTGTGCGTCGATGCGTTCTCACCCATGGGCCGGCCTTCCAGCTCTGCGTCGATCCTGAAGATTCACCCGGGGGAGCCGCTTCTGCCGCCGCTGTATGAGGCGGTGATGACCGGCATGTCCACCATGGGCGCCACATTCACCGGCATCGAGTTCATCGACGGAGTGGCCTACGCGCAGTCCTGGTGGGTTCGCGTTCCGTAGCAACACCCCTACCCCTCTCCCCTCTATTCACTGCCGCGATATGGCGGCCAAGGAATCCCCGTGCGCGAAGAAAAAGTCGTGATGTACGAATCCCCCGAAGCCGCCAGCCTCCAGACCGTTACCGGCTGGGTCGACCCGTCCGGCCGGTTCTGGGGTAAGGACGAGCACATGGCCCGCTATTGCGGGTCGACCCACCGCCACTGCGCGAAGAACCCGGCACATCCCATCCATGCCACCAATGGATGGTGCGCGACATGCCATGCAGAGAGCCGGGCAGCAAAGTTCGAAGCCATGCCAAAGCGTGTATGGGCCGGCGAGGCAATCACCGAATACGACGGCGACCGGTACTTCTTCGACGAGGAAGACCTGCGGGACTACCTGCTCGATCATGATCTCGACCCGCTCGACCTGAAGCTGGTCTTCTGCACCCCGAACTACCCCAGCGAGATCGATCCCGCCGACCACTTTTGCGACGACCTGCCGGAAGACGGCGAGATCAACGACGACCAGCTGCTCGCGGCATTCGAATTGCTCAACGAGATGATTCGCAAGTGCCCGCCATTGTCCTGGTCGCCGGGCTATGAGGCGGTTGAGCTGCCTCAGGCATTCCTGGATATGGTCGCGCATGAACGCTTGGAGGCCCAGGCATGACCCGCCTCGCCCTCTGCCTCCTGCTGCTGGCCACCGGCGCCAGCGCAGCAACACCCGATGCAGAAATTCGCCGGATTGAGCGTGAAGACATGAGCTTTGGCGATGGCGTGACCGTCATTCACGACGATCGTCGCGAGGTTACGTGCTGGGTAGCAAGTAGCTGGTACGGGAAAGGCATCAGCTGCATCCCCGACAGCCAGCTGCAGGCCGGAAACGAACGCCAGCTCTCCCCGCACGAAACCCAACCCGAACCTACACCCGCACTGGCGCCTGGGCGCTGGATTGATGAGAGGTATGAGCTGTGATCGACAAGGAAAGGCTGAAGGCATTGGCCCTGTTGGCGACCAAATCAAAGTGGACCACTGATGACCTCAACGAGGTCATGAGCGCCGAAAGCGACCAGCTCAATGGTGGCTACATCATCGCCGATTGCCAAGGGCCTGATCGCTGGAGAAACGCGGAATTCATCGCAGCTGCCAGCCCTGCCCGGGTTCTAGCTCTGCTCGCGGAGATCGAGCGGCTGGAGAGCTTGAAGCCTGAATGGCCACCGCGTCCGCCTGATGGCGAGGGCTTGCCACGCTATGGCCTGCGCTGGAATGGCCCGCAGCAGCCGCTGGCCGTGCCTATGACGGATGGCTATTGGACCCCTTGGCATCTGGCCGAACAGCTGCGCAAGGATCGCGATGCCCTTCTCGAAGCTGGAGGCCACCTCCTATGATCCTGCCCCTGATGTACATGGCCTACCTGATCTACAGGGGGCCGCGATGAAGCTGCTCTACCGTATCAATCGCTGGCTCCCATTCGGTGGCCTGCCGATCGCCAAGATCCAGCATGGCCGCAACACCTGCACCTTGTACAAAAACGGCTGGGTACTCATCAGCGACGGAAAGAGCACCGACGCTCTCCCGATAAGCTTCACCAGCCAGGCCCTGGTCGACGCGTTCGCCGCCGAACTCGCCTAACCCCTCCCCCAACAACTCAACTCAAGCCCGCCGACATGCGCGGGCGAGGAGCAACCATGTCTGATTTTCAGACCACGACCGAACCCGTGGCCCGGAAGCGCCATACCTGCTGTGAATGCCGCGGGCACATCGATCCCGGGCAACGGTACCAGCTGGTGGCTGGCAGCTGGGAAGGCTCGATGGAAAGCTTCAAGACCTGCCTACCGTGCGTGCAGGCCCGCGACTGGGCGACAGCCCAACCTGAGTGGATGGGTGACGGAGAGCACCTGTACTACTTCGGCATGCTGGAAGAGGACTTGGCCAACCTGGCTCCGGAGGTTTCACCAGGTGACGGCCGCCGTTTCCGAGCCTATCGGCTGCAGGTGCAAATCTGCCGCCGCCGTGACGCTGTGCACTCACAGAAAGCAGCTTGACCACCAACCTGCCGCCACCGGCGGCGTGGAGACCATCCCATGGCGAACGCCAGCGCGGCACCTGCCGCACGCATTCTGCCGCGCATTATCCGCGCCGGCGAAGCCCCGCAGTACCTCGGCATGTGCCGGGCTGAATTTAACAAGACCGTCAGGCCGTATGTGAGCGAATTCCCAATCGGGGAGCGCGGCATCGGCTTTGACCGGGAAGAACTTGATGTCTGGGTGAACGACTACATCCAGGCAATGGCAATTGCGAAAGAAGGCGCTCAGCGACGACAATCACCCGGCAGCGAGCGCCCATCAGGAGATAAGGGATGGCGCGAAAGACAATCACAGGCCTTTCCCAAAGGAACGGCATCTGGCACATCGACAAGAAGATCAACGGAGAGAGACTTTACGAAAGCACTGGAGTTGGTGACCGGGCGGAAGCAGAAAAGTACCTGATTCACCGCCTGGAGCAGATCCGCCAGCGCAAGGTGTATGGCATCCGGCAGATGCGGACGTTCCGCGAGGCGGCCACCAGGTACTTGCTCGAGCACAAGGATCAGCCGTCGATCAAACTTACGGCTTTGTGCTTGCAGCAACTGGACCCATACCTGGGCGACCTGCCACTGACCCACATCGACGACCAGGCGCTGGCCCCGTTCATTCGGGACCGGCAGACGGACGAAGACTTGCCGGATGGGAAGGTGAGGAAGGCAGTCAGCAACAGAACGGTCAACATCGCGATCGAGCGTGTGATTCGCGTTCTATCGCTGGCTTGCCGGAAGTGGCGGGATGAAGAGCGCAGACCCTGGCTCGACAGCATTCCGCTGCTGGCCAAGCTGGAGGAGAAGAGAGCCAGTCGAAAGCCCTACCCGATGTCGTGGGACGAGCAGTCGATTCTCTTCGGAGAATTGCCGGACCACTTGCAGCGAATGGCCCTGTTCAAGGTGAACACGGGCTGCCGCGAGCAGGAGGTCTGCAAATTGAGGTGGGACTGGGAAATCTCGGTACCCGAGCTGGGCACCAGCGTTTTTCTGATACCTGCCGACTTCGGCGGCCGGCACGAGAACTCAGGCGTGAAGAATCGGGACGAGCGCCTGGTGGTGCTGAACACCGTGGCCAAATCGATCATCGACGGGCAGCGCGGAATCAGCCGGGAGTGGGTGTTCCCCTACAACGGCATCGGGATGCACAGGATGAACGACTCGGCCTGGAAAAAAGCGAGGGTGCGCGCGGCAAAGCTCTGGCAGGAGCAACACTTGCGGCCGGCACACCCCGGGTTCGCTTCTATCAGGGTTCACGACTTGAAGCACACTTTCGGCAGGCGCCTGAAAGCAGCGGGTGTAACAGAGGAAGATCGGAAGTCGCTACTTGGCCACAAGAACGGAAGCGTGACCAGTCACTATTCTGGCGCGGAGCTGGGACAGTTGATAGAGGCGGCAAACAAAGTTTCAGCGACGGACTCGCGTGGGCCGGTGCTGACAATTTTGAAGAGGAGACAGGCGTAACAACCTGAGAAGTCACGCAAAAGTCACGCACATGAAAAAGGCCATCCCTTTCGGAAATGGCCTAAGTCATTGAAATATATGGTCGGGACGGAGTGATTCGAACACTCGACCCCTTGCACCCCATGCAAGTGCGCTACCGGGCTGCGCTACGCCCCGACTGGGCTTGAAGCATGTTCCCCTTGTTGCTGAGAACGATGAAGAATTTACCTTAACCTTTTGAATTATGGAAGCTTTTTTTCCAAAATTCCTGAAACGGCTTCGGTCACTTCTTCAACACCACCAGCACATCCTCCAATTCGACAATCATCTGCCGAATCATCTGTTTGTACTGGGTCGTATCATCCTTGGCTTCATCCCCCGAAAGGCGCAACCGCGCACCGCCGATGGTGAAGCCCTGGTCATACAACAGCGCCCGGATCTGCCGGATCATCAGCACGTCCTGGCGCTGATAATACCGGCGGTTACCGCGGCGCTTCACCGGGTTAAGCTGGGGAAACTCCTGCTCCCAGTAACGGAGCACATGCGGTTTTACCGCACAAAGCTCGCTCACTTCACCAATGGTGAAGTAGCGTTTGCCTGGAATCGGCGGAAGCTCGTCGTTATGACTTGGTTCCAGCATAGGCCTCAACTCGGGCTTTCAACTTCTGCCCTGGACGAAAGGTGACGACTCGACGCGCCGTGATCGGGATCTCTTCACCCGTTTTCGGGTTGCGGCCCGGGCGCTGGCGCTTGTCACGCAAGTCAAAGTTGCCGAAACCCGACAATTTGACCTGCTCGTTGTCTTCAAGAGCGTGCCTGATCTCTTCAAAAAACAGCTCGACCAATTCCTTGGCCTCGCGCTTGTTCAGGCCCAGCTCCTCGTACAGCCGTTCGGCCATCTCAGCTTTCGTCAGAGCACCCATACGCTATTTCCTTAACGTGGTGTTCAACCTTTGTTCAAGCGAGGTGAGAATGTTTTGCGTGGTGGCGTTCACCTCATCGTCGTTAAGAGTGCGCGATGGATGCTGCCAGGTCAAGCCGACGGCCAGGCTTTTTCTATCAGGATCAATACCTTTACCCTGATACACATCAAACAGCCTGAGGTCGGTGAGCCACTCGCCGGCGTTTTCACGGATTACATCCAGCACCGCGCTGGCCGCCACATCACGCCCTGCGATCAACGCCAGGTCACGGCGTACTTCGGGGAAGCGCGACAGTTCGTGGAACTTCGGCAGGCGCCCTTCCACTACATCCGCCAGCACCAGCTCGAACACATACACGGTGCGATCCAGGCCCAGGGTCTTGACCAGCTCGGGGTGCAAGGCGCCCAGGTAGCCGACTTCGACGCCGCCACGCTCGATGCGCGCGGTCTGGCCTGGGTGCAGCGCCGGGTGTTTGCCGGGCACGAAGGTGAAGTCGTCGAGCGAACCGGAGAAGCCCAGTACCGCTTCAACGTCGGCCTTCACATCGAAGAAGTCGATGGTGTCGCGGCCGTTGGCCCAGCCTTCCGGCAGGCGGCTGCCGCAGACCACACCAGCCAGCATCGGCTGTTGCTTGAGGTCGCCCAGCTGGCCGACGAAGCGCTGGCCGCTCTCGAACAGGCGCACGCGGTCTTGCTGGCGGTTGAGGTTGTGCTGCAGTGCCTTGACCAGGCCCGGCCACAGGCTGACACGCATGGCCGCCATGTCGCTGGAAATCGGGTTGGCCAGCAGCAGCGGCTCTACGCCAGGGTTGAACAGCTCGAACTGCTTGGGGTCGATGAAGCTGTAGGTGATCGCTTCCTGGTAGCCACGGGCAACCAGCAGGCGACGCAGCGCAGGCAGTTCGCCACGCACTTCAGACCTGGCCTGCGGGGCCAGGCGCGCTTGCGGGTAACGGACCGGCAGGCGGTTGTAGCCGTACAGACGGGCCAGCTCTTCGATCAGGTCCACTTCCAGGCTGATGTCGAAGCGATGGCTGGGCACTTCGACCTGCCACTGCCCGGCCTCACCGCTGGTTTTCAGGCCCAGGCCGTTGAGCAGTTGCTCGACTTCGGCGCTGTCCATCTCCATGCCCAGCATCTGGGTGATGCGCTCGGCACGCAGGGTGACCGGGGCGATGTTGGGCAGGTGCTCTGGGCTGACGGTCTCGATGATCGGGCCGGCTTCGCCGCCTACGATATCCAGCAGCAGGCCAGTGGCGCGCTCCATGGCTTCGCGGGCCAGTTGCGAGTCGACGCCACGCTCGTAGCGGTGCGAGGCATCGGTGTGCAGGCCGTAGGAACGGGCCTTGCCAGCCACCGAGATCGGCTCGAAGAAGGCGCTTTCAAGGAAGATATCCTTGGTGGTGGCCGCAACGCCGCTGTGCTCGCCACCCATCACGCCGGCAATAGCCAGGGCGCGATCGTGGTCGGCGATGACCAGCGTGTCGGCACGCAGGGCAACTTCCTGGCCGTCGAGCAGGACGAGCTTCTCGCCCTCCTCGGCCATGCGCACCCGGATGCCACCGTTGATTTCAGCCAGGTCGAAGGCGTGCAGCGGCTGGCCCAGCTCGATCATCACGTAGTTGGTGATGTCGACGGCAGCATCGATGCTGCGCACGTCACTGCGGCGCAGACGCTCGACCATCCACAGCGGGGTCGGGCGTGACAGGTCGACGTTACGGATAACGCGGCCCAGGTAACGCGGGCACGCGGCCGGCGCCAGCACGTCTACCGGGCGCACGTCGTCGATGCCTGGCGCAATGGCCGGCACGGTCGGGCGGGTGACCGGGGCGCCGTACAGGGCGCCGACTTCACGGGCGAGGCCGGCCAGGGACAGGCAGTCGCCGCGGTTCGGGGTCAGGTCGACCTCGATGCTGGCATCGTCCAGGTCCAGATACACGCGGATGTCCTGGCCAACCGGGGCGTCTGCCGCCAGTTCCAGCAGGCCGTCGTTCTCTTCGCTGATCTGCAGTTCGGCAGCCGAGCACAGCATGCCGTTGGACTCGACGCCACGCAGCTTGGCCTTCTTGATCTTGAAGTCGCCTGGCAGTTCGGCGCCGATCATGGCGAACGGGATCTTCAGGCCAGGGCGCACATTAGGCGCGCCGCACACTACCTGGAAGGTCTCGCTGCCATTGCTGACCTGGCACACGCGCAGCTTGTCGGCGTCGGGGTGCTGCTCGGTGCTCAGCACCTCGCCCACCACGATGCCGCTGAATTGACCGGCGGCCGGGGTTACGCTGTCGACCTCAAGACCGGCCATGGACAGACGTGCCACCAGCTCGTCACGGGATACCTGCGGGTTGACCCAACCGCGCAGCCACTTTTCACTGAATTTCATCCTGCTCTCCTAAAGATTCGTTACGGGTGCGCGACCTAGCGAAATTGCGCAAGGAACCGCAAGTCGTTGTCGAAGAACAGGCGCAAATCGTTGACGCCGTAACGCAGCATGGCCAGGCGCTCGGCCCCCATGCCAAATGCGAAGCCCGAGAACTCTTCGGGGTCGATACCAGACATGCGCAGCACGTTCGGGTGCACCATGCCGCAGCCCATGACTTCGAGCCAACCGGTCTGCTTGCACACACGGCAGCCCTTGCCGCTGCACATCACGCACTGGATATCGACTTCAGCCGAAGGCTCGGTGAAGGGGAAGAACGACGGACGGAAACGTACCGCCAGCTCTTTTTCGAAGAACACGCGCAGGAATTCTTCGATGGTGCCTTTGAGGTCGGCAAAATTGATGTCGCGATCGATCAGCAGGCCTTCGACCTGGTGAAACATCGGCGAGTGGGTAATGTCCGAGTCGTTGCGGTACACGCGACCCGGGCAGACAATGCGAATCGGCGGCTGAGTGGACTCCATGGTCCGCACTTGCACCGGCGAGGTGTGGGTGCGCAGCAGCATGTTGGCATTGAAGTAGAAGGTGTCATGCATTGCCCGGGCCGGGTGGTGGCCGGGAATGTTGAGCGCTTCGAAGTTGTGGTAGTCGTCTTCGACTTCCGGGCCTTCGGCGATGCCGTAGCCGATATGGGTGAAGAACTGCTCGATGCGTTCGAGGGTACGGGTGACAGGGTGCAAACCACCGGAGGTCTGGCCACGGCCAGGCAAGGTGACGTCAATGCATTCGGCAGCCAGGCGAGCGCTGAGCTCGGCTTCTTCATAGGCGGCCTTGCGGGCGTTGAGCACCTCGGTCACGCGTTCCTTGGCTTCGTTGATCAGCGCGCCGACTTTGGGCCGCTCTTCAGCCGGCAGGTTGCCCAGGGTCTTCATCACCTGAGTCAGTTCGCCTTTCTTGCCAAGGAATTGAACCCGGATCTGCTCCAGGGCATTGATGTCTTCAGCGCGCTCCACAGCCTCGAGGGCTTGGGAGACCAACGCATCCAGGTTTTCCATGTACAGACTCCAGATACAAAATAGGGGAAGAGCTTACAGGCTCTTCCCCTATCTATGACGTTTAACATCCGCCGCCGACATCGACGGCGAATGATTGTCGTGGGTACTTAAGCCAGAACGGCTTTAGCCTTTTCGACAATCGCAGCAAACGCCGCTTTTTCGTTCACTGCCAGATCAGCCAGAACTTTGCGGTCGATTTCGATCGACGCTTTTTTCAGGCCAGCGATCAGGCGGCTGTAGGACAGACCGTTGACGCGAGCACCAGCGTTGATACGAGCGATCCACAGAGCGCGGAACTGACGTTTTTTCTGGCGACGGTCGCGGTAGGCGTATTGGCCTGCCTTGATGACCGCTTGCTTGGCAACACGGAATACGCGCGAGCGAGCGCCGTAGTAACCTTTAGCCAGTTTCAGAATTTTCTTGTGACGCTTACGAGCGATGACGCCACGCTTTACACGAGCCATGAGTAATTTCCTCTATCTATAACCAAAAATTAACGAAGGCGCAGCATGCGCTCGACTTTTGCAACGTCCGACGCGTGCAGCAGGCTGCTACCGCGAAGTTGACGCTTACGCTTGGTCGACATTTTGGTCAGGATGTGGCTCTTGAAAGCGTGTTTGTGCTTGATGCCGTTAGCCGTTTTCAAGAAACGCTTGGCTGCACCGCTTTTGGTTTTCATTTTTGGCATGTTCGGATACTCCGCATTCAGTTGATAAACATAACCGCAAGGCCTGCCGTGCCCTGGTGGTTATTTCTTTTTCTTGGGGGCGATGACCATCAAAAGCTGGCGTCCTTCCATCTTAGGATGCTGTTCGACGGTCCCGTATTCGGCAAGATCAGCTTCGATCCGCTTCAACAGTTCCATACCCAGCTCCTGGTGGGCCATCTCACGACCACGGAATCTCAGAGAGATTTTGGTCTTGTCCCCATCAGTAAGGAAACGTACCAGGTTGCGTAGTTTTACCTGGTAATCCCCTTCCTCCGTCCCTGGACGAAACTTGATTTCTTTGATCTGGATGATCTTCTGGTTCTTCTTCGCCGCAGCCTGCTGCTTTTTCTTCTCGAACAGGCTTTTGCCGTAGTCGAGGACTTTGCAGACAGGCGGAACGGCGTCAGCAGAAATTTCTACCAGGTCCAGTTTCGCTTCTTCAGCGATACGAAGCGCTTCTTCAATCGAGACGATGCCCAACTGCTCGCCGTCAGCGCCAATTAACCGAACCTCACGTGCCGAGATATTCTCGTTGATCGGGGCTTTCGGTGCAGCTCGTTTATCTTGTCTCATATCACGCTTAATAGTAATTACTCCGAATCTTGGCGACCACGCCGGGAAACCGCTTGCGCGAGCAGGTCCGCAAATTGGGCGACGGGCATGGAGCCCAGGTCAGCACCTTCGCGGGTACGCACAGCGACAGTTTGCGTTTCGACTTCCCGATCCCCGATAACCAGGAGATAGGGAACCTTGAGCAAGGTATGCTCGCGGATTTTAAAGCCGATTTTCTCATTTCTCAAGTCGGACTTGGCACGGAAGCCGCTTTCGGCCAGAGTTTTTTCCACTTTCTGGGCGAAATCCGCTTGTTTGTCGGTGATATTCATGATCACCGCCTGCGTAGGCGCCAGCCAGGCTGGGAATGCACCTTCGTAGTGCTCGATGAGAATTCCGACGAAACGCTCGAACGAACCGAGGATGGCACGGTGCAGCATCACCGGATGCTTGCGGCCGTTGTCTTCGGAGACGTATTCGGCGCCCAGACGGATCGGCAGGTTGAAGTCGAGCTGCAGGGTACCACACTGCCACACACGGCCAAGGCAATCCTTCAGCGAGAATTCGATTTTCGGGCCGTAGAACGCCCCTTCACCCGGCTGCAGGTCGTACGGCAGGCCGGCGCTGTCGAGCGCGGCGGCCAATGCGCCTTCGGCACGGTCCCACAGGTCGTCGGAGCCCACGCGCTTTTCAGGGCGCGTCGAGAGCTTGAGCTCGATGTCCTTGAAGCCGAAGTCCTTGTACACATCCAGGGTCAGCTTGATGAACGCGGCGGACTCGGACTGCATCTGTTCTTCGGTGCAGAAGATGTGCGCATCGTCCTGCACGAAGCCGCGCACACGCATGATGCCGTGCAGGGCGCCCGAAGGCTCGTTGCGATGGCAAGCGCCGAACTCGGCCAGACGCAGCGGCAGCTCGCGGTAGCTCTTCAGGCCCTGGTTGAACACCTGTACGTGGCACGGGCAGTTCATCGGCTTGATGGCGTAGTCGCGATTCTCGGACTGGGTGGTGAACATGTTGTCACCGTAGTTGGCCCAGTGCCCGGACTTCTCCCACAGCGTGCGGTCGACCACTTGCGGGGTCTTGATTTCCAGGTAGCCATTGTCGCGCTGCACCTTGCGCATGTACTGCTCGAGCACCTGGTACAGGGTCCAGCCATTGGGGTGCCAGAACACCATGCCCGGCGCTTCTTCCTGGAGGTGGAACAGGTTCAGGCGCTTGCCGATCTTGCGGTGGTCGCGTTTCTCGGCCTCTTCGATGCGCTGGATGTAGGCGGCCAGCTGCTTCTTGTCAGCCCAGGCCGTGCCGTACACACGTTGCAGTTGCTCGTTCTTGGCGTCGCCGCGCCAGTAGGCACCGGACAGCTTGGTCAGCTTGAACGACTTGAGAAAGCGCGTATTGGGCACGTGCGGGCCGCGGCACATGTCGACGTATTCTTCATGGAAGTACAGGCCCATGGCCTGTTCGTTCGGCATGTCTTCGACCAGGCGCAGCTTGTAGTCTTCGCCACGGGCCTTGAACAGCTCGATCACCTCGGCGCGCGGGGTGACCTTCTTGATGACGTCGTAGTCCTTCTCGATCAGCTGCTGCATGCGCTGCTCGATCGCCGCCAGGTCTTCCGGGGTGAAGGGACGCTCATACGCGATGTCGTAGTAGAAGCCCTCGTCGATGACCGGGCCGATCACCATCTTGGCGGTCGGGTACAGCTGCTTGACGGCATGACCGACCAGGTGAGCGCAGGAGTGACGGATGATCTCCAGCCCCTCTTCGTCCTTGGGCGTGATGATTTGCAGGCTGGCGTCCTGCTCGATCAGGTCGCACGCGTCGACCAGCTTGCCGTCGACCTTGCCGGCCACGGTGGCCTTGGCCAGGCCTGCACCAATGGATGCGGCGACCTCGGCTACGGTTACGGCCTTGTCGAACGAACGTTGACTGCCATCGGGAAGAGTAATAGTGGGCATGGCGCCTCCTCTCCTAGTGGTGACCCCTACCAAAGGTCACGTGGGTTGGGATGAGCCAGTACGCGATTCGACCCTGTCTTTGCAATGCAAAGCCTGCCTCACAGTGGCAGAAGCCCAAGGGCCTGCCAGGGTACGAACCAGAGTGACTGGATACATATATATAGAAAGATTTGAGCGGCAAGACGAATCGGCCAAATCCTGAGCCAGGCATGCTAGCACAAAGCTTTCGGCGCGTAGGGCCATGGGCCGGGGATATGCAGAAATATTCTGAATTTAGACCGATGCGGTGAACTTGAGCGGTTTTTTTCCGCTCAGAGATTAGGAAGCGACCTACTCTAGATACACCCGACCTAATAAAGGAGTGACCGGTATGCGACTTCATTCTCTTCTGGCCTTGGCGGCCACTGGTGCCCTGCTGCTGCCGCTTGGCGCCAACGCAGGCACTGTTCCACCAGGCTACCTGACGTCCTGCGTGGCCACCGCCTCTGCCCAGCCGGGCATGACGAAACAATCCGCCGAAAAGCACTGCAGCTGCAGCGTGAATGTGATCGAAAAAAACTTTTCGGACGCAGAGATCAAAGAGCTCAACAGCACTGACGGCGTAGACCAGAAGCTTATAGACAAGGCAAAACAGCTGGTTACGCAGGCCTGCAAGCCCCAGAAATAAGGGCGTAGGCCATACAAAACTCAGTTAATTTGCGCCAGATCAGCATTCGGCACACGTAAAAGTCACCACAAGCGCAAAATTAGACTATGATGCCTCTGTGCACCTTGTTGGCCTCGGCGACACCGCACTACTGAAAAACATCATGTTTCCTGGAGATACACCCATGTCCAATCGCCAAACCGGCACCGTCAAATGGTTCAACGATGAAAAAGGCTTCGGCTTCATCACTCCACAAGGTGGCGGCGACGACCTGTTCGTACACTTCAAGGCCATCGAGTCTGACGGCTTCAAGAGCCTGAAAGAAGGCCAGACCGTCTCCTTCGTTGCCGAAAAAGGCCAGAAGGGCATGCAGGCTGCACAAGTTCGTCCAGAGTAAGTTCTGACGAATTAAAAAAACCCGTCCTTGGACGGGTTTTTTTGTGCCTGCCGTTTATGCAACGGCAGGCCTGGGGCGGAATCAGCCGCAGTTGACCCGGGTGACCACGCCCTTGTCGTCGGCGTTGAGGTTCAAGCGCTCGGAACGGTACTCCAGGGTGATCATGTCGGTCGGCTTGAGCACGCGGGCGATCTGCGCCCCGCTCGCCTTGCGCGCCTGCTCCAGCAGCTCGGGGGTTGCTGGCTTGCCGACGGTGAATGCGGCGTTGCTGGCATCGCAGCGACCATCGAGGTTCGGTGCTGCCGCTACCTCTGGCGCCTTGGACGATGAGCCATCGGTACTGCAACCTGCCAGAACCACGGCTGCCAACAGGCTCGCCAATGTTGCACGCGTGCGGAACATGAATCCTCCTTTCAAATACTGGAATGCTGTCTGATACGACAGTTTTAAGCACTTTTGGTTGCAAAACGTCCCAGTCTGCCTGAGACGTGCTCGTCAGGGAAACCTCAATCGTGACCGGATTTTGCCTGAGCGCAGCGGTTCAGTAGATATCGATGTAGTCGCTGGCGGGCTTGGGCCAGTTGCTGGCCAGCACGTTGTACACCTGCATGACCCAGCGTTCGTCGTCGGCGGCAACAGGGCCCACGCAGCCCGAGCCAGCGGCCCAGGTCTCGAGGCGAAACAGCAGGCCATCGAGCTCGCGCCCGCCGGTAATCTGCGACAGGTAGGCAATGCCGCCGCGGGTGACGCGCAACTGGTTGTGGATTCGGTCGTTGCCTTCGGCCAGCAGCTGGCGCACCTGCTGGGGGGTGAGCTGCTCGGGGGTGTTCAAGTCGATCTGCACGGGGTGTCCTCGGGCGTGCGCGGTGGCTGTGGGGTGCAGGGTACATCAGGCGGACTCTGTTCGCCCTCTTCACTGGCAAGCCAGCTCCACGGCTACCGCGCCGACCCAAGTGCCAACGACGAATCGGTACAGACGTCACGAATAAGCGAACCCAACCACCATTTAGTTTGCCTAGCCCCGCTGCTTATGCATAAGTAGCAGTGCTGGCCCTGTTGCAACATGTTTAACTTGTACCTGTTGGCGGAGCGCAATCATGCCCCCGCTGTAGACGCCAGGGCCCGGCATCTGCACCAAACAGCACGCGTATTTTCGATCGAGACCCCCATGAATAGCCCCACCCTGGACACCAACATCAAGGTCACATGGCCTGACGGCCATCGTTCCTACAGCCCCGGCACCACCGAAGAGCTGTTCATCATCGCCGCCGACCTGCTGCTTCAAGACCTCGGCCACGAAGCTGCCCGCACCTTCGTCGACCAGGTGTTCGAACGCCACTGGCCCGCGACCGAACACCAGCCCACACCCATTACTGCAATCGAGCAAGACGCTCGCTGAGCAGATCGAAAAAGCCCTGGGCATCGCCGCTCTCGATCCACATCACATTGGCCGGTAGCTCGAGCGTGCCGTACCAGTCCGCAATGGTCTGACCAAAGGTCGGGCCTTCGCGGCTATCCACGCTCATGTGAATCTGCCGGCCACTGAACAGCTCGGGCTTGAGCAAGTAGGCAATCACGCTGGCATCGTGCACCGGCCCACCCGGCAGGCCGTAGTGCGCCATGTCCCCCTTGACGTAAGCATCCAGAATATCGCCCACCAGCTTGCTGGCGTGGTTGTTCAACCCGCGAATCTGCTTCAGGCGCGCCTCGCTGGTGAGTACCTTGTGGGTCACGTCCAGCGGCAGGTAGGTGAGCTTGACCCCGCTGCGCAACACGACCTCTGCCGCCTGTGGGTCGGCGTACAGGTTGAACTCGGCCACCGGGGTGATATTGCCGCCATTGAAGTGGGCACCGCCCATCACCACCACTTCCTTGATGCCCTTGACGATCTGCGGGGCCTGAATCAGCGCCAGTGCCAGGTTGGTCTGCGGGCCGAGCATGGCAAGGGTGATGCTGTTGGGTTCAGCGCCACCGAGGGTGTCGATCAGGTACTGCACCGCGCTGCCCTGGGCCAGGCCCTTTTTCGGCTCGTGCACCGCCACGCCAGGCAAGCCCTCCTCGCCATGGATGTTCTCGGCATAGATCGGCGTGCGCACCAGCGGCGTGGGCGCGCCGGCGTACACCGGCACCTCTTCGCGCCCCGCCCACTCCCGGGCCAGCCGTGCGTTGCGCGAGGTCTTGTCGAGTCGCACATTACCGGCCACGGTGGTAATGGCGCGCACCTTCAGTTCCTCTGGCGACGCCAGGGCGAACAACAACGCCACCACGTCATCCGCGCCGGGGTCGGTATCGATGATCAGGTCGCGGGGCGCGGCCAGCACGGCAGTACTCGACAGGGCAGACATAAGCACTAAACCTCGTAGCAAACGTTTGGCGTTATGGACACGTTCAGGCATTGGGCACTCCTTGTGCTCAGGGGACAACAGTCAAAAGGTCACGCCCGCCACCAGCGCGATGTTGGTATAGGGCTGGCATTCGCCGGTGCGTACGATGGCCCTGGCCTGCGCACCGAGCTGCTTGAACGCCGCATGGCTCATCAAATGGCGCGCGCCCAGCTCGCCGCGGGCATGCAGCAGCTCGATGCCTGCCAGGGCCGGCGGCCTGTGTTGCAGGGTCTCGTCGGCCAGCACGTGGCTTTCGACCTGCATTTCGGCCAGCACCGTGTGCAAGGTACTGATGAAATCCGGTATGCCGGGCGTCAGTGCAAGGTCGATCAGCTCGACACCGGCAGGCACGGGCAGGCCGGCGTCGCCGATCAGCACCACATCGCCATGCCCCAGCGACGCGATCAGGCGCGACAGGGCGATATTGAGCAACGGGGTCTTCTTCATGGCGTGCTCCCCTGCAGTTCGCTCAGATACGGAATGGAGGGCTGGGCACCGGCGCGGGTGACCGAAATGGCGGCGGCCTGCTGGCCAAAGGCAATGGCCTCGCGCTCCGACCTGCCAGCGGCCAACGCAGCGGCAAAGCCACCGACGAAGGTATCCCCGGCCGCCGTGGTGTCCAGTGGCTGCACCCGCGTCGCCGGAAAATGCGCAAAACCCTGGCCATCGGCGAACAGAGCGCCTTGCGCGCCCAGGGTGACGATCACCTTGCCCACCCCCAACGCCAGCAGTCGGCTGGCGGCTGCCTGCGCCTCCTGCAGCGAAGCCACCGGCAGCCCGGTCAGGGCGCTGGCCTCGCTCTCGTTGGGGATCAGGTAGTCGATGTTGGCAAACCAGTCAGCCGGCAGCGGCCCGGTGGCCGGTGCCGGGTTGAGGATCACGGTCTTGCCCAGCGCCCGGCCACGGGCCAGGGTATGTGCCACGGTGGCCTGCGGTACTTCGAGCTGGCAGATGATCACATCGGCAGCCTGCAGCAGGCGGTCCAGGCGCTGTACCGATGCCGGCAGCAAGTGCCCATTGCCACCGGCCACGATGACGATGGCGTTCTGGCTGCTGGCATCCACCACAATCAGTGCCACACCACTGGAAACACCCGCCGCCGTGTCCACGCCCTGGCAATCGATGCCCTCGTCGAGCAGCGCCTGACGCAACTGCGCACCGTAGGCGTCCTCCCCCACACAGCCGATCATCGCCACCGCCGCCCCCAACCGCGCAGCTGCTACCGCCTGGTTGGCGCCCTTGCCGCCCGGCACGGTGCCGAACCACTCGCCGGCCAGGGTTTCCCCCGCCTGCGGCAGGCGCTCGGCGCGGGTCACCAGGTCCATGTTCAGGCTGCCTACCACCACTACATTCGCTTGCATGGCATGTCGGTCCTAGCGGTAATCATTGAAGAGGTCGGGACGCGGCCCGGTGGACTCGCGCAGCACGATGCTCGGCGCGACGATGCGCTGCTCTACCCCACTGCGCTGCGGCTCACCGATACGCCGCAGCAACAGCTCGGACGCCATCTCGCCCAGCTCGCGGATCGACTGCCCTACCGTGGTCAGCGCAGGGTAGACGTACTGGCTCATCTGGATATCGTCGAAACCGATCACCGACAGTTCGCTCGGCACGCAGATGTTGCGCTCGGCCGCGGCACGCAGCACGCCCATGCCGATCATGTCGTTGGCCGCGAAGATCGCGGTCGGGCGGTCGTGGCCCAGCAGTTGCGCTGCGGCGCCATAGCCGCCCAGGCTGGTGAAGTCGCTGTCCACCACGCGGCCCTCGCGCAGGGGCACCCCGGCCTGGGCCAGTGCCCGGTGAAAGCCGGCCAGGCGCATCTTGGCCACGCTGGTGTGTGCCGGGCCGTTGATGCAGGCGATGTCCTGGTGCCCCAGCTCCAGCAGGTGTCGGGTGGCCAGGTAGGCCCCCTGCTCGTGGTCGATGCGCACCAGGTCGGCGTCGACGCCCGCCAGCGCGCGGTCGACGATCACCATGGGCGTGCGCACGCTGGCCAGGCTGTCGAGCAGGTCGGCCTCCTCGCCCACCGAGGCCACGATCAGACCGTCGATGCGTTTCTCCAGCAGCACGCGCAGGTAGCTGCGCTGCTTGCGCGGGTCGTCGTCGGAGTTGCACAGGATCACGCAGTAGCCATTGCGCTCGCAGCCATCCTCGATGCCCCGCGCCAGTTCGGCGAAATACGGGTTGACGCTGTTGGGCACCAGCAGGCCGATGGTGGCCGTGCAGCGCGCCTTGAGCGAGCGCGCCACCGCACTGGGCACGTAGTCCAGCTCGGCAATCGCCGCTTCTACCTTGCGCCGCACCGGTTCGCTCACCGGGCGGGTCTTGTTCAGCACGTGGGAAACGGTGGTATAGGAAATACCCGCCAGCGCCGCTACATCTTTGATGGTTGCCATTGTTCAGGTCCGCCGGCGCGCGCGCCGGCTGCGGTAAGTGTCGAGAACCACGGCGATCACGATGACCGCCCCGGTGATGATGCGTTTGGTCGGCTCGCTGGCGCCGATCTGCGCCAGCCCTGCGGCCAGCACCGAAATGATCAGCACACCGAAGAGGGTGCTGATGACCGAACCGCGACCGCCCATCAGGCTGGTGCCGCCGATCACCACGGCGGCAATCACCTGCAGCTCCAACCCGGAGCCGGCATTGGGGTCGGCGGCCTCCAGCCGCGAGATCTGGAACAGCGCCGCCAGGCCGGCCAGCAGGCCCATCAGCGAGAACACCAGAATCTTGTACGGGCGCGGATCGATGCCGGCCAGGCGCACGGCCTCTTCGTTGGTGCCGATGCCGATCAGGTAACGGCCGAACACGGTGCGGGTCAGTACCAGTTGCGCCACCACGATCACCAGCAAGGCGATGATGAAGGCCGGCGAAATGCCGAAGGCCACCGGCTCCGACAGCCAGGCAAAGGCATCACCGATGTACGCGGTGCGCGAGTCGGTGAGCTGGTAGGCCACGCCACGCGCCATTTCCAGCACACCCAGCGAGACGATGAACGAAGGGATGCGCCAGGCCACGGTGATCGAGCCGGTAAGGGTCCCGGCCAGTGCCGCGCACCCCATGCCGAGCAGTGCCGCCGGCAGCACGCTCCAGCCCCAGCCCAGAATCGCCACACTGACCGCCGACGCGGCCAGGGCCAGTACCGATCCCACCGACAGGTCGATGCCGCCGATGATCAGTACGAAGGTCATGCCCACCGCCAGCACCATCAGGTCGGGGATCTGGTTGGCCAGGGTGCTGAAGGTGCCGTACGATAGAAAGTGGCTGCTCAGCAACGAGAACAGCACCACCATCGCCAGCAGCGCACCGGCCAGGCCCAGGTAGGTCCCCAGGCCGAGGTAGGTACCGCTGCGCCGGGCTGGTGGGCCAGGCGGTGTGTCTATCGGGGAAGTGTTCATGCGGGGTTCCTGGGCACTGCGTCTTGCAGCAGCGCGTCACGTTTCTGATAGCCGGCAAAGGCGGCGGCCAGTAGCTGGTCCTGGCTCCAGTGCTCACGCTCGAAGGTTTCAATCAGGCGCCCTGCCGAAAGCACACCGATGCGATCGCAGATCAGCATCAGTTCGCGCAGGTCGCTGGACACCACCACCAGCGCCTTGCCCTGGCGGGTCAGCTCGGCGAGCAGCCCATAGATGTCGAACTTGGCGCCCACATCGATACCGCGCGTGGGCTCGTCGAACAGCAGCACGGCGCAGTCGCGCTCCAGCCAGCGGCCGATCACCACCTTCTGCTGGTTGCCACCCGACAGCTCCCCCACCGTTTGTGCGGGCCCGGCGCTGCGGATGCGCATGGCCTGGATCTGGCGCTCGGCCAGGGCACGCTCGGCAGCACCATCCACCAGGCCCGCGCGTGAGATCGCCGGCATGTTGCCCAACGCCAGGTTGGCGCTGACCGACTGCGACAACAGCAGGCCTTCGCCCTTGCGGTCTTCGGTAATCAGGGCCACGCCGTGGCGCACTGCAGCCATGGGCGAGTCGATACGCACCGGGCGCAACGGGCTGCCCAGCTCGATGCTGCCGCTGTCGGCCGTGTCGGCACCGAAGATCAGGCGCAGCAGCTCGGTACGCCCGGCACCGATAAGCCCGGAGATGCCGAAGATTTCGCCGCTGCGCACCTCGAACGAGACGTCCTGCACCTTGTCGCCCCGGCCCAGGCCGCTGACACGCAGTACCGGCTCGCCGATCGTGCGGCGCCCCAGGTCGATATGCTCGCCCAGCTCGCGCCCCACCATCAGGTTGACCAGTTGCTCGCTGCTGTAGCGCTGCATCGGTTCCACGCACACCAGCTTGCCGTCGCGCAGCACGGCAATGCGCTGGGCGATGCGCTTGAGCTCTTCGAGGCGGTGGGAAATGTAGATGATCGACACACCCCGTTGCTGCAGGCGCTCGATCTGGCGGAACAGCAGCTCCACCTCGCGTGCGGTGAGCATCGCGGTGGGCTCGTCGAGAATCAGCACATGGCAGTCGCCGATCAGGTTGCGGGCGATCTCCACCATCTGCTGATGGCCGATGCCCAGCTCGCCGACCAGCGTATCGGGGTCGATCGCTTCGAGCCCCACCTGCGCCATTGCCGCGGTCGCCAGTTGGCGCAGGCGCGTGCGATTGACCCAGCCGGCGCGGCTGGGCAGGTTGTGCAGAAACAGGTTCTCGGCCACGCTCAGGGTCGGCAGCAGGTTGAGCTCCTGCATCACCATGCGCACGCCCTGGCGCTCGGCCGCGGTGCGGCTGGCGGGCTGATACACCTGGCCCTGGTAGAACATCTGCCCGGTGGTGGGGGTTTCGAGCCCGCCGATGATCTTCGACAGGGTGCTCTTGCCCGCACCGTTCTCGCCAGTCAGGGCCAGCACTTCGCCGCGCAGCAGGGACAGTTCGATATCGCCCAGCACGGGCTGGGCGTAGGTCTTGCCGATTGCACTGACCGACAACACGACATCCGCAATCGCCGACATAAGGTGTTCTCCTGGCGCCCGCACCACGGCAGGCACCGTCAGCGGGCTAGGGCTGCTTGACCAGCTCGACCGGGGTCTGGATGACGTTGTCGGCATCCACGTCCGGCTTCTCGCCGCGCAGCATCTTCAGGGCCGCCTCGATACCGAACACCGCTTGCTTGGCGGCGTATTGATCGGCCGTGGCCAGCACGCGACCGTCGCGCAGCATCGGCTGGATCGCCTTGATGTTGTCGTAGCCCACCACCTGCACCGCACCGACCTTGCCTGCCGCGCGCACCGCCGACACCGCGCCGAGCGCCATGCTGTCGTTGCCGGCCAACAACGCCTTGAGGTCGGGGTATTCGTTGAGCATGGCCGAGGCCACGGCATTGCCCTTGTCGATCTCCCAGTTGCCCGATTGCACCGAGACGATCTTGATCTTGGCTGCCTCCATGGCGTCCTTGAAACCGGCGGTACGCTGCTGGGCGTTGGTGGTGGTCGGCACGCCCTCGATGATGCCGACCTGATCGCCCACGCTCAGGCGGGTGGCCAGGTACTCGCCCACCAGGCGCGCGCCCTTGCGGTTGTCGGGGCCCACGAAGGGCACGCTGAGGTTCTTGCTCTTGAGTACATCCGGGTCGAGGCGGTTGTCGATGTTGACCACGGTGATCCCCGCGTCCATGGCCTTCTTGACCACTGGCACCAGGGCCTTGGAATCGGCCGGGGCAATCACCAGCGCGTTGACGCCGGAGACGATCATCTGCTCGACGATGCGGATCTGATTGCTGGTATCGGACTCGTCCTTTATGCCATTGGATACCAGGTCGAACTCGCCTGCGTGGTCTCTCTGGTAGGCCTTGGCACCGTCTTCCATGGTGAGGAAGAACTCGTTGGCCAGCGACTTCATCACCAGGGCCACCTTGGGCTTGGCGGTGTCGGCATGGGCGTGGCTGAAGGGTACGGCGGTGGCGAGGGTGGCCAGCATGGCAACGGCCAGCAGGCGTCCAGCGAAGGGCAGCGTCATGGGTTCACTCCGAATCTTATGATTTTTGTCGGGTCGCAAACGTTTGCGGTTAACAACTATGGAAACGCTACCGGGTTTTGTCAAATCTGCCGACCGCCCTTCATGGCCCCAATAGTGCCGGGAATTATCCTTAAAATCTTCGGAAAACCGAACATCCGGCACCGCAATAATTCGGGTTTCCGAAAGCAGTGCCAGGCAACACGGGGCATAAACTTAAATAAATTTCTTATAAATCAATGAATTGACGTAAACGCTCAGTTAATTGGGCAACTGGTACGCTTTCTGCTGAACTTGTGTGGGCAACACAGCAATTTCACTCATAAGGAACAATAACGATGAAAGCTGCGCTTCACTCCTTCGCTCCGGCCGCCCTGGCCCTGTTCATGTTCTTCCCTGCTGGCGCCTACGCCAAGGAAGCCGAAACCCAACAGAAACTCGCCAACGTGGTTATCCTCGCCACCGGCGGCACCATTGCCGGTGCAGGTGCCAGCGCAGCCAACAGCGCTACCTATCAAGCCGCCAAGGTGGGCGTCGACAAGCTGATTGCCGGTGTTCCGGAGCTGGCCAACCTGGCCAACGTGCGCGGCGAGCAGGTGATGCAGATCGCCTCCGAAAGCATCACCAACGAAAACCTGCTGCAACTGGGCAAGCGCGTTGCCGAGCTGGCCGACAGCAAGGACGTTGACGGCATCGTGATCACCCACGGTACCGACACCCTCGAAGAGACCGCCTACTTCCTCAACCTGGTGGAAAAGACCGACAAGCCGATCGTGGTCGTGGGCTCCATGCGCCCCGGTACCGCAATGTCGGCTGACGGCATGCTCAACCTGTACAACGCCGTGGCCGTGGCCAGCGACAAGCAATCGCGCGGCAAGGGCGTGCTGGTGACCATGAACGACGAGATCCAGTCCGGTCGCGACGTGAGCAAGTCGATCAACATCAAGACCGAAGCGTTCAAGAGCGCCTGGGGCCCGATGGGCATGGTCGTGGAAGGCAAGTCGTACTGGTTCCGCCTGCCGGCCAAGCGCCACACGATGGATTCGGAGTTCGACATCAAGACCATCAGCAGCCTGCCTGCCGTGGACATCGCCTACAGCTACGGCAACGTCAGCGACACCGCCTACAAGGCCCTGGCGCAAAATGGCGCCAAGGCCATCATCCATGCCGGTACCGGCAACGGTTCGGTGTCCTCGCGCGTAGTGCCGGCCCTGCAGGAACTGCGCAAGAACGGCGTGCAGATCATCCGTTCGTCCCACGTCAACCAGGGCGGGTTCGTGCTGCGCAACGCCGAGCAGCCTGACGACAAGAACGACTGGGTAGTGGCGCACGACCTGAACCCGCAAAAAGCGCGCATCCTGGCCATGGTCGCCCTGACCAAGACCCAGGACAGCAAGGAGCTGCAGCGCATCTTCTGGGAATACTGAGTGCAGTAGCCCGGCAGGCCGCCCTTCCTACAGCGGGGCGGCCTAACCTCTTGTAACTTCGCCACTTTTATTTTGCCCACGGTGCAGCAAAGCCTGCGCCGTGTGGTCACATGGGTTCTTTGAGCGACACGCAGTTGCGAAAAGCCTTACAGTAAAATACTGTATGCGCATACAGCAAAAACAAGGAACCTGTACCTGTGGCCACCTCCTCTGCCGCCAAGCCCGTCAGCAGCTACGAGCAACTGGGCATCCGCATTCAGAAAATCATCAACTCGCCAACCGCGCAGAAGTCCCGCGCGGCGCTGATCTTTCGCCTGGAGCACGAGTCGCCTGCCGACTGGGAGACCCTGCTCGAGGAAATCGCCGAAAACGACAACGTCACCCTGGCCTACCGGGATGACGGCGGCGTGCAGATTTTCTGGGTTGTGCCCAAGGAAGACTGAAGCCGTCGCCAGGCGCTGCCCGCCCACCCTGCTCCGACTTGTCGCCCTTCTGGGCGATGGTGTTATCCGTAGAATCTGGAAGTAATGATGTTCAAGAATCTTGCAGCTGCAGTGATGCTGCTGATGTTGTTGTGTGGCCAGGTGTTTGCTGAAACGCGTATCGGCACCTGGAACCTGGAACACCTGAGCGACCGCCCCAACAAGGACTTCAAGGCCATTGCCAAGGTCGCCAAAAATGTGGATTTTCTGGCTGTGCAAGAGCTGATGAGCGAAGCGGCCCTGGACAAGCTGGCCAGGGAACTCAGCCGCCAGAGCGGCGAGCCCTGGAGCCACATGGCCTCCGATGCGGTAGGCAGGTCTTCGTACAAGGAAATGTATGGTTTCGTGTGGAAGGACAGCAAGGTCGCCTATGAAGACGGTGCGGTGTCCTACCTGGACCGCAAGAAGATCTTCGAGCGCGAGCCCTACTCCGCGCGCTTCAAGTCACTCACCGACAATGCCTATTTCGTGGTGGCCACGGTGCATATCGTGTACGGGAAAAAGCCGTCTGACCGGGTCGCGGAAATCGATGCGCTGTCGAGCTACTGGACCTGGCTGAAGGAAGTCTACCCCGGCAACAATCACATCCTGCTGATGGGCGACTTCAACATGCCGCCCACTTCGCCTGCCTGGAAGTCGCTCAATGCCGCAGCCAGACCACTGGTGGTCGCAGGCGCCAGCACGCTGTCAACAACCGACGGCAAATTCGCCAACCTTTACGACAATATCTTCGTCAGCCATTCCTCGCCGCTGAAGGTCAACAGCGTGGGCGTGTACGACTACCCGAAACACCTGGGCATGACCCACCAGCAAGGCCGGGCGAACATCTCCGATCACGCGCCGATATTCCTGCGTGCAGAGCTGGGGCAAGGCAAGGGCACGGCCACGACCGCCGCTTCACCGGCAAGACCCGCCGCCCCCGCCAAAACCAAGGCTGCAACCGTAGCCGACGCCACCGGGCAAGTGCGCGGCAACCTGGCCAAGAAGCGCTACCACCGCCCGGACTGCCCGTCGTACAACAGCATTGCCGAAAAGAATCGGGTCGAGTTCAGCAGCGAATCTGCCGCCCAGGCAGAGGGCTACAGCATCGCCGGCAACTGCCAGAAGGCCGGCTGAGGGGATAACGGTGCAGCCTTGACGCCAAGGCTGCACCTGAAGATCACTTGACCAGCTGGAACTGACTGGCGCCCTGCAACTCCAGACGCGGCACGCCCTTGTACTGCTCGATACGCCCTATCACGCACACCGTGCGCCCCTCCAGCGGCTGCGCCAGCAACGAGGCGAACGCCGGGCGATGCTCGCCCCATACCACCAGCCCCAACCGTCGCTTGCTGGGGAAGCTGGCACCCAGGTCGATCCAGGTCGGCTGGCCCCTGGACGACGGTTTGTAGGTCACCTTCATGATCGGGCCCAGCACCGCAGCGCTCTGCCCGATATGGTCGGCGGCCTGACGCCAGTCCAGCGGGTTGTCGCAGGTGGCGCCCTGCAAGGTGGCGGGTGACGCCGGCGCCGCCACTGCCTGGCTGACCACGGCCGAGCCTGCAACCGACTCGGTGCCCTTGAACGCAAACACCACGATCAGAACCCCGATCAGCGCAGTGAATGACATGATCGTGTACTTCATGACCGAAACCTCCTTGTTGAGCCCTTTGATCCGGCTGCCCTGCGCCTGCGCCAACTGCTGCACGCTGGCGCTCTGGCGCGTGCTCGACAGCAGGTCGTGGGCTTTTTTTCGCTCGGCATCGAGCAGTACGCTGATATCCCGAGCGCAACGCTGCGGGTGATCCCTGACGTCGCGGTTGGCAAAGCGCAGCACCCGCCAGCCCTGGGAAGTGAGTGCAGACTGCCGCCGCTGCCAGTCGATGAACTCGGGGTGCGACATGCCGGTACCCGTACCGCTTTTGTCATAGCCATCGATTTCGATGGCGATGCGCACGTCTCCCTCTTCATTGATGACAAGGTCGCAGTAGCGTTGCCCGCCGTCATTGTCCTTGAAGGGGTATTGCGCACTCAGCGACTCGTAACGGATGCCCGCCACGAGGCTGAGCACGTTGCTGGCGAACAATCGTTCGTAGTCACTGCCGAAACGCGCCGCATTGGCCTTCAACCACTCGTCCTGGGTCATGTGCTGTCGTCTGCGCTGGAAAGTCGGGCCGGTGCAAAAGCACCCACTCTCGACCGATGCAGTCAAAAAGCCATAACGCAGCCGAGCCGCCGATTCTGGCCGACTCTGTAGGAAAAGTCGATTTTCAGGTGGGATCAAGCGGCGGTCATTCGGGCGCCTTCGCCGGCAAGGCCGGCCCGTGCAGCGGGTGACCGGTGGCGCTCAACATGGCTTCGCCCACTGCTGGTTTGCCCGACGCCTTCAACCCCTGGGCGGCGCCCTGGATATCCCGCGCCTCCTTATTCTGGCCCAGCTTGAACTTGCCGACCAGACGGGTGATCTCGATCTCGAGCCCGACGATGGCCTTGAGCATGTCGCGGATGTAGTCCTTCGGCGCGTCGGACATCTTCCACGGCACGGGCTGGGATGCTTCGTGGGTGCGCGTGAGCAGGGCCACCAGGCCACGCACGTAGTGCTCGTCATCGTGCAAGGTCACGCGGCCATGGGCGTGCACCACCTGATAGTTCCAGGTGGGCACCTGTTTGTGGGTCTCGTGCTTGCTGGGGTACCAGTTGGGCGAGATGTAGGCATCGGCGCCGCGGAAGATCACCAGCACTTCATCGCCATCCTTGAGTTCGCGCCACAGCGGGTTGGCCCGCGATACGTGAGCATGCAGCACCCCCTGCGTGCCCTCCTGCGGCTTGAAGTGGAACGGCAGATGGTTGGCATCCAGCCCACCCTCGCCGTGGCTGACCAATACACCCAGCGGGTTCTGCATGATCAGTTGATGCAGCACCTCGGGGCGCGACTCGTTGAAAGACTGCGGTACGTACATGGTTTGCATCCATCCGGCACAGGGCGATGGCAAATTGTGTGGCGCAACTGGCCCATGGTATAGATCCACTATCGAACAAAATAACTGGACCAGAAAACATGGCGCGCAAAGCCAACGTGGTGGATATTCCTTCGCTGGGCATGCTGGACCGCAGCAGCGGCCAACTGGGGCGCCAACTGGCCCAGGCGCTGCGTGCGGCGATCCGGCGCGGCGACCTCAAGCCCGGCGAGGCGCTGCCCTCGACCCGCATGCTGGCCAGATCGCTGATGATCGCGCGGGGCACGGCCATCGAGGCGTTCGAGCAACTGACGGCCGAGGGGTTTCTGGAGTCCCGCGGCCGTGCCGGCACGCGGGTCGCGCACAGCCTTGAAGAGCCACCTGCCGCGCACACGACAGGTGTGGCGCGGCCCGCCGCCAGCTCGGCACGCATCGAACGCTTTGCACAACTTGCCCGCCGCTTCGGCGAGGTACCCCAGGTACCGTTCGCCGTCTCGGTACCGCTGGGCAAGGCCGCGCCGGATGATATCTGGCGGCGCCTTGGCAACCGGGTGCGCGCCCGCGGCCCGGGTGCCCCTGCCGGCTATGGCGACCCGCTGGGGGAAATCGAGCTGCGCGAGGCGGTGGTGGACTATGTGCGCAAATCCCGCTCGGTACGCTGCGAGGCCAGCCAGGTGATCATCACCTCCGGCACCCAGCAGGGCCTGTACCTGGCCTGCCAGGTGCTGCTGGACATCGGCGACTTCGCCTGGGTCGAAGACCCGGCCTACCGCGGTATCACCGCCATTCTCGAAAGCGCCGGGCACAGCGGGCAGATGGTGCGCGTGCCGGTGGACGCCGAGGGCATGGACGTGGAACACGCCGTCGCTACCTGCCCCCACGCCCGCGCCGCCTTCGTCACCTCTTCGCACCAGTACCCGCTGGGCATGCCGATGAGCATGACCCGGCGCGAGGCACTGCTGAGCTGGGCCAGAACCCACAATGCATGGGTGATCGAGGACGACTACGACGGCGAGTTGCGCTATGCAGGGCACCCGTTCCCCTCGTTGCAGGGGCTGGACCCTGAACGGGTGATCT
Organism: Pseudomonas sp. UBA7500; assembly: GCF_002478435.1. Classification (NCBI taxonomy): domain Bacteria; kingdom Pseudomonadati; phylum Pseudomonadota; class Gammaproteobacteria; order Pseudomonadales; family Pseudomonadaceae; genus Pseudomonas; species Pseudomonas sp. UBA7500. Next base: position 230,598 of record NZ_DLNW01000001.1, on the reverse strand, counting down.
ACCTGGGCACCTTCAGCAAGATCCTGTTCCCGTCACTGCGCCTGGGCTATGCGATCGTGCCGCCGGACCTGGTGGACGCCTTCTGCGGTGCCCGCGTGCTGATGGACCGTCATCCGGCCAACGCCGACCAGCAGGTACTGGCGGCCTTCATCAACGAAGGCCATCTGGACCGGCACATCCGCCGCATCCGCGGTGTGTACGCCACCATCCACCGCCAGGTGAACGAAGCGGTGGCGCGCTGGCTGGAGCCTGAGCTGGCCTGGCTGCAACCGACCGACCAGGGCATGCACCTGGTGCTGTGGCTGGCAGCCGGTATCGACGACAGGCAGGTAGCGGACCAGGCCGCAGAGGCCGGGGTGGTGGTGCGCGCGGTATCCCCCATGTATGCGGGGCCGCACGGCAGGCCCGGGCTGGTGCTCGGCCTGGGTGGGTTCAGTGGCGAAGCCATCGATGCGGCGATGCAGCGCCTGGCACGGGTGATCGAAAGCGCCAGCGTTCAGGCCAGCGCCTGCAGGTAGGCGCTGGCCTGTTGATAGCGCTGCAGGCGCACGATGTCTTCGGGGCCGGGCATGGCGATGCGCGAAAGGTCGCTGTTGTCGGCAAGGTCGGCAAGCTTTACCACCCGTGCCAGCGGGTCGCTGCCCAGCCGCGCGACGAAGGCCTCGTAGCTTTCGTCATCGCGCCGGCTCAGCGCCTGCACCGCCGCCAGTATCTTCAGGGCGAAGCCTTCGCGGGCCAGGTCCGACAAGCTCATGCTGGTATCTTCGAGCACGTCGTGCAGCACCGCGACGATGCGCTGTTCGGTGGTCTGCACCCTCAGCATCACCCGCAACGGGTGCAGGATATACGCAGTGCCGCCCTTGTCCTGCTGCCCTTCATGGGCCCTGGCGGCAACCGCAATGGCTCGCTCCAGTGTGGACATAAGCCCCCTCCTCTAACCCTCGCGCCGTCGCAGGCGCGCCATGCTGCAGGCATCGGTGAACACACCGTCACGTAAAGCATAGTCGCGCAAATGCCCTTCCACCTCGAAGCCGTGGCGCCGGTACAGCGCCAGTGCCGGCTGGTTATCGGCGTAAACAGTGAGTTCGACGCGCTGCAGGCCCATCCAGTTGTCCGCCACCTCGAGCACCGCCGACAACAGCCGTGTGCCCACCCCCTGCCCTTGCCAGGCCGGGGCGACGCCCATGCCGATGCCGCCGCAATGACCGCGACGTACACGTATGAACTGCTCGAGCGTACAGCTGCCGATCACCTCGCCTTGATGTAAGGCCACCAGAAACACCATTCGTTCGTTGTCGGTGGCGATGCGTTTGCGCCACAGGTCGGCGCTCTGATACGGCATCTGCAGCACCTGCCGCGCCACCTGCGGGTGGTTGTACAGGGCCGTGAGCCCCTCGACGTGCTGTTCGGTACAACGTTGAAGGGTAATGGCGAAGGGCGAATCACTCATGACGGCTCATCCTTGAAGACAAGCCGTGAGTGTAAGAGGCGCCGCCGCGTGCTGGCTAGCGCTCGGCGCCGTGCTGGATGACCACCGAATCGGTACCCAGGCGCGCCATCACATCGTTCTTGCTGGCCAGGGCCTCCTCTTTGGTCGGGTAAGGGCCCAGCAGAACCACCGGCTTGCCGTCGCGGTACACCACCGAGGATGGAATCTGTTTTTCGATCAGGCGCGCGGTCATGTCGCTGAGGGCGCCCATGTTCGGGCCCTGGATGATCTCGACGTCCCAGCCTTCGGGCGCGGGCTGGTCGGCCAGGGCATCGGCACGGCGCTGCAGGTCGGCACCACCGCAGATTTCGCGGATGCGCAGGTCGCCGCCGGTTTCGTCGATGATGATCTGGTAGTCGTCGCCCTGCTTGATGGCCACGTAGCTGCGGTAAGGCTGGAACACACCGGCCGCGTCCTTGCCACGGAACTGGCCGCAGATATCGCCCTGCTTGTTGAATCGCACGTTGGCGAACTTGGCCGTCTTCGGGTTATCCAGATGCTCGGCAACCTGCTTGTGTACCCGTTCGGCATCGTTGTCACAGCCGGCCAGGGCCAGCACTGCCATTACCACCGCCACTTTGCGCACGCGTCTATCTCCAGGTTTCAAGCGGCGGATTTTAGCATCTGTGCAAGGCCGGGGGTTACAATCGCCCGGCCTTGAACTTCCATAGGGCATTCCATGCGCCAGGTACTGCTGATTATCGACGTACAACCCTCGTTCAACCCGCCGCAATGGCTGGTAGACGGCATAGCATCACTGATCGGCCGCATGCCGTCGGTGGCGAGCGTGGAGCGCCATGATGAATCGGTGACCCCGTTTCAACGTCAGCTGGGCTGGCAACCGGCGGCGCACGACCAGAGCCTGGTGGCGGCAGATCGTATCTTCATCAAGCATGGCTACGCCCCGACGGCCGAGATGCTGGATTACCTCAGGCAATTGAACCCCGAGCGCGTGCTGGTGTGCGGCATACAGACCGACACCTGCGTGCTGGCGGCGGGGTTCGCGCTGTTTGATGCGGGGCTGCAGCCGACCCTGATCAGCGACCTCACGGTAGGGTCGTCGCTGGATCGGTCGGGGCAGTTGGGGGTGAGCCTGTGGCGGCATCATTTCGGGCACGTGGTGAGCACGCAACAGTTACAGTGAAGGCTTCGCCGGCATTGCCGGCGAAGCGGCCAGCACAAGCCATCCCTCATTCGCGGATGCAATCCACCGTATACACGTCCCCCACTTCATGCTGCAGCCCGTGCACATCGGCCACAAACCCGGGGAACCCACGGTCGAACGCCCGTGCAAAGCCCAGGTAGTCGATGATCGAGCGCGTCGACTCGGTAAAGCGCTCCCCGGGCATGATCAACGGAATCCCGGGCGGGTACGGCACCAGCATCACCGCCGCCACCCGCCCGATCAGGCGCTCGATCGGCACCGCCTCGACCTCGCCGCGCACCAGCTTGTCATACGCATCCCCCGGCTTCATCACCACCTCGGGCAAACGCATGTACAAGCGCTTGAGCTGCTTGGCTGTGGCGTTGGCGCGGTAGCATTCGTGCAACTGCTCGCACAGGTCGCGCAGGCCCATGCCGTGGTAGCGCAACGGGTCCAGTTGCGCCACGCACGGCAGGCTCTGCAGCAGCGCGGTATTGGCGTCGTAGTTGCGCTTGAACTCCAGCAGTTCGGTGAGCAAGGTGCTCCACTTGCCCTTGGTGATCCCCATCGAGAACAGCACCAGAAACGAATACAGGCCGGTCTTCTCCACCACCAGCCCGCGCTCCCACAGGAACTTGCTGACCACTGCCGCAGGAATACCATGCTCACCCAGGCTGCCGCCCGCATCCAGCCCCGGCATCACCAGCGTGACCTTGATCGGGTCGAGCAGCACGTAGTCTTCGCTCACATCGCCAAAACCGTGCCATTCGGCCTGGGGTTGCAGCAGCCAGTCCTCGGTCGCCACGCGGTGAATGCCACCCACCTGCGGCGGTTGCCAGATACTGAACCACCAGTCGTCGTCGGCCAGGTGCTCGCGCAGGTTGGCCAGCGCACGCCGAAAGCTCAGCGCCTCGTCGAACATTTCCTGCAGCAGCGAGCGCCCAGCCGGGCCTTCCATCATCGCCGACGACACGTCCAGCGAGGCCAGGATGCTGTACTGCGGCGAGGTGGAGATATGCATCATGAACGCCTCGTTGAATCGATCACGGTCGAGCTGGCGTGCACCGCCGTCCTGCACGTGGATCATCGAGGCCTGGCTGAACGCGGCCAGCAGCTTGTGGGTGGAATGGGTGCTGAACACCAACGGGCTGTCGGCACTGCGCGAAGTACCCATGGCGTAACGCCCGGCAAAGAATTCGTGAAACGCCGCGTAGGCGTACCAGGCCTCGTCGAAATGCAGCACCTCGACACTGTTGCCCAGCACCTGCTTGATCATCTCGGCGTTGTAGCACAGCCCGTCATAGGTGGAGTTGGTCACCACCGCCATCTTCACCCGCGGCTCGCGCCCTGCGGCCAGCGGGTTGGCCGCGATCTTGGCCTGGATCGCCTCGCAGCTGAACTCGCTCAGCGGGATGGGGCCGATGATGCCCAGCTCGTTGCGCTCCGGACACAGGTACAGGGGGATTGCGCCGGTCATGATGATTGCGTGCAGCACCGACTTGTGACAGTTGCGATCCACCAGCACCAGGTCGTCACGCCCGACCATCGAGTGCCAGACGATCTTGTTGGCGGTGGAGGTGCCGTTGATCACAAAGAAGGTGTGGTCAGCGCCGAAGTTGCGCGCCGCACGCGCTTCGGCCGCCGCCAGGGGGCCGGTATGATCGAGCAGCGAACCCAGCTCCGGCACCGACACCGACAGGTCCGAACGCAGGGTGTTCTCGCCGAAGAACTGGTGAAACGCCTGGCCCACCGGGCTCTTGCGATACGCCACGCCACCGCCATGGCCCGGCGTGTGCCAGGAGTAGTTCGATTGCGCGGTGTGCTGCACCAGGGCCTTGAAGAACGGCGGCAGCAGGCCGTCCAGGTAGTTGTGCGCCGCCCGCGCCACTTGTCGGGCCAGAAACGGCACGGTGTCTTCGAACAGGTAAAGGATGCCGCGCAACTGGTTCAGTTCGCTCATGGCGTCGGCCGGGGCGTTCTCCAGGGTCACCTGCTCGCCCAGTGCGAAGATCGGCAAGTGCGGTGCGCGCACCCGCGCCAGGCGGATCAACTCGACCATGTTCTGCAGCAGGTGGGTGTTTTCCCCCGCGCCTTCGGCCGCAATCAGCATGCAGGCCAGGCCGTGGTGGGTGGCCGCTACCAGGCGGCCCTCGGCGTAGTCCACCGCCGGCAGAATGGTAAAGCCGTCCTGGGCCAGTTCCTGGGCAATGCCGCGCACGCGATCACCGGCCACACTGTCGGCCTTGATATCGCGGTGCACGATGAGTATCGGAAACTTGAGGTCCTTGTACATGGGCGCCGGCACCTTCTGAGCGACAGGCCGTGAGGCCGTTCATTTCAGGGTAGAAGGTCGGCGCCAGGTACGCGGCGGGATTTGCTTCAGCGGGCCTCGAGCAGTTGCTGCCACAAGGCCGGGCCACCGGTGGATTTTGCCACTGCTTCAAGGCGCGCCATGTGCGCTTGCAGCTCTGCCTCGGTGGCCGGGATGATGCGCCCCGGCTGACGCCCCACCAGCCGACGGATCTCGCTGCCCTGGCTGGACTGGCCTTCGCCCTCGCTGTCGCTGCCGGCCAGTGACAGGCTGGTCTGGCCGCCGGTCATGGCCAGGAACACGTCCGCCAGCAACTCGGAGTCGAGCAACGCGCCGTGCAGTTCGCGGCCGGAGTTGTCTACGCCATAGCGTTTGCACAAGGCATCGAGGCTGTTGCGCTGGCCGGGGTGACGCTCGCGGGCCATCAGCAGGGTGTCGAGCACCTCGCAGTGCTGTGCGATATCGGCGCGATCGTGCTGGCCGAGCATGGCGAATTCGTTGTTGATGAAACCAACGTCGAACGCCGCGTTGTGGATGATCAGCCGCGCGCCCTTGATGTACTCGAAGAACTCGTCGGCGATTTCGGCGAAACGCGGCTTGCCCACCAGGAATTCGTCGGTGATGCCGTGCACCCCGATCGCACCCTCGTCGCTTTCGCGGTCGGGCTGCAGGTACACGTGGAAATTGCGTCCGGTCATGCGCCGGCCGACCAGCTCGATACAGCCGATCTCGATGATGCGGTGACCATCGGCCACCGGCATACCGGTGGTTTCGGTGTCGAGCACTACCGACCTGTTGTTCTGCATCTCCACGTCGGTCATCTCCTGCCGCGTACTGCCTGAATATTGAAAGCGGCGAATTTTACCTCACCCAGGGCAGGATGTGGCGAATTCGCTAAAGGGAGGGGTCAGCGTTGCTTGCGCAGATCGTCGACGCCGCGGTTGGCCAGCTGGTCGGCACGCTCGTTGCCGGCGTGGCCGACGTGCCCGCGCACCCACTGCCATTTCACGTTGTGGCGGTTGACCTGTTCGTCGAGCTGCTGCCACAGGTCGGCGTTCTTGACCGGCTCCTTGGCGGCGGTCTTCCAGCCACGCTTCTTCCAGTTGACCATCCACTCGGTGATGCCTTTCATCACGTACTGCGAGTCGGTCACCAGCAGCACATCACACTGGCGCTTGAGCGCCTCGAGGCCCTTGATGGCGGCCATCAGTTCCATGCGGTTGTTGGTGGTTTCGCGCTCGCCGCCCCACAGCTCCTTTTCGACGCCCTTGCAGACCAGCAGCGCGCCCCAGCCGCCCAGGCCAGGATTGCCCTTGCAGGCACCATCGGTGTAGATCTCGACGCTTTCGACGCTTTCGCTCATGTACAGCCTTTATTCATCATTGAAGGTGCGGCCCTCGGGGTGAGGCGTGCGCCGGTTGACCTTGGCCATCGGCAACGGCAGCAGCTTGCCCATCGGCTCGCGGCGCACCTGGCGCAGCGGGCGCAGGCCCACCACCATCTTGCGCGCCACCAGCACGTACACACCGCCACCGGATATCTGCCAGCGCCCGGCAGCACGCTCCCAGCCAGACAACCGTGCCTGCCAGGCCGGCGAGGCAAGCGGCGGACGATAGCACCCGAAGCGGCGTTTCTCCAGCGCGAAGCCCAGCAGGTTGAGCCAGTCGCCCACCCGCGACGGCGAGATGCAGCGCGCCTTGCGCAACGCATCATGGGCAAACACCCGGCGCAGGCCCCAGGTGCTCCAGGGGTTGATCCCGACGATCAGCAGGTGCCCGCCAGGGCGCACGCTGCTGGCCGCCTCGCGCAGCAGGCCGTGGGGCGAGAGGCTGAAGTCCAGCCCGTGCTGCAGCACCACCACGTCGGCGGCGTGCTCGCTCAGGGGCCAGGCCTGCTCTTCGCACACGATCTCGACGCCCGGCAGCGGCGCCCCCAGGCGCACGTTGCGTTGCACCTGCGGGGCATTGGGCGGTGCCTCGGCGCAAGGGCCGTAATGCACCAGGTAGCCACCGAAGAAGCGCCCCAGCTCCTCTTCGAGCAGGCGCTGCTCCCCGGCGAGCAGCTGCTGGCCCAGCGGGCCGGCGAACCACTCGCGCGCCTGGCTGATCAGCTCGAGCCACTGCGGGTCGGCCTGGGCAAAGGCTTGATCGGTCATTGCTGTCTCCCTTGGAAGGTTCTCGACAACGCACATAGCTACTAAGATGCACCCATGTCCACCGTTTGGCGAATCGCACGATGATACAGATACAGGCCCTGCCCGCTTTCAGTGATAACTACATCTGGTTGTTACAAGATGCCGTGAACCAGCGCTGTGCGGTGGTCGACCCGGGCGATGCCGCCCCCGTGCTGGCCTGGCTGCAGGCGCATGCCGACTGGCAACTGACCGACATTCTGATCACCCATCACCACCACGACCATGTGGGTGGCGTTGAGCAGCTCAAGGCGCACACCGGCGCCCGCGTCAGCGGCCCGGCCAACGAACGCATACCCGCCCGCGACCAGGCCCTGAACGACAATGACCGCCTCGAGGTGCTGGGGCTTGAGTTCCAGGTGTTCGCCGTACCCGGCCACACCCTGGGGCACATCGCCTATTACTGTGCCCAGCCGCAGTTGCCGATGCTGTTCTGTGGCGACACGCTGTTCGCCGCCGGCTGCGGGCGCCTGTTCGAGGGCACGCCGGAGCAGATGCACCACTCGCTGGAGCGCCTGGCAGCGCTGCCGGCGGCCACCCAGGTGTATTGCGCCCACGAATACACCCTGAGCAACCTGCGCTTTGCCTGTGCGGTCGAGCCGCAGAACCCGCACGTTATCCAACGCTTCGAAGACGTTACCGCACTGCGCGCGCAAGATCGCATCACTTTGCCCTCCACCATCGCGCTGGAGAAGCTGACCAACCCGTTTTTGCGGGTAGCAGAAACATCCGTTAAACAAAAAATAGACGAACGGGTGGGCCGCATAAACCCTACGCCCAGTGCTGTTTTTGCAGGGTTGCGGGCCTGGAAAGACACGTTCTAAACAGGCGCTGTGAAGGTCGGAAAATTCTCAAAGGTTGACCGATGGGGGGTGCCTTTCTAGAATCGCCCGACATTTTTGCCCGGAACTTTCCCCCAGCCAATGTCGTCCCCTAGCCGCAGAACCTTCAATTCCGTTGCCCTGACGCGCCTGGCCCAAGCCAGTGCGCTGGCCCTGGCCGCCACCCTCGTGGGCTGCCAGAGCACGCGCCAGGTCGATGAATCCGATAGCGTTCGCGCGCACAACTTCCAGGCGCGGATCAAGCAGAAACCGATCTTCGTGCATGACAAGAAGCCGGTCGAGCCAGCCGTGGCCCAGGACGTCTGGGAACGCATGCGCCAGGGTTTCCAGTTGCAGGACGGCATTGCGGTGAACCCGCGCATCGAGCAGCAGCGCCTGTGGTTCGCCAGCAACCCTTCGTTCCTGGAAGGCGCCGGCGACCGCGGCAGCCTGTACATCCACTACATCGTCGAGCGTCTTGAAGAGCGCGACATGCCGCTGGAGCTGGCCCTGCTGCCGGCAATCGAAAGTGCCTACAACCCGATGGCCTATTCCCGCGCCCACGCGGTGGGCCTGTGGCAGTTCATCCCGTCCACCGGGCGCTACTTCAACCTGCGCCAGACGCGCTTCTACGATGGCCGTCGCGACATCACCGCCTCGACCAACGCGGCGCTGGACTATCTGACCCGCCTGCACGACATGTTCAACGGCGACTGGCTGCTGGCCCTGGCGGCCTACAACGCCGGTGAAGGCACGGTCAGCCGCGCCATCGAGCGCAACGAGAAGCTTGGCCTGCCAACCGACTACTGGAACCTGCCGCTGCCCAAGGAAACCCGTGACTACGTGCCAAAGCTGCTGGCCCTGTCGCAGGTGGTGCTGACCCCGCAGGCGTATGGCGTGAACCTCAACCCGATTGCCAACGAACCCTACTTCGAAGCCGTGGCGATCAAGGACCGGCTCGACCTGTCGCGGGTCGCCGCACTGGCCGAGATCGACGAAGACGAACTGTTCCAGCTCAACCCGGCCTTCAAGAAACGCATGACCGTGGACGGCCCGCAGCAGTTGCTGGTACCCACCGCCAAGGCGCAACTGCTGACCACCAGCCTGTCGAACATGAAGCCCGAAGAGCTGCTCAGCCTGCAGCCGAAAAAGGCGGTATTCGAGGCAGCCCTGGCCGAAGCCTCGACGCCGGTGCGCAACAGCCGCTACCGGGTCAAGCGTGGCGACAATCTGGGCAGCATCGCCCGGGCCAACAAGGTCAGCGTCAAGGACCTGCAGCGCTGGAACAAGCTGCGCGGCAACAACCTCAAGGTCGGCCAGACCCTGGTGATGCAAGGTGCGCAGCCTGCCAGCGCGGCCGGAAACCAGAAGAAGCCTACCCAATACAAGGTGCGCAAAGGCGATTCGCTGTACATGGTGGCCAAGCGTTTCAACGTTGAAATGCAGCACCTCAAGCGTTGGAATCCGCGCAGCGGCCACGCCCTCAAGCCCGGCCAGACCCTCACCGTCTACCTGCCGCACTGAGACCCGGGCCAGGCCTGCCTGGCCGCGGCCCCGGCGATCTCCGGGGCTGCTCTTTTTCCTGCCGATACAAGCTGTTACTGTAGCCGGAATAAAGCCCAAGCCCGGATCGGATCGCCGACTTGATACGTCCCCTCCTGTTGCTGTCATTCAGCCTGGCCTTGAGCTTTCCCGCGGGCGCGACCATCAGCGAAAGTCACGGTTACGCCCAGTTCGGCACGCTCAAGTACCCAGCCAAATTCACCCATTTCGATTGGGTAAACCCGCAAGCGCCCAAAGGCGGCACCTTGCGCGCCATGGCATTCGGCACGTTCGATACCCTCAACCCCTATACCTTCAAGGGCTCAAGCCCGGTCACCACGCCCAACTTCCTGCAGTACGGGGTGAACGAGCTGAACGAGACCCTGATGGTGGGCACCGGCCAGCGCGACCCCTCCGGCGATGAAGCCACCTCCAGCTACGGGCTGATCGCCCGTTCGGTGGAGTACAGCGAAGACCGCAGCTGGGTGGTGTTCAACCTGCGTCCCGAGGCACGCTTTCACGATGGCCGGCCGATCACCGCCGCCGACGTGGCGTTCTCCTACCGCACCCTGCTCAAGGAAGGCCACCCGCTCTACCGCACCAACCTGCAGGAAGTGCAGCGGGTCGACATCCTCAGCCCCAAGCGCATCCGCTTCGTGTTCAAGCGTGCCGGCAACCCGCTGCTGATCTTGCGCCTGGGCGAAATGCCGGTGCTGCCCCAGCATTACTGGAAAGGCCGCGACTTCAAGGCCACCACCTTCGAACCGCCACTGGGCAGCGGCCCGTACCGCATCACCCAGGTACAGCCAGGTCGAAGCCTGGTGTTCGAGCGGGTCAAGGACTACTGGGGCAAGGACCTGGCAGTCAACCGCGGCAAGTACAACTTCGACCGCGTCGAGTTCGAGTTCTACCGCGACAGCGATGTGGCCTTCGAGGCCTTCAAGGCGGGTGAATTCGATGTCTACATCGAGCACCAGGCCAAGAACTGGGCCACCGGCTACAACTTCCCCGCTGTGCGTCGTGGCCAGGTGATCCAGGCGCAGATCGCCCACCAGATCCCGACCCAGACGCAGGGATTGTTCATGAACAGCCGGCGCGCCGCCTTCAGCGACGACCGCGTGCGCCAGGCCCTGGGCCTGATGCTGGACTTCGAATGGACCAACCGCACCCTGTTCAGCAGCGCCTACAAGCGCGCCAGCAGTTACTACCCCAACAGCGAGTTCAGCGCCACCGGCCTGCCGGTGGGCAAGGAGTGGCTGCTGCTGGCGCCGTACCGCGACCAACTGCCTGCCGCCCTGTTCACCCAGCCCTACAGCGTGGGCAAGACCAACGGGCGCGGTATCGACCGCGATACCCTGCGCCAGGCCCTCAACCTGCTCGGCCAGGCAGGCTGGAAGCTCAGCGGCCAGCGCCTGCTCAACAGCAACGGGCAGCCGCTGAAGCTGGAAATTCTGCTGGTGAACCCGAACCTGGAGCGGATCCTGCAACCTTATGTCGAAAATCTTGCCAGCATCGGTATCGACGCGCGCTTGCGCACGGTAGACCGGGCCCAGTACAAACAACGGCTGGACCAATTTGATTTCGACATGATTCTGATGACCCTGAACCAGACCCTGAGCCCGGGCCTTGAGCAGTGGCTGTATTTTCATTCCAGCCAGGCCGCCACCAAAGGCAGCAAGAATTACGCGGGTGTGAAGAGCCCGGTGGTCGACCACCTGCTAGAGTCCCTGCTCAATGCACAGAGCCGCGACGACCAGGTGGCTGCGGCGCGCGCCCTCGATCGAGTGCTGCTATGGCAGCACTACATGGTTCCCAACTGGTATCTCGACTATCACCGCCTGGCCTACCGCAACCGGTTTGCCTTTGTCGCCACGCCGCCCTACACCCTGGGGCTGAACAGCTGGTGGCTCAAGCCCACGGAGAACGCCCAATGATGCCATTGCCGTGCCTGCGCCTGATCGCAGGCGGCCTGCTGCTGGCCAGCCTGAGCCTTCAGGCCCTGGCCGCCCCGCAACATGCAGTGACCCTCTACGACGAAGCGCCCAAGTACCCGGCCAACTTCAAGCATTTCGACTATGTGAACCCCGACGCGCCCAAGGGCGGCACCTTTCGCGTCAACGGCTCCGGCAGCTTCGACAGCCTCAACCCCTTCATCAACAAGGGCGTGCCGGCCGACAACATCGATCTGGTATACGACACCCTGGCGCGCAACAGCCTCGATGAGCCATTCACCGAATACGGGCTGCTGGCCAGGCAGATCGAAAAAGCCCCCGACAACAGCTGGGTGCGCTTCTACCTGCGCCCCGAGGCGCACTTTCAGGATGGCCATCCGGTTCGTGCCGAAGACGTCGTGTTCACCTTCAACACCCTGGTCACCAGCGGCGCACCGCTGTACCGCGCCTACTATGCCGACGTCGACGAAGTGATCGCCGAAGACCCGCTGCGTGTGCTGTTCAAGTTCAAGCACAAGGGCAACCGTGAACTGCCGCTGATCCTCGGCCAGTTGCCGGTGCTGCCCAAGCACTGGTGGGCCACCCGCGACTTCACCAAAGGCAACCTGGAGATCCCCCTGGGCAGCGGGCCGTACAAGGTCGCCGAGGTCAAGGCCGGGCGCTCGGTCCGCTACGTGCGCGACCCCGACTACTGGGGCAAGGACCTGCCGATCAACCGCGGCTTCTACAATTTCGACACCATTCGCGTCGACTACTACCGCGACAATACCGTGGCGCTCGAGGCGCTCAAGGCCGGCCAGTTCGACTACTGGCTGGAGGTCAGCGCCAAGAACTGGGCCACCGCCTACAACATCCCGGCAGTTCGCCAGAACCGCCTGATCCGCGAAGAGATCGCCAACGGCAACCCGACCGGCATGCAGGGCTTCGTGTTCAACCTGCGCCGCCCGATCTTCCAGGACGTGCGCGTGCGTGAGGCACTGAGCCTGCTGCTGGACTTCGAGTGGACCAACAAGCAGCTGTTCAATGGCGCCTACACCCGCACCACCAGCTACTTCGAAAATTCCGACATGGCGGCCAGCGGCCTGCCGGATGCGGCCGAACTGAAACTGCTGGAACCGCTGCGCGGGCAGATCCCCGACAAGGTGTTCACCGAAGCGTTCAAGAACCCGGTCACCGATGGCAGCGGCATGATCCGCGAGCAGCAACGCCAGGCCTACAAGCTGCTGCAGGAAGCCGGCTGGCGCATCCAGGACGACAAGATGGTGGATGCCCAGGGCAAGCCGGTGGTGATCGAGTTTCTGCTCGCCCAGACCGAGTTCGAGCGCATCCTGCTGCCCTACAAGCGCAACCTGGCCGACCTGGGCATCGAGCTGAACATTCGCCGGGTGGACGTATCGGAATACATCAACCGCCTGCGCTCGCGCGACTTCGACATGATCGTGGGCGGCTTCCCGCAATCCAACTCGCCGGGCAACGAGCAACGCGAGTTCTGGCAGAGCGCCAGCGCCGACAAGCCCGGCAGCCGCAACTTCATGGGCCTCAAGGACCCGGCCGTGGACACCCTGGTGGACGGCCTGATCAATGCCGACTCGCGCCAGAGCCTGATCGAACACACCCGTGCCCTGGACCGCGTGCTGCAATGGGGCTACTACGTGGTGCCCAACTGGCACATCAAGACCTGGCGCGTGGCGTACTGGAACCATATCGGCCACCCGGCCACGCCGCCCAAGTACGACATCGGCATCAACACCTGGTGGATCAAGCCGGACGTGAAACCGGTGGTGCCGGGGGCCGCAGACGCCGCCCCAGCCGATGCTGCCCCAGCGGGCGAGGCACCTTGACATGCTGGCCTATATCTTTCGCCGCCTGTTGCTGATCATCCCCACCCTGCTGGGTATCCTGATCATCAACTTCGTGATCATCCAGGCCGCGCCCGGTGGCCCGGTGGAACAGATGATCGCCAAGCTCGAGGGCTTCGACGGCGCCACCAGCCGCATCGCCGGTGGCGGTTCGGAAGTATCCGTGGCCGGCTCCAACTACCGTGGCGCCCAGGGCCTGGACCCTGCCCTGGTCAAGGAAATCGAGCGCATGTACGGCTTCGACAAGCCGGCGCCGGAACGCCTGTGGATCATGATCAAGAACTACGCCCGGCTGGATTTCGGCGACAGCTTCTTCCGCGACGCCAAGGTCATCGACCTGATTGCCGAGAAGATGCCGGTGTCGATCTCGCTGGGGCTGTGGAGCACGCTGATCATGTACCTGGTGTCGATCCCCCTGGGCATCGCCAAGGCTACCCGGCACGGCAGCCACTTCGACGTGTGGACCAGCTCGGCCATCATCGTCGGCTATGCGATCCCGGCATTCCTGTTCGCCATTCTGCTGATCGTGCTGTTTGCCGGCGGCAGCTACCTGGACTGGTTCCCCTTGCGCGGGCTCACCTCAAACAACTTCGATGAACTGAGCACCACGGGCAAGATCCTCGATTACTTCTGGCACCTGACCCTGCCGGTGACCGCGCTGGTGATCGGCAACTTCGCCACCATGACCCTGCTGACCAAGAACAGCTTCCTCGACGAGATCAACAAGCAGTATGTGATCACCGCCAAGGCCAAGGGCCTGAGCCCCAACCGGGTGCTCTACGGGCACGTGTTTCGCAACGCGATGCTGCTGGTGATCGCGGGCTTCCCCTCGGCATTCATCGGCATCTTCTTCACCGGCTCGCTGCTGGTGGAGGTGATCTTCTCCCTCGACGGCCTGGGCCTGATGAGCTTCGAGGCGGCCATCAACCGCGACTACCCGGTGGTGTTCGGCACGCTGTTCATCTTCACCCTGCTGGGCCTGGTGGTGAAGCTGATCGGTGACCTGACCTACACCCTGGTCGATCCGCGTATCGACTTCGACAGCCGGGAGCACTGAGATGACCCTATCCCCTCTCAACCGCCGCCGCTTCGAACGCTTCAAGGCCAACCGCCGTGGCTGGTGGTCGCTGTGGCTGTTCCTGATCCTGTTCGGGCTGAGCCTGGGCGCCGAGCTGATCGCCAACGACAAGCCGCTGGCGGTGCGTTACGACGGCGAATGGTACTTCCCCGCCCTCAAGCGCTACCCCGAGACCACCTTCGGCGGCGAGTTCCCGCTGGAGGCCAACTACAAGAGCCCGTACATCCGCGAGTTGCTGGCAGCCAAGGACAGCTGGGTGCTATGGGCACCGATCCCGTTCAGCTACCAGAGCATCAACTACGACCTGAAGGTGCCCGCCCCGGCCCCGCCCTCGGCGCAGAACCTGCTGGGCACCGACGACCAGGGCCGCGACGTGCTGGCGCGGGTGATCTACGGCTTTCGCATCTCGGTGCTGTTCGCCCTGACGCTGACGGTGTTCAGCTCGATCATCGGGGTGATCGCAGGCGCCCTGCAGGGCTTCTATGGCGGCTGGGTCGACCTGGCCGGGCAGCGCTTTCTGGAGATCTGGTCGGGGTTGCCGGTGCTGTACCTGCTGATCATCCTGGCCAGTTTCGTGCAGCCCAACTTCTGGTGGCTGCTGGGCATCATGCTGCTGTTCTCGTGGATGAGCCTGGTGGACGTGGTGCGCGCCGAGTTCCTGCGCGGGCGCAACCTGGAATACGTGCGCGCGGCGCGGGCGCTGGGCATGCAGAACGGCGCGATCATGTACCGGCACATCCTGCCCAACGCGATGGTCTCGACCATGACCTTTTTGCCGTTCATCCTGACCGGCGCCATCGGCACCCTCACGGCGCTGGACTTTCTCGGCTTCGGCCTGCCACCGGGCGCGCCGTCGCTGGGCGAGCTGGTGGCCCAGGGCAAGTCCAACCTGCAGGCGCCGTGGCTGGGCATGAGCGCCTTCGCGGTACTGGCACTGATGCTCAGCCTGCTGGTGTTCATCGGCGAGTCCGCCCGCGATGCCTTCGACCCGAGGAAATGAGATGAGCAACGACACCTTGATCGAAGTGCGCGACCTGTCGGTGGAGTTCGTCACCGGGGCGCAGCAGCAACGCGTGGTCGAAGGCATCAGCTTCGACATCCGTCGTGGCGAGACATTGGCACTGGTGGGCGAAAGCGGCTCGGGCAAGTCGGTGACCGCGCACTCCATCCTGCGCCTGCTGCCCTACCCGCTGGCCCGCCACCCCAGCGGCAGCATCACCTACGAAGGCCAGGACCTGCTCAAGCTGGAAGAAAAACAGATGCGGCGCATTCGCGGCAACCGCATCGCGATGATCTTCCAGGAGCCGATGACCTCGCTCAACCCGCTGCACAACATCGAGAAACAGATCAACGAGATTCTCATGCTGCACAAGGGCCTGCGCGGCAAGGCGGCCACCGAGCGCACCCTGGAACTGCTGGAACTGGTGGGCATTCCCGACCCGGTCAAGCGCCTCAAGGCCCTGCCCCACGAGCTGTCGGGCGGTCAACGCCAGCGGGTGATGATCGCCATGGCCCTGGCCAACGAGCCGGAGCTGCTGATCGCCGACGAACCGACCACCGCGCTGGACGTCACCGTGCAGCTGAAAATCCTCGAATTGCTCAAGGACCTGCAGGCGCGCCTGGGCATGGCGCTGCTACTGATCAGTCACGATTTGAACCTGGTGAAAAGAATTGCCCACCGCGTATGTGTCATGCAGCGCGGTTGCATCGTCGAACAGGCGTCGTGTGACGAATTGTTCCGTGCCCCGCAGCATCCGTATACGCAAATGCTGCTCGGTGCCGAGCCCAGCGGCAAGCCTGCCGACAACCCGGTGGGCCCGCCGCTGCTGGAGGTCGAGGACCTGCGCGTGTGGTTCCCGATCAAGAAGGGCCTGCTGCGCAAGACCGTGGACCACGTCAAGGCGGTGGACGGCATCAACTTCAGCCTGCCCCAGGGCCAGACCCTGGGCATCGTGGGCGAGAGTGGTTCCGGCAAGTCTACCCTGGGCCTGGCGATCCTGCGGTTGATCGGCAGCCAGGGCGCGATACGCTTTGAAGGCCAGGCGCTGGACGGCCTGACCCAGCAACAGGTGCGGCCGTTGCGCCGCCAGATGCAGGTGGTGTTCCAGGACCCCTTCGGCAGCCTGAGCCCGCGCATGAGCGTGAGCGATATCGTCGGAGAGGGCCTGCGCATTCATCGGATTGGCACGGAGGCAGAGCAGGAACAGGCGATCATGGAGGCGCTCGAGGAAGTAGGACTGGATCCGCAAACCCGGCACCGCTACCCTCACGAGTTCTCCGGTGGCCAGCGACAACGTATTGCCATTGCCCGGGCACTGGTATTGAAACCGGCGCTGATACTGCTGGACGAGCCCACTTCGGCGCTCGACCGGACCGTTCAGCGCCAGGTGGTGGAACTGCTGCGTACGCTGCAGACCAAGTACAACCTGACCTACTTGTTCATCAGCCATGACCTGGCGGTGGTCAAGGCGCTCAGCCACCAGTTGATGGTGGTAAAGCAGGGCAAGGTGGTGGAACAAGGTCCGGCTACGGGTATTTTCAGCGCCCCGCAACATCCCTATACACAGCAGCTGCTGGAAGCCGCCTTTTTGGCCCCCACAGCTGTCGATTAACCTGAAGAGGAACAACACATGGGTTTTCTCGCCGGTAAGCGCGTACTGATCGTCGGTGTCGCAAGCAAACTGTCCATCGCATCCGGCATCGCTGCCGCCATGCATCGCGAGGGTGCAGAACTTGCCTTCACCTACCAGAACGAAAAGCTCAAGGGCCGCGTCGAAGAGTTCGCCGCTGGCTGGGGCTCCAGCCCTGAGCTGTGCTTCCCCTGTGACGTTGCCAGCGATGAAGAAATCGCCAAGGTCTTCGAAGAACTGAGCAAGAAGTGGGACGGCCTGGACTGCATCGTGCACTCCGTAGGCTTCGCGCCGGGCGACCAGCTCGACGGCGACTTCACCCAGGCCACCACCCGTGATGGCTTCCGCATTGCCCACGACATCAGCGCCTACAGCTTCGTGGCCCTGGCCAAGGCCGGTCGCGACATGATGAAGGGCCGCAATGGCAGCCTGCTGACCCTGTCGTACCTGGGCGCCGAGCGCACCATGCCCAACTACAACGTGATGGGCATGGCCAAGGCCAGCCTGGAAGCCGGCGTGCGCTACCTGGCGCGCAGCCTGGGCCCGGAAGGCACTCGTGTGAACGCTGTTTCGGCCGGCCCGATCCGTACCCTGGCAGCCTCGGGTATCAAGAACTTCCGCAAGATGCTGGACGCCAACGAAGCGCAGACCCCGCTGCGTCGCAACGTCACCATCGACGAAGTCGGCAACGCCGGCGCGTTCCTCTGCTCGGACCTGGCGTCGGGCGTGAGCGGTGAAATCATGTACGTGGACGGTGGCTTCAACACTACCGCCATGGGCGACCTTACCGAGTAAGGTTGGCAGGATGGGAAAAGGCCGCTGATGCGGCCTTTTCTTTTGTCCGGGATCTGGCCATTCGCCGGCAAGGCCGGCTCCTGAAGAGGTTGCGATCCCTGTAGGAGCCGGCCTTGCCGGCGAACGCCCCCGTACAACCAACACAAAAACAGAAAGGGCCGCATCAGCGGCCCTTTCCGTTTACAGCAGCATCACTCAGTAACGGGTGATGTCCGCCTTCTCTTCCAACTGCTTGCGGTACGCAGCGAAGTCCTGCTGGCCAGCACGCGACGCCAGGAAGCGACGGTAGGCCGCCTTCTCTTCGTCACTTGCCGCAGCACCTTCGTTGACGCCGTTCAGGCGCAGGACCACAAAGCTGCCGTCGTTCAAGGTGACGCTACCGAAGGTCGGCTTGTCCTTGGCTTGCGGCTTGCTCATGCGGAACACCGCCTGCAGCTCGGCCGGGTCGATGGCCTCCTGGTTGCGTGTGACCGCTTCCTGGACCTTCCAGCTCTGGCCTTCCTGGCTAGCTGCCAGTTCGACCTTGCCGTCGCGCAGGCCGGCGATCAGCGCCTCGCCCTTGGCCTTGGCCGCCGCACTGGCGTGCTCCCTGGCCAGGTGCTTGCGAATGCTGTCGCTCACCACTTCCAGCGGCAGTTGCTCAGGCTTGCGGTGCTCCTTGACACGGATGACCACGACCGTCTCCGGGTCCAGCTCGATGGCGGTGCTGTTGGCACCCTCTTCCAGCACTTCCGGGCTGAACGCCGCCTGGATCACCGCACGGTTGGCCGTGATGCCATCGCCACCTTCACGACCGAACGGCGCCGAGGTGTTCAGCTTCAGGCCAAGCTCCTGGGCCGGCTGGGCCAGGTCGGAGGCTTCGAACGCCGAGTCCTCCAGCTGCTTGGTCACTTCGACGAAGCGCTGTTCGACCTGCTGGGTCTTGAGCTCGCGGGTCAGCTTGTCTTTCAGGCTGGCGAAGGTCGGCACTTCAGGTGCCTGCACATCCAGCAGCTTGATCAGGTGCCAACCGAAGTCGGTACGCACCGGCGCCGATACCTGGCCCTTGTTCAGCGCATACAGCGCCTCTTCGAAGGCCGGGTCGTAGACGCCCTGGCCGGCATAGCCCAGGTCACCACCCGTGGCGGCAGAGCCCGGGTCCTGGGAGAACTCCTTGGCCAGCTTGGCAAAGTCTTCGCCTTTGTCCAGACGCTGCTTGATCTCTTCGATGCGGGCCTTGGCCTGGGCATCGTCAAGCTTGTCGTTGACTTCGATGAGGATGTGCGCGGCATGGCGCTGCTCGGCCAGGTTGGCGATTTCCTTCTGGTACAGCGCCTGGAGCGCCTCGTCGTCGACCTTGACCTGGTCGAAGAACGCGGCCTTCTTCAGCTCGATGTAGTCGATGACCACCTGATCGGGGCTCATGAACTCCTTGGCGTGCTCGTCGTAGTGCGCCTTGATCTCTTCGTCGGTGACCTTGACCGCGGCCGGGTCGGCCTTGAAGGTCAGCGAAGCGAAATCACGGGTCTGCTTCTCCAGGCGGGCAAATGCCTCGACCTGCGAATCGGTAACAAAACCGCTGCCGGCCAGGCCAGCACGCAGTTGGCCGATCAGCATTTCCTGCGCCAGCATGTCGCGGAACTGCAGGCGACCGTAGCCCAGCTGACGAATCACCTGGTCGAAACGCTCGGGGCTGAACTTGCCGTCAACCTGGAACTCCGGCGTTTGCAGGATGACCTGGTCAAGCGCGGCCTCGGAGAAGCTGAACTTGGCATCCTTGGCGCCCTGGAGCAGCAGCTTGCGCTCGATAAGGCCCTTGAGTGCTGCTTCACGCAGCATTTTTTCATCCAGCAGGGAGGCGTCGAAATCCTTGCCCAGCTGTTGCATCAGTTGCCGACGTTGCATGTCGACAGCCTGGCTCAGCTCATTCTGGCTGATGGTGTCGCCATTGACCTTGGCAGCGTCCTGGCTATGGGTGGTGGCCTGGAAGATGGCATCGAAGCCGGTCAGCGCCATCAAGGCCACGATGACACCGATGATGGTCTTGGCAATCCAACCTTGTGAATTGTCCCTGATATTTTGAAGCATGCGTCCCCCAGAAACGGCCGTACTAAATAAACAACCGCGGAGCGTGGGTAGAGTCCTGATAGAAGAAAGGCGCATCCGAGGATGCGCCTTCTCGTAACTGGCGAAGCACACGGGAATCTGTTTTTGCGATTCCCCGTGCTGCGCTACCAGGCCAGGCGAAACCCGACCCGGTTAGGCGAAGCCTGAAAGAGACGCCTTAGTTGACGGCTTCTTTCAGTGCTTTGCCGGCCTTGAAGCCTGGCTTCTTGGCAGCAGGAATTTCCAGAGTCTTGCCGGTTTGCGGGTTGCGACCGGTACGGGCAGGACGATCGGTTACCGAGAAGGTACCGAAACCGACCAGCACCACGGAATCACCGGCTTTCAGGGCGCCGGTGACGGATTCGATGACTGCGTCCAGCGCACGGCCGGCAGCAGCTTTCGGGATATCAGCAGATGCGGCAATAGCGTCAATCAGTTCCGACTTGTTCACTCTAAGTCCCCTTATCTCTATTTGAGTTTGTTTCTAAGTATGTAATGAAAAGCAAAACGATTGCCGGGTGGCCCACCGACAAGTGGGCGCCGCTTTATAACAAGGGCCCGAATTAACGTCGTGGAGGCCCCCCAGCCAAATACGTACTAATGGGTACTGATTCGTTCCTTGGAATCGCTGTCGCGCTTTTCATCCTTGGCGACAATCTCGGGAGCCACATCTGGCAAGGGCTCCGGGGCGTATTGCAGCGCAATTTGGAGGACTTCGTCAATCCATTTGACAGGTTTAATCTGAAGATCCTGTTTAATATTGTCAGGAATTTCCTTCAGGTCGCGCACATTCTCTTCTGGAATGATCACGGTCTTGATCCCGCCGCGGTGTGCTGCCAGCAGTTTTTCCTTCAAACCGCCAATGGCCAGCACCTGGCCACGCAGGGTGATTTCCCCGGTCATGGCCACATCGGCGCGCACCGGAATCCCGGTCAGGGCCGACACCAGTGCAGTGCACATGCCGATGCCAGCGCTTGGGCCGTCCTTGGGGGTAGCCCCTTCCGGCATGTGAATGTGGGTGTCGCGCTTCTCGTGGAAGTCGGCCGGGATCCCCAGGCTGCGTGCACGGCTGCGCACCACGGTCTGCGCGGCAGTGATCGACTCGACCATCACATCGCCCAGCGAGCCGGTCTTGATCAGTTGACCCTTGCCCGGAATCACCGCGGCCTCGATGGTCAGCAGCTCGCCGCCCACCTGGGTCCACGCCAGGCCGGTTACCTGCCCTACCTGGTCCTGCTGCTCGGCCAGGCCGTAGCGGAACTTGCGAACGCCCAGGTAATGCTCGAGGTTGTCACCATCGACCTTGACGGCCACCTGCTTGAGCCCGGCATGTTCCTTGACGACCTTGCGGCAGATCTTGGCGATCTGGCGCTCCAGGCCCCGCACACCGGCTTCGCGGGTGTAGTAGCGGATGATGTCGCGGATGGCGGCAGTGTCGATCTCCAGCTCGCCCTTCTTCAGGCCGTTGGCCTTGATCTGCTTGGGCGAGAGGTACTTGACCGCAATGTTGATCTTCTCGTCTTCGGTGTACCCCGGCAGACGAATCACTTCCATCCGGTCGAGCAGCGCCGGCGGGATATTCATCGAGTTGGAGGTGCACAGGAACATCACGTCCGACAGGTCGTAATCGACCTCCAGATAGTGATCGTTGAAGTTGTGGTTCTGCTCGGGGTCGAGCACTTCGAGCAGTGCCGAGGCCGGGTCGCCACGCATGTCGCTGCCCATCTTGTCGATTTCATCGAGCAGGAACAGCGGGTTGCGCACACCCACCTTGGTCATCTTCTGGATCAGGCGACCTGGCATCGAACCGATGTAGGTACGGCGGTGACCGCGAATTTCTGCCTCGTCACGCACGCCACCCAGGGCCATGCGCACGAACTTGCGATTGGTGGCGCTGGCAATGGACTCGGCCAGGGAGGTCTTGCCTACCCCCGGCGGGCCGACCAGGCACAGTACCGGGCCGCGGATCTTCTTCACGCGCTTTTGCACGGCGAGGTATTCGAGGATGCGTTCCTTGACCTCGTCCAGGCCATAGTGGTCGGCATCCAGGATCTCTTCGGCCTTGGCCAGGTCAAGGCGCACCTTGCTCTGCGCCTTCCACGGCACCTGCACCAGCCAGTCGAGGTACGAGCGCACCACGGTGGCTTCAGCCGACATCGGCGACATCTGCTTGAGCTTGTTCAGCTCGGCCTGGGCCTTGGCGTAGGCATCCTTGGGCAGGCCGGCAGCGTCGAGGCGCTTTTTCAGCTCTTCGACTTCGTTGTGGCCTTCGTCGCTGTCGCCGAGCTCTTTCTGAATGGCCTTCATCTGCTCATTCAGGTAGTACTCGCGCTGGCTGCGCTCCATCTGCTTCTTGACCCGACCACGGATGCGCTTCTCGACCTGCAACAGGTCGATTTCGGCATCCAGCAAGGCCAGGACGTGCTCGACCCGGGCGCCCAGGTCGATGATTTCGAGAATTTCCTGCTTCTGCTCGATCTTCAGGGCCATGTGGGCGGCCATGGTGTCGACCAGGCGGCCCGGCTCGTCGATGCTGTTGAGCGAAGAGAGGACTTCAGCGGGGACCTTCTTGCCCAGCTGCACATACTGTTCGAATTGCGACAGCAGGCTGCGCACGAAGACTTCGGACTCGCGATCGGCGGCCTCGACTTCGTCGATCAGCGCCACATCGGCGCGAATATGCCCGTCGACTTCGACAAAGCGCTCAACCGCACCGCGCTGCTCGCCCTCGACCAGCACCTTGACGGTGCCATCGGGCAGTTTGAGCAGTTGCAGTACGGTTGCGATGGTGCCGACACGGTACAGGGCATCTTCACCTGGATCGTCATCAGCTGGATTCTTCTGGGCCAGCAGGAGGATCTGCTTCTCGCCCGTCATCGCGGCCTCGAGGGCCTCGATGGACTTTTCACGCCCCACGAACAGCGGGATGACCATGTGCGGGTAAACGACGACATCGCGCAATGGCAAAAGAGGCAAGTCGAGGGTTGTCTTCATGATTTCGCCTCTACAGCGGCCTTATGGCCGTAATCCGATGGAAATTTGAGCATGGAGTTAATGTGGGGGCAGGCCCGCAAAAAAACAAGCTCTGCGACAGGAAAAGCAAAGGGGCCCGTAGGCCCCTTGCTGGTTTGCTGCCGTCACCCGACTCAGGCGTCGGGTGCAGCCTTGGCTTGCGGCTCGCTGTTCTCGTAGATCAACAGCGGCTTGGACGAGCCATCGATGACGCTCTCGTCGATCACCACCTTGCTGACATCCTTCTGCGAAGGAATCTCGTACATGGTGTCGAGCAGGATGCCTTCGAGTATCGAACGCAGGCCACGGGCACCGGTCTTGCGCTCCAGTGCCTTGCGGGCCACCGACTTGAGCGCATCGCTGCGGAACTCCAGGTCGACGCCTTCCATCTCGAACAGCTTGCCGTATTGCTTGGTCAAGGCGTTCTTCGGCTCGGTGAGGATCTGCATCAGCGCAGCCTCGTCGAGCTCGTCGAGGGTTGCCAGTACCGGCAGGCGGCCGACGAACTCGGGAATCAGGCCAAACTTGACCAGATCGTCCGGCTCGACTTCACGCAGCGACTCGCCAACCTTCTTGCCTTCTTCCTTGCTGCGAACTTCCGCACCAAAGCCGATGCCACCGCGGGTGGAACGGTTCTGGATGACCTTTTCGAGGCCCGAGAACGCACCGCCGCAAATGAACAGGATGTTGCGCGTATCGACCTGCAGGAACTCCTGCTGCGGGTGCTTGCGGCCACCTTGCGGCGGTACCGAGGCAACCGTGCCCTCGATCAGCTTGAGCAATGCCTGCTGCACGCCTTCGCCCGAAACGTCACGGGTGATGGACGGGTTGTCCGACTTGCGCGAGATCTTGTCGATTTCGTCGATGTAGACAATGCCCATCTGGGCCTTTTCCACGTCGTAGTCGCACTTCTGCAGCAGTTTCTGAATGATGTTCTCGACATCTTCACCGACATAACCCGCTTCGGTCAGCGTGGTGGCATCGGCAATGGTGAACGGCACATTCAACAGACGCGCGAGGGTTTCGGCGAGCAGGGTCTTACCCGAGCCCGTCGGTCCGATCAGCAGGATGTTGCTCTTGCCGAGCTCGACATCGTCGTTCTTCTTGTCACGTTGGTTCAGGCGCTTGTAGTGGTTGTACACCGCTACGGCCAAGACTTTTTTCGCGCGCTCCTGACCAATGACGTACTGGTCCAGGATGCCGCTGATTTCTTTCGGCGAAGGCAATTTATGCGCGCTGCTCTCGGCCTGGGCTTCCTGCACCTCCTCACGGATGATGTCGTTGCACAGGTCGACGCACTCGTCGCAGATAAAGACCGAGGGGCCGGCAATCAACTTGCGTACTTCATGCTGGCTTTTGCCGCAGAAGGAGCAATAGAGCAATTTGCCGTTGTCCTCGCCGTTACGGGTGTCAGTCATTCGATCGATCCAATCCGGTAGGCTTGCAACACAAGATGAAGGCAATTGCGGGCTTTTTCAAGTCCACAGGTGGCGGGAGGGCCCGCCCACCCGCTTGGCTGCCTATCAAACAGGCCGCTTGTGGAGCACCGAGTCGATCAGGCCGTATTCGGCAGCACGCTCGGCGCTCATGAAGTTGTCGCGGTTGGTGTCACGCTCGATGGTTTCGAGGTCCTGCCCGGTGTGATGGGCCAGCAGCTCGTTCAGACGCGAACGGATCTGCAGGATTTCCTTGGCGTGGATCTCGATATCCGAGGCCTGACCCTGGAAGCCACCCAGCGGCTGGTGAATCATCACCCGCGAGTTCGGCAGGCAGAAACGCTTGCCATGGGCACCGGCAGCCAGCAGGAACGCGCCCATGGAGCACGCCTGACCGATGCAGGTGGTGGAAACGTCGGGCTTGATGAACTGCATGGTGTCGTAGATCGACATGCCTGCTGTCACCGAACCACCCGGCGAGTTGATGTAGAGATGGATGTCCTTGTCCGGGTTTTCCGCTTCAAGGAACAGCAATTGCGCTGCGATCAGGTTGGCCATGTAGTCCTCTACCGGGCCGACCAGAAAGATCACCCGCTCCTTCAACAGGCGCGAGTAGATGTCATAGGCGCGTTCGCCACGAGCGGATTGCTCGATAACCATCGGGACCAGGCCGCCTGCGGCCTGGATGTCAGAGCTCTGCTGATAATAAGAATTGCGGGACATGTCCTGCACTCACTCCCAAATAGTCATGTCTTGAATACGCACAAGCCAGCTCGAAGGCTGGCTTGTGGTGTTTTCCTACAAGAGAAGGAAATCAGTCAGCGGCAGGTGCCTGCACCGGCTTGACAGCTTCTTCGTAAGAGACCGATTTGTCGGTCACAGTCGCTTTCTGCAGAACAGTATCCACAACTTGTTCTTCCAGCACAACCGAACGGACTTCGTTCAGCTGCTGGTCGTTCTTGTAGTACCAGGCCACGACTTGCTCAGGCTCCTGGTAGGCCGAGGCCATTTCCTGGATCATTTCGCGAACGCGGTCTTCGTCTGGCTTGAGGTCGAACTGCTTGACCACTTCGGCGACGATCAGACCCAGCACGACGCGGCGCTTGGCTTGCTCTTCGAACAGCTCGGCCGGCAGTTGCTCAGGCTTGATGTTGCCACCGAACTGCTGAACGGCCTGCACGCGCAGACGGTTCACTTCGTTTTCCAGCAGGGCCTTTGGCACTTCGATCGGGTTGGCAGCCAGCAGGCCGTCCATTACCTGGTTCTTGACCTTGGTCTTGATGGCCTGGCGCAGTTCACGCTCCATGTTCTTGCGAACTTCGGTGCGGAAGCCTTCGATGCCGGTTTCCTTGATGCCGAACTGGGCGAAGAACTCTTCGGTCAGCTCAGGCAGTTTTGGCTCGGAAACGCTGTTGACGGTAACGGTGAACTCGGCGGCTTTGCCAGCCAGGTCCAGGTTCTGATAGTCCTCGGGGAAGGTCAGGTTCAGAACGCGCTCTTCACCGGCCTTGGCGCCGACCAGACCTTCTTCGAAGCCTGGGATCATGCGGCCGGACCCCAGCACCAGCTGGGTGCCCTGGGCCGAACCACCGGCGAACACTTCACCGTCGACCTTGCCGACGAAATCGATGTTCAGCTGGTCTTCGTTCTGGGCAGCACGGTCGGTCGCTTCAAAGCGAACGTTCTGCTTGCGCAGCACTTCCAGCATGTTGTCCAGATCGGCGTCAGCCACTTCGGCGCTCAGGCGCTCGACGTTGATCGACTCGAAACCGGCAACGGTGAACTCAGGGAACACTTCGAAGACGGCAACGTATTCCAGGTCCTTGCCCGCTTCGAGCGACTTCGGCTCGATCGACGGCGAACCGGCCGGGTTCAGCTTCTGCTCGACCACGGCTTCGTAGAAGGAGGACTGGATCACATCGCCTACTGCTTCCTGGCGAGCGTCAGCACCGAAACGGCGCTTGATTTCGCTCATTGGAACTTTGCCTGGACGGAAGCCAGCGATCTTGGCCTTTTGGGCGGTCTGCTGCAGACGCTTGTTGACCTGGCTCTCGATACGCTCAGCCGGCACGGTGACGCTCATGCGGCGCTCGAGAGCGGAAGTATTTTCAACAGAAACTTGCATGGATATTCCTCGTTGCACAGACGTTAGCCGGCGATACCGACTCCAGAATCAAGGGCAAGCATTCTAGTGACTCAAACACCAGAAGTCACCCCGTTCAAATCAAGGAGAACAGGCCGCGGCACATTTGAATTTCGCACAACTGCCCCGAAGCCTCTTGCCTGGGCGCCGGAACCCGCCGTTGAAGGCGTTGCGGCCTGACCGGCGGGCATCCCGATGCCCAGAGGAGGCTATGGAACAGAAACTTTTCAACACACTACCGCGCCTCAGGGCGCAGCATCTTCAATTTCGTTGAACTCGCAGTATTCCTGCCAGCTCAGGCCCAATGTCTCGGCCACTTCGCGGTGCACTTCAAGACGCATCTCGCGCAGTTGTTCGGGCGACTCGGCAATCAACTCCAGGGTCAATTCCCAGGATTGAAGGCCACGCTCCTGCGCCTGGTCATCGAACGCCCACTGGATCTGCTGCTGTTGCTCGTGGGCATTGAGCCCGGCTATCTCTTCGAGCAACTGCGGGTTTGCCTGGGCAAATCGCTCTAGCGCGACCGCCTGGCGTGATTCTTTTGCAATCATGGTGCATTCCTTCCTGCGGCCGATAACCCGGCCACTGCTTCAACCGCCTGAAATCTATCAGCTTTGGCTTATTTGTCACTAGCCAGGGTGACATCGGCGACAGGTGAACAGCAGAATGCCGCGCACCTTAACATCCGGCCCTGTGCCACCCAAGCGCTGCAGCAAATCAACAAACGGCCGCCCGGTTTCTGCCAGACTCACCGGCGTCTTCTTTTCGGATACCTGCATGAATCACGAATTGTTCTGGGTCCTTGGCCTGCTGTTCAGCGCCGTCGCGCTGTTTGTCATCAATCGCCCGCGCATGGACGTGGTCGCGCTGCTGGTGATCGTCGCCCTGCCCCTGCTCGGCATCCTGAGCGTGCAGGAAGCCCTGGCCGGCTTCAGCGACCCCAACGTGGTGCTGATTGCCGCGCTGTTCGTGATCGGCGAAGGGCTGGTGCGCACCGGCATCGCCTACCGCATCGGCGAGTGGATGGCCGAACGCGCCGGCAACAGCGAAACTCGCCTGATCGTGCTGCTGATGGTGTCGGTGGCAGGCCTGGGCTCGGTGATGAGTTCGACCGGCGTGGTGGCGATCTTCATCCCGGTAGTACTGAGCATCGCCGCACGCATGAAGGTGTCGCCCAGCCGCCTGATGATGCCACTGGCCTTCGCCGGGCTGATCAGCGGCATGCTCAGCCTGGTGGCCACGCCTCCCAACGTGGTGGTGCACAGCGAGCTGGTACGCCACGGTGAAACCGGTTTCAGCTTTTTCAGCTTCACCCCTTTCGGCCTGGTGATCCTGGTGCTGGGGGTGGGCTACATGCTGCTGACGCGCAACTGGCTGGGCAGCGCGACGCGCAAGGACGGCAGCACCGAAACCCGCCGCACCCTGCTCGACCTGATCATCGACTACAAGCTGGCCGGGCGTGAACGACGCCTGCGGGTCAGGCCCCATTCGCCGCTGATCGGCCACAGCCTGAGCGAGCTGAAGCTGCGCACCGAGCACGGTGCCAACGTGGTCGGCATCGAGCGCCAGCACAAGTTCAGCACCCGCGTGATCAGCCCCGACTCCAGTACCCTGGTGCACGAAGGCGACGTGCTGCTGCTTGACCTGTTCTCGCCCAAGGACGACCTGCGCAGCCTGTGCCAGACCATGCGCCTGGAGCCTCTGCACTTCAAGGCCGCCTACTTCATCGACCAGTCGCGCGAAGTGGGCATGGCCGAAGTGGCGCTGCCACCGGGCTCGCAGTTGATCGGCAAGAACCTGCTGGAGCTGACGTTCCGCAGCCGCTGGGGGCTGAACGTGGTGGGCCTGCGTCGCGACCAGGC
The DNA here is from genome assembly GCF_002478435.1 of Pseudomonas sp. UBA7500. Taxonomy (NCBI): domain Bacteria; kingdom Pseudomonadati; phylum Pseudomonadota; class Gammaproteobacteria; order Pseudomonadales; family Pseudomonadaceae; genus Pseudomonas; species Pseudomonas sp. UBA7500. Next base: position 202,248 of record NZ_DLNW01000001.1, on the reverse strand, counting down.
GGCCATCGACGAGCAACTGGTGGAAGAAAAGCTCAAGCTGGGCGACACCCTGCTGGTGATCGGCACCTGGAAGGCGATTCGCCAGCTGCAGACGCAACCGCGAGACTTTCTGGTGCTGAGCCTGCCGGCGGAAGTGGACAACGTGGCCCCGGCCCTGAATCAGGCGCCTTATGCGCTGATCAGCCTGGCGGTGATGGTGGGCCTGATGATCAGCGGCCTGGTGCCCAACGTGATCGCCGCGCTGATCGGCTGCCTGCTGATGGGCGCCAGCCGCTGCATCGACATGGAGAGCGCCTACCGGGCGATCCACTGGCAGAGCCTGATACTGATCGTGGGCATGCTGCCCTTTGCCCTGGCGTTGCAGAAAACCGGAGGCATCGCCCTGGCGGTGGACGGCCTGGTGGGCGTGCTGGGCGGTGCCGGGCCCTACGTGATCCTCGCCACGCTGTTTGCGATCACGGCGTTGATCGGGCTGTTCATTTCCAACACCGCAACAGCGGTACTGATGGCGCCGGTTGCGATCACCACCGCACAGCAACTGGGCGCATCGCCCTACCCGTTCGCCATGATCGTGGCGCTGGCCGCATCCGCCGCGTTCATGACGCCGGTGTCGTCGCCGGTGAACACCCTGGTGCTGGGGCCGGGGCAGTATCGCTTCGCCGACTTTGTGAAGGTGGGGGTACCGTTCACGATCCTGGTGATGATTGTGAGCGTGGTGATGGTGCCGTGGATTTTTGCTCTGTAGACGGCGGTGCTGCCTTCGCCGGCCATGCCGGCTCCTGCAGGAGCCGGTTTGGCGGCCACAACCCACTAACAATAACAATAACAATTATCATTTGAGAAATAATCTCGTTATACTCCGCAGCCTCATCAGCCCTGCACCGATCGCACTCGATGGAATCCAGCCCACACGCCCCTGCCAGCGCCCATGCGTACCTGCAGACGCTGTACACCGATCACCATCGCTGGCTACGCCAATGGCTGCGCAACCGAATGGGTTGCCCGGAGTCGGCGGCTGACCTGGCCCAGGACACGTTCCTGAGCATCCTGGCCTCCAAGGACCTGTTCAGCATCCGCGAGCCGCGCTCGTTCCTGTCCACCGTGGCGCGGCGCCTGATGGCGAACGTACACCGGCGCCGACTGGTGGAGCAGGCCTATCTCGAAGCCCTGGCCAACCTGCCCGAAGCCGTGGAGCCCTCGCCCGAGGTGCGCACCCTGGCCCTTGAAGCCCTGACCCTGCTGGACAGGCTGCTCGACGAGCTGCCGGCGAAGGTCCGCGAAGCGTTTCTGCTGTCGCACCTGCAGGGTCTGAAAATCGCCGAGATCGCCGAGCGCCTGCAAGTCAGCACACGCTCGGTGAAGCTGTACCTGGTGCGCGCCAACCAGCACTGTTTTTTTGCGCAGCTGCCATGAGCACACCGCAACCGGCCTTCAAGCCCCGCACCACCCGTGAGGCTGCCCACTGGCTGACCCTGTGGATGGACGGCGACCTGCCGCCCGAGCAGGCCCAGGCCTTTGCACGCTGGCGCGCCGCCGACCCGGACAACGAACGCGCCTGGCTGCATATAGAAAGCCTGCGCGGTCGCCTGGCCGGGCTGGAACCCACCGCCGGCTACCGCAGCCTCAGCCACGGCGGCGGCAGTCGTCGGCGGGTGGTCAAGGCATTGCTGCTGCTTGCCCTGGCCGGCGGCACCGGCGGCCTGGCCTACCGCGAGCCCTGGCGCAGCGGTGCGGGCCTGGCCTACCACAATGGCGCCAGCGCCCCTCGACACATCACCCTGGCAGATGGCAGCCAACTGACCCTGGATGCCGACAGCACGGTGGAGGTGGACTTCACTTCCACCCAGCGCACCGTGCACCTGCGCAGTGGGCGGCTGCTGATCAATACCGGGCATGATGACGCGCAGCGCCCCTTCAGCGTGAAGACCGCCCAGGGCAGCGTCCTCGCGCTGGGCACCCGGTTCGTGGTGCAGGTGCAGCCCGAGCGCACCGATGTGCAACTGTTCGAAGGCGCGCTGAAACTCAGCCCGCTGCACACCACGCCGCAGCGGCTCAGTGCAGGTGAGCGCACACGCTTTACTGCCGTGCGCATCGACGACAGCACCCGGGTGGGCCGCGAGCCTTCATGGGGCGTAGGCGCACTGGAGGCCGACGACATGCGCCTGGGGCACTTCATCGCCGAACTGTCGCGCTATCGCCCCGGCCTGTTGCGCTGCACCAGTGAAGTGGCCGACCTGCGCATCTCGGGGGTCTACCCGCTGGCCGACAGCGATGCGGTACTCGACGCGCTGACCCAGTCGCTGCCGGTCAGCATCAACCGGCGCTCACGCTACTGGGTCACAGTCAGCGCCCGCTGAGGGAACTGGCCACTCAGCACGCCAGCTCGATGCCCACCGCGTGCCCGGGCCCCGCCGTTACACTGACCTGAGCCCCGAACACCGTCTCGATGGTATGTGCATTCAGTACCTGTGCGGGCGTCCCGCTGGCGCACAACCGGCCCTTTTCCATCAGCCACAGCCGGTCGCAGTAGCGCGCCGCCAGGTTGAGGTCATGCAGCACGCACACCACCGCGATATGTGGCACGCGGGCCAGCCGGCGCAACAGGCGCATCAGATTCTGCTGCTGGCCGATATCCAGCGCGCTGGTGGGCTCGTCGAGCAGCAGCAGGCGCGGCGCCTGGCCCTCGGTGGGGCCCGCAGGGCTGATGGCCAACTGGTTCAGCGCGCGGGCGATGGTCACCCGCTGCAACTCGCCGCCCGACAGCGACAGCACGCCGCGGTCAAGCAGATGAGTGATGTCCATGGCCTCGACGATGCCGGCGCACGGCAACCCCGCATGCCCCTGGCCCAGCTGGATGAATTCGCCGACCTGCCAGTCGAACGCACTGTCCATGTGCTGGGTGACCAGGGCACGGTTGCGCGCCAGCTGGCGCGGTGAATAGGCGCTCAACGGCTGATCGAGCAGCCGCACTTCGCCGCAGTCGGGCGTGATATAGCCGGAGATCAGCGACAACAATGTGCTTTTGCCTGCGCCGTTGGGGCCGATCAGCCCCAGTAGCTGGCCGCCCTGTATGGCCTCGGTGACCGGGCTGAGGGCAAATGGCCGATGCAGGCCGACAGCGAGAAGATCGAGCATTCAGAACTCCCGGACCTTGCGGCCCAGCAACAACCAGAGAAAGTACGGCCCGCCGATCACGCTGGTGACCAGGCCGACCGGAATCTCGGCAGGGCTGACCAGGCTGCGCGCCAGGGTGTCGGCAAGTAGCAGCAGAATCGCCCCGCACAGCATCGAGGCCGGAATCAGCAGACGGTGGCCCGGCCCGAAGTACAGGCGCAGGCAGTGCGGCACCAGCAGGCCGATGAAGCCGATGATGCCAGTGAGTGCGACGCACAGGCCCACGCCCAGCGAGGAGGCCAGCACAATGCGATTTTTCAGGCGCTCGGCATTGAGCCCCGCCGCATGGGCAGACACCTCACCCAACTGGAACAGGTCTAGGTCGGCGGCGCTGCGCACCAGCACCAGCAAGGTCAACGGCAACACCACCAGCGCTACGCTCAGGGTCGACCACTCGGCACTGCCCAGGCTGCCCATGCCCCACAGGCTCAATTGGCGCAACTGTTCTTCGCTGGCCATGAAGGTCAGCATGCCGCCCACCGCGCCGGTCAGGGTATTGATCACCAGGCCGGCCAACAGCAGGGTGATGGTCGATTCACGACCTTTGTAGCCGCGCCCGATGCGGAAGATCACCAGCGTTACCAACAACGCCCCGACAAACCCGGCCAGAAACTGCCCATACAGCTCCAGGCCGGCAAAACGCCCATTGAACAGCACGATCCAGATCGACACCGCCAACCCCGCACCGCTGGCCTGGCCCAGCAGCGTGGGGTCGGCCAGCGGGTTGCGAAACAGCCCCTGCATGGCGGTGCCGCCTGCTGCCAGGGTCGAGCCCACCAGCACCGCCAGCAGCAGCCGCGGCAGGCGTACCTCGCTCCACACTTGCCATTCCAGCGGCGCGGGCAGATGGCCCAGCAGGATGCGCGGCGACAGGCCGATGCTGCCCACCAGCGAACACAGCGCCAGCAAGGCGCACAGGCCGGCCAGCATCAGCAACAGCGTCGGCAATGAGCGGGTGTGCGAGCGCGTCATGGGAACAGCGCCCCGGCATCACGGCGCAGTTGCAGCATGGCCGCCACGGTGCGTGGGCCCAGGTTGAGCAGCGCCTGATCGTCCACCTGCACCAGGCGCCGGTGCTGACCGGCCGGGGTCAGCGCCAGGCCGCCGAGCTTCCACAGGTTGTCCTCGCCGCCCAGGGCCTGCAACCCGGCGCGGCTGATGATCACGAAATCCGGTGCAAGCGACACCATCGCTTCGGCCGCCACCTGCTTGTAGGCACTGAACGGCGCGCAGTTCTCGATGCCCGCCTGCTCCAGTGCGGCATGGGCTTCGGTGCCGCGCCCCATGATCAGCGGGATCATGCCCGCTCGATTGAAGATGAACAGCGCCCTGGGGCCCTTGAGCGGCGCCAGTGCAGCCAGCTCGGCGGCCAGACGTTGCTGCTCTGCAACCAGCGGCGGGCTCAGGGTTTCACGGTCGAAGGCCTTGGCCACCTGTTCTATCTTGCGTGGGATATCGGCGATGCGCTTGCCCCTGGGCACTTCGATGACCTCGACGCCCACGGTATCCAGCTGGCGCAGCACCACGGCCGGACGCGCCGCATCGCTGAGCACCACCCGCCGCGGATGCAGGCTCAGGATGCCTTCGGACGACAACTGGCGCAGATAGCCCACCGACGGCAAGCGAGCCACTTCGGGTGGGTAGTGACTGGAATCGTCACGCCCCACCAACCGCGAAGTGGCCTGCAACTGCGCGGCAATCTCGGCCAGGTCGTTGCCGATGACCAATGTGTCGGCATGATCGGCATGCACGGGCGCTGTACCTATTAAAAGAAGCAGGCACACACTCAGCAGCCGAGCGCTCATTGCCCCGCCTCCAACCGATCGAGCAACTCGCGCCAGGCTGGCTGTTCGGGCTGCCCGGCAGGGCGACGCCCGAACAGTTGCACGATCAGGCGCTGCTCGGCATCGAAGATCTCCAGGCTGTTGACCCCGCCTACGGCATTGGGTTTGTACACGCGCCAGGCTTCGGCTTCGACGGTGTCACGTATGCCGAAACGGGTTGGTGCGGCGTCACCGTCACCCGGCATGTCGAACACCAGGCTGTCGCCCTGCCGCGTGGCGCTGTCGAGCTTGCCGGTGTAGATCTGCGTGGAGCCGGGGCTATAGATGAAGACCATCAGTTCCAGCCCGCTGTCGGCCAGTTGCCCGAGCAGCGCCGCAGTGCCCGCGCTGCCGATACGCCGGGCAAACTGCGGGGCCACGCCCTGGTTGCCCTGATAGCGGGTCAGGCCATGACGCTTGAGCAGCGCGAAGTGGTCATGCACATCCCCCATCGCCGCCCAGTCGTCGACCAGCCCGGCGACCTGTACATCTTGTTTGACCAGCGCCTCGCGCGGTGTGAAGTGCGGCTGCTCCAGGCTGCCCTGGGCATACAGCTCGGCCCACGCCTGCAGGTTCGAGCCGGGTAGCGACGCCAGGCGCAACAGCGGCGCGGCATGCCGGTCGAACACCCGCAGCTCGAAATCACCAGCGGCCTGGCCACGGGTGAGGCACAGCCAGTGCCAGGCGCGCAGGTTCAGGCGCAGGTCCAGGCCATCTTCGCCAAGCACCAGACCGACCTGGGCAACATCGTCCGACCGTGGGAAGCGCCCCACCTGGTCGAGGAATGCATGACTGGCCTGGGTCATGACCCTCAGCGGGCCAAGGTGATACAGACGGGCCGCCACTTCGGCGGCAGGCAGGGCGAGGCTGAGGCAGTCTTGCCCAAGGCGTTGGCGGAGGTCGCTGGCAGTAATAGCAGGCATGTGGGGATTCCTTGTGAGCAGAAAAGGTTCAGTGAAGGGCTGGCTGCAAGGGTGCGTCGCAGCTGGCAGCCGCCGGGGCAAGCGCAACACCGTCGCCGTCCTGGCTGGGCAGCAGCCACACGAAGTCGGCATCCTGCACGGCTGGGGCCTGGCCCTCCTCCCCCAGCACCAGCACCTTCAAACCGGGATCGCGCGCGCCATGCCTGAGGTACTGGGGCGCGCCCTGGGACTTGAGGGTGTGCAGCACACCGGCGAACAACAGGCGCGGGGCCGGCGCGGCGTCGAGCACCTGGGCCATGCGCCGGTCGCGACCGTGCTGAATGGCGAGCATGGCGTTCAGTCGCGGCAGGTCGATCTCGCCACAGTGCATCTGCACGATGCGCTGACGTTGCACCTCGGCGATTGCCGCTTGCGGAAACAGGCTGGCCGCATCCGCAGGCGCGTCGGCTGCCACCTGCTTGCGTTCGCGGGGAGACAGGTTGCCGGCCAGCACCGGGGCCGGGGCCTGCATCAGTGCCTGCATCAACGGGCCGTATTGCTCCCAGCTCCAGCGCTCATCCCACTGCATGATCTTGCGCAGACGCGCCAGCCGCACGCGGTTGCCTGCGCCCAGCCACGCCTGCACATCGCCAACCGGGCGCTGCTGATCGCTATCGAGCATCTCGAGCACCACGGCGCCTTGCTGGCGCCGCTCGGCCAGGCCGGTGGCCAGCCACTGCTCGATCAGGTGATGAGCCACGTTGTCGTGGGTCTCCCCCACCATCACCGTGGGGGCTTGCGCCAGTACGTCGAGCAATTGCCCGGCATCGATCTGCTGGCCGCTGCGCACATCCACGATCGCGCCCCAGCCGGGGATGTTGGCTTCGACACGGGCATAGGCGGTCTGGGCCGGCGGCGTATTGACCGTGGCGCAGCCGACGAGCAGGGCAAGGCATGCCCCAAGCAGGCAGTTCGTGTACATGAGAGGGTCCTGTGGGGTCAGTATTCGAACGTGACGCCGAACGAGGTGGTACGCCCACGCCCGGTACCGCGGTCCAGTGAGGCGGACATGATCGAGTCCACCGAGGCGTTGTAGCTGTAGGTCTTGTTCTCCACGTTCTCGACGTTGAAGAACAGGCTGACGTTCTGCTGCACCTGCCAGCTGCCGTAAAGGTCCCAGATCACGCCGGTGGACTGTGTCTTCCTGGTTTCGTACCAGTCCCAGCTTTCTTCGGCAGGGCCGGAGTACTCGCCGCGGGCGCCGAGCACCACGCGCTCGTCGAACCAGCGCGTGCCCAGGTCGAGGGTCCAGTAGCGGTCGGGCTGGCTGTTGATGTCTTCGAGTTCGATGCCCGAGGTGGTCGGCGCCTTGGTGGTGGCGCGGGTCCAGGAGAGATTGGCGTAGACGAAGCCTGCGTCGTAGCGGCCCTCGATCTCGTAGCCGCTCATGCGCACCTGCTCGGGCCAGTTGACCCAGTTGGCCTTGGCCGAGTATTCGCCGTCGTCATCGACGATGTCGAACGACTGCGGGGTGATATAGCCGTCGATCTTGCTGATGAAGCGGTTGACCTTGAGCTGGGCGTAGTCGTTGCTGCTGAACAGCCCGGCGCGACTGAGATTGAAGCCGAACTCGTAGTTGGTGGAGCGCTCCTGGCGCAGGTAGGGGTTGGCCCCCACGCCGTCGGCATCGCTGGCGTCGGCGGTCATCGGTACCTTCTCGAAGAACATCTCCTGCACCCGCGGTGCACGCGAGGTGCGCGACCAGCTGGTATAGAGCTGCATCCAGTCATAGGGCTTTACGGCAAAGCCGATACGCGGGTTGAAGCTGTGCTCGCGGCGGGTGATGTCCACATCGCCCCCGCCGATAGCCGCGCACTCGCGCAAAATCGAGCACTTGGGCACGTGGCCGCTGACCTTGTAGCCGTCGTAGTGCATGCCCAGGGTCATGGCATAGATGTCGTAGTCCAGCTCCAGGGTACTGAACAGGCTTTCGGTCTGCTGCTTGCCTTCGGGGTTGGCCCCGCGTTTTTCCGGCGTGTCGGCAACGAAGTCGTCGGTGTAGTAGCGCATGCCGTTGCTCCAGCTCGCTTCCACCGGGCCGAGGTTGAAACGGCTGAGGTTGGTGAAGTCGAAACCGTGGGCATCGTCGTGGGTCTTGCGGCCGATGAAGGTGGATTCCTCCACCGGCGGGTAATCGAGCTGGGTCTTGTTCTGGTAGGCGTTTACCGTCAGGTTCACCCATTCGTTGTAGGGCGTGTAGGCGTACTTGGCGCGGTAGGTTTCGTTGCGCAGTTCCCATGGGTAGTTGTGGTAGAACTCGTTGCGGTACTGCACGCCGCTGAGGTCCAGGCGGTGCAGGTCGTTGGGCTGCAGGCGCACCTTGAGCAGGCCCGAGGGCGGGCTCTGCTTGGTGGTGTCGTAGTGGTTTTCCTGGCCGGAGCTGGTCTTGTATTCGCCGGTTTGCGAACTGCTGGCGGCGGCGACGATGCCGTACACGCCTTCGCTATCCTCGGGACGGGTTCGTGCGCCAGCGGCGAGCATGCGCGTGTTGCCGTAACCGTTGTTGCCGGTGCGGTAGGTGCTGCGCACACCCACGCGGTGATCAGGCTTGACGATGTCGTCGATATCGAAGGTGCGGAAGTTGGCGGTGCCCCCCAGGGTATTGGCACCTTCGGCGCCGTCCACCGCGCCGCGCTGCACATCGACACCGGCCAGCAGGTTGGGGTCGACGAAGGCCATCGGCCCGCCCGAACCGTGACCGGCGTTGTTGCGGAAGGTCTGGGTCACGCCGTCGATCATGGTGTTGACCCGCCCCAGGCCCGACAGCCCGCGGATGTTCACCGAAACCCCGGGCTGGCTGCGTGAATGCAGGGTGTAGGTACCGGGCATGGAACGCACCAGGCTGTTGAGGTCCTGGCGTTCGGCGTGCACTTCGCGGCTGCTGCGGATCACGCCCGGGCGCTCGCCCAGTGCGTTGACCAGCGTGGGGCCCACCTCCAGCGCGCTGCGGCTCTGTTCCTCGGCGCGCAGCACGAAGCTCTTGTCCTTGAGCTGCACGATGCGCAGCCCGGTACCCATCAGCAGCAGGTCGAAGGCTTCCTTGCGGTTGTACTCGCCATCCAGGCCCTGGGTCTGGCGCTTGTCGGTCAGCTCCGGGGCAAAGGTCAGCATCACGCCGGTGGCGCCCGCCAACTGATTGAGTGCGGGCGCCAGCGGGCCTGCCGCAATCTGGTAATGCTTGCGTACAGCTGCGTGCTGAGCGGTGGGCGCCTCCATGGGCGCCGCCATTGCAACGCTGGCACCACTGACGGCAAGCGCCAGCACAGTAAGCGCGCCCTGCGCCGCCTTGAAAACACGGTGCCTGTCGGGCTGCTGGCCTGGATTTACGGTCGGCGCGATGCGTTTCACGTGAAGCTCCCTGGAACGTTGCAATGGTCTTGCAATAGAGGTCACGTGAGGCAGCCAAAAGGGGAAATGAAAATCAGTATTATTTTTAAAATCATTCATCAGCATGCGCGCGGATAAATGTTGGAACAGTTCTGCCCGTGGTGTTCACGCGCCTACGGCGCAAAGGACGCTATGCTTGCAGGGCCTTCCGTTGACGAACGGTGCCACAGCACCCCCACACGGAACGGCCGACTCGAGTGGCAGGGAGGCCGTGATAAAGGAACCGCACATGGAAAAATACCGATTGGCCGCTGCGCAGCTCGACGAGAGCCTCAGCAGAATTCGCGAACAACGCGATCACCTCCTCGCACTGGGGGAGGCGGAGCAAGCCGCTCCACTCACCAGAATCCTCAACATCGTTCGACTGGAGCTTGAGTTGTCACCGGTAGGTGGGCCCAAGGCGACCAGGCATTGACGCGAGGGCACTGAAACGCGAAAGCCACCTTGATAGGTGGCTTTTCTGTTCTATAGAGTGGCGCGTCGCTTGATAGCCCTACTCCCCTGGACCCTGCCCCATGACTGATCACCAGATTATCGTCCCCGACGAGATGAAATTGCTTTGCGAGCGTGCTGGTTATGCCCCCGCGGTAAAGGTGGGCAGCACCCTGTACTGCGCCGGGCAGGTGGGTCGAACGCCGGAGCTGGAGGTGATTGAAGACCCGGAGCAGCAGTTTCTGGCGGCCTGGGAAAACCTTCGCCTCGTGCTCGCGGCGGGCGGTTGCGGGTTTGACGACGTGGTCGAAATGACGACCTATCACATCGACATGCAACGCCATATGCCGCTGTTCAGGAGCGTGAAGGACAAGGTCTTTCCAAGGGGCACCTGCGCATGGACCTGCATAGGCGTCAGCGAACTCGCCCGACCAGGGTTGCTGGTGGAGATCAAGTGCATTGCGGTGCAGCGGTAGGTGCGGGTAAGGAGTAGAAGCCCAGAAACGAAAAAAGCCGCTCAAGGCGGCTTGTTCCGGGCTTCAACGCACTTCAGCGAAGGGCGGTGAAAGCATCTATGGTGCGGACGAAGAGACTCGAACTCTTACAGCTTGCGCCGCTGGAACCTAAATCCAGTGTGTCTACCAATTTCACCACGTCCGCGTGGAGCTTTTAAAGCAAAGGCGCCGGATTTTCATCGGGCGCCTTTTAGAATATGGGGTGGACGATGGGGATCGAACCCACGACAACAGGAGTCACAATCCTGTGCTCTACCAACTGAGCTACGCCCACCATATTGCTTTACTGCTTTTACTTGTGCCAGCTGCCTGTATTGGCGCACCCGGCAGGACTCGAACCTGCGACCATCCGCTTAGAAGGCGGATGCTCTATCCAGCTGAGCTACGGGCGCATATTTAATCTGCTTTCTGTTAGGATTACAAATTAACTTTTAGTCATACCGAACAAGCTATCAAAACCACTTATTCTGCCTGACCTTGCTAACCAGTGCTAGGCTCTGCCCGACAAGTGCGATGAATGTTATAGACGAGCGGCAAAGTCGTCAACACCTTTTTGAAAAAAATTCATTTTATTTAAGGGGTTAGGGGAATTGCCAGACCAAGCGCCTTTGCCCTGCGCCCCGGTCATGCGAGAATGCGCGCTCTTTTTATTCCCTCTCGATGGTTAATCACGCGTCATGACTGCACAACTTATCGACGGCAAGGCGATCGCCGCCAGCCTGCGCCAGCAGATCGCCCAACGTGTCGCGCAACGTCGCGAGCAAGGCCTGCGCACCCCCGGCCTGGCAGTGATCCTGGTAGGCAGCGACCCCGCCTCCCAAGTCTATGTTTCGCACAAGCGTAAAGACTGTGAAGAGGTCGGCTTCAACTCCCAGGCCTATGACCTGCCCAGCGACACCACCCAGCAGGCGCTGACCGACCTGATCGACCGCCTAAATGAAGACGCCGACATCGACGGCATCCTGCTGCAACTGCCACTGCCGGCGCACCTGGATGCCTCGCTGCTGCTCGAGCGTATTCGCCCCGACAAGGACGTGGACGGTTTCCACCCTTATAACGTAGGCCGCCTGGCCCAGCGCATCCCGCTGCTGCGCCCGTGCACCCCCAAAGGCATCATGACCCTGCTGCACAGCACCGGTCAGGACCTGTACGGCATGAATGCGGTGGTAGTGGGCGCCTCGAACATCGTCGGCCGCCCCATGGCCATGGAGCTGCTGCTGGCCGGCTGCACCGTGACCGTGACCCACCGCTTCACCAAGGACCTGGCCGGCCACGTCGGTCGCGCCGACCTGGTGGTGGTGGCTGCCGGCAAGCCGGGGCTGGTCAAGGGTGAATGGATCAAGGAAGGCGCCATCGTCATCGACGTGGGCATCAACCGCCAGGAAGACGGCAAGCTGGTGGGCGACGTGGTCTACGAGACCGCCCTGCCCCGCGCCGGCTGGATCACTCCGGTGCCAGGCGGCGTCGGGCCGATGACCCGGGCGTGCCTGCTGGAGAACACCTTGTATGCGGCCGAAGAGCTGCACGGTTGACCCCGCTGGATTTAAGTTCCAGCGGCGCTAGCCACTAAAGGAACGGCACCTGAGAAGGTGCCGTTTTTTTTGGCCTGGAACAAACGCATGCTCGTCAGCAAAGGCCGTCAGGTTGACGAACGGTCATGACAATGGTCAGATGCGGCCCAGTTTCAGGTGCCTGCTGCCGCCGTGCAGCAGGTGAAACGGGAAGCCGGTGCGTCTTGCATGACTAGTCCGGCGCTGCCCCCGCAACGGTAAGCGAGTGAAGCATCCAACAGGCCACTGTGCGCAACGCATGGGAAGGCGGATGACTTCGAGCCTCGCAAGCCCGGAGACCGGCCTGCAAACCCACGACTGTTGAAAGGATGCGTTCAGTCATTTTGGCAAACCTGCGGTGGGCGGGCACGAGCCGGTATTCTGGCGCGCGTTCGCCGGAACCCTCCTGTGCGCTTCCCGAAAAATCCTTTTTCGAGAAGTAGATGAAGACACGTCGTTTTACCCTGATCGGTTGCCTGATCGGCAGCCCGGCCCTGGCGGCCAGCGAACCCCTGACCCTCGACCAGCAGATCGTCTCCGCACCCTCGGTGGAGTCCACCACGGTGGCCGAGATGGCGCGCTATGGCAGCAAGGTGGAGGTCGTGGACCGCGAACAGATCGAGCGCGCCGGCCCCAGCGCCGACATCACCCGCGTGCTGCAGATGTTCGTGCCCGGCCTGTATGTGGCGCCCAAGCAGGGGCCGTTCGACTATGGCACCTATTCGCTGCTGGGGGGGCGCAACGACGACACGCTGATCATGCTCGACGGGGTGCGCCTGAACAACCGTCTCTACGGCGGCATCTATATAGACACCCTGCCCGCCGCCGCCATCGAGCGCATCGAGGTACTCAAGGGCGGCCAGAGCCTGCTGTTCGGCACCCAGGCCGTGGCCGGGGTCATCAACATCGTCACCCGTTCGGCCCATAGCCGCGACCCCTCGGGCCAGGTCAACCTGGGCGTCGACAGCTTCATGGGGCGCAACGGCGATGCCCGTATCGAGCGCATCTTCAGCAACGGCCTGGGCGACCTGGGGCTGTTGGCCTACGTCAGCCACAACGTGTCCGAGGGCTACCAGCCCTACCACAGCAGCCAGATCACCTCGACGGTCAGCGACAAGAAGCGCAGCTACGAGGTCAACACCTTCGGCGCCAAGGCCGCACAAAGCCTGGGCGATGACAGCCGCCTGGAGCTGTTCTACCAGTACAGCGCCGCCAACCTGGACTTCCTGCGCCCGGACGCCAACCGCCGTACCACCAACGACCGCGTGCAGCAGATCGCCACGGCCACCTTCGAGCAGCGCCTGAACCCCGACTTCAGCTACTTCGTCAAAGGCCACATGAACGATTGGGATACGCGCTACACCCGCATCTACAACAACACCGACGGCAGCACCCGCACCCTCAACCACGACGACTACTGGGGCTTCAGCGACTGGGGCATGCAGGCCGAAGGCAAGGCCGTGCTCCCCGGCGAGCACACCCTGGTGTTCGGTACCGACAACCAGTGGTTCAAGGGCAAGGACGACGTGCTCAAGATCGATAACAACCAGGCCGAGGCCCATGCGCTGTATGTGCAGCTGCGCCCTGTCATCGACGCCCTGCCTGACTGGCACCCCAGCATCGGCGTGCGCCGCGAGCACCTGAGCGGCGGTGACAGTGCCACGGTGGGCATGCTCACCTCGCTCTACGACCTGACCGACCAGCTCAAGCTGCGCGGCCAGTTCGGCACCGCCTACAAGCTGCCCAACGCCGAGCAACTGTACGTCAACGAACCGGGCGACGAGATGGGCAACCCCAACCTCAAGCCGGAGAAGAGCCGCAATGCCGAACTGGGCCTGGACTACACCGGCCTGATCCAGGGCCAGCCTTACAGCCTGAGCGGTACGCTGTTCACCCGGCGCATCGAGGACCTGATCACCATCGTGGATGCACAATGGGTCAACGGCGATGGCGAGATCCAGGTGCGCGGCGTCGAGGTCAACGGGCAGTTCCAGCTCAGTGACCGCTGGCAGCTGGCGGCAGACATGACGCGCAACCTGAGCGAGTCGCGCAACGGCGCCACCCTCAACAACATTCCCGGGTTCTTTGCACGCAGCCGGCTGGGGTACGAGTCGGGTGACCGAATGTGGGGCGCAGGCGCGGCGGTGCGCTACATCGGCACGGTAAAAAGCCCGCGGGATGTGGACTACGGGCATTACACCGTGGTGGACGCCGATGCCTACCGCTACCTGGACGGCGCCCGCCAGCATCGCCTGAGCCTGCTGCTGGAGAACCTGCTGGACCGCGACTACACCACCAGCATGGACAGCGGCGCGCGCAAGGTGCAGAACCTGGGAAGGCCGTTCACCAGCGAAGTGCGTTACACCTACAGCTTCTAGAAGCAGCGCGGGTCAATCCCGCTCCCACAGGTGACAGATGAGCCTGTGGGAGCGGGCTTGACCCGCGAAAGCCGCACCACGGACTCAAGGACAAGCCCATGCCCATCCCCAGCAAACCCGAGTGGTCGCACATTCCCGCCCACGCCCGCCACGTGATGCTGTGCACCGGCCCGCGCTGCACCCAGCGCGGCGCGCAGCAGGTGTGGAAAGTGGTGCGCAACGAACTGCTCGCCGCCCAGCGCATGGAAACCGCCGACGGCGTGCTGCTGACCCGCACCCACTGCCAGTTCCCGTGCAACCTGGGCCCGGTCGCCACCGTCTACCCCGAGCGCTGCTGGTACCGCATCGCCAGCGCCGACGATGCCCGCCGCCTGGTGCGCGAGCACCTGGTCGCAGGTACCCCGGTCAGCGCACTGCTGCTCAATGGTGATACCCCATGACGCGCCTGCTCTGCCTGCTGTTGTGCCTGCTCGGCACCACGGCCCACGCCCAGACCTACCGTAACTGCGGCCAGGACTGGACCCTGCCGCACGCCCCGCCGCAGCGCATCCTGGCGCTCAACCAGCATGCCGCCGACCTGCTGCTGGCCCTGCAGGTCGGCCCGTCGCTGGTTGCGGTGAGCTACATCGATGACGACCCCGAGGCGCTGGCCTCCCGGCGCTACCGCGGCGTGCCCCTGCTGTCGCGGCTGTATCCCTCGCCGGAGGTGTTCTATGCCCAGCGCTACGACCTGGTGGTCGGCGGTTTCGCCAGCGCCTTTCGCGATGGCGTGGGCGCCCGTACCCACCTGACCCGCAATGGCATCGGCAGCTATCTGCTGGAGAACGCCTGCGACCCGCGCCCGGCCTCCGGTTTCGCGGCCATCGAAGACGACCTGCGCAGCCTGGGCAAGCTGCTGCAGCGCGAACCCCAGGCCGCTCGGCTGATCGCGCAGCAACGAGCAGACCTGGACCGCGCCCGCCAGCTCGCCGCGCAGCATGCCCCGCTTTCGGTGTTCTACCTGGACAGCGAGCACCAGGGCCTCGACAGCGAGGGCAGCCGCGGCTTCATCACCCAACTGATCCAGGTTGCCGGTGGGCGCAACCTGTTCGCCGACGTCGACCTGCACCGCGTGACCGTCGACCCCGAAACCCTGCTGCAACGCGACCCGGACGTGATCATCCTGGCCGACGCCGTCTGGTCGCCGGCCCGGCGCAAGCGCGAGTACCTGCACAACCACCCGGCCCTCTCGAAGTTGCGTGCGGTGCGCGAGGGCCGGCTGATCGACCTGCCCTTCACGCACCTGGTGGCAGGCGAACACAGCGCCCGTGCTGCCGTCGCGCTGGCCAACCAGTTGCGTGACATGGCCGAGCACCTGCCCTGAACCGGCACAGCCGATTACGCTGCAATACCCCGCTTTTCAGCTTTCCCCGCTGAGCGCCCCGCGCGCTTCAGCCGGGATTGCAGCGCCACTGCATCGACAATAGACGCACTGCCAACCCCGGATGCGTGCCTCGATGCAAACCACCAATACAGTCTTGATGATCCGCCCCGCGCGGTTCGCCTTCAACCCGGACACCGCACTCAACAACCGCTTCCAGCAGCCTGCACTGGACCCCGACCAGGCACAGCATAAAGCGCTGGAAGAGTTCGACGGCTATGTGGACACCCTGCGCCAGCATGGCGTCGAGGTGCTGGTGGTGCAGGACACGCCGGCCCCGCACACGCCTGACTCGATCTTCCCCAACAACTGGTGGAGCAGCCACGCCGACGGCAGCCTGGTGCTCTACCCGATGGAGGGCCACAACCGCCGCCTGGAACGCGACAAGGGCGTGCTGCAGGTGCTCGCCGACCGCTTCAGCATTCACAACACCATCGACCTGAGCCCGCTGGAGCAACAGAGCATGTTCCTGGAAGGCACCGGCAGCATGGTGCTCGACCGCGAACACCGCATCAGCTACGCCTGCCACTCCGGGCGCACCCACACCGAAGCACTGCGCCAGTTCGCCGACAGGCTCGACTACCGCCTGTGCCTGTTTCACGCCGTCGACCGGCACCGGGCGCCCATCTATCACTGCAACGTGATGATGAGCGTGGGCCGCGGGCTGTCGGTGGTGTGCCTCAAGGCACTGCCCGATGCCGACGAGCGCCGTACCCTGGAACACAGCCTGCGTGCCACCGGCAAGGACATCCTGGCCCTGGACTTCGACCAGCTCGAAGGCTTCGCCGGCAACATGCTCGAAGTGCACGACAAGCAAGGCCAGCCGCTGCTGGTGATGTCGCGCAGTGCCTGGCGCTCGCTGCACCCCCAGCAGCGCCGCCAGGTCGAGCGGCACACCCACCCGGTGGTGGTGAACATCGACAACATCGAACGCATCGGCGGCGGCAGCGCGCGCTGCATGCTCGCCGAAGTGCACCTGCCGGTGCGCAATTGACCGACCACAAGAAGGAGCTCCCCATGACCCGTTACATCGACGTCAACGACCTCAGCCAACTGGTCGCCCGCAAGGGCCTCACCACCTGCCTGGAAGAAATGGCCGAGTACATCCGCCAGGACTACCTGCGCTGGCACGACTTCGAAAAGTGCGCGCGCCTGGCCAACCACTCGCCAGACGGGGTGATCGAGCTGATGCCGGCCTCCGACGCCAACCTCTACGCCTTCAAGTACGTCAACGGCCACCCGAAGAACACCCAGCGCGGCATGCTCACCGTGATGGCGTTCGGTGCGCTGGGCGATGTCGACACCGGCGCGCCATTGCTGCTCAGCGAAATGACCCTGACCACCGCGATCCGCACCGCCGCCACCTCGGCCCTGGCCGCACGCTACCTGGCGCGTCCCGACAGCCGCAGCATGGCGCTGATCGGCAACGGCTCGCAGAGCGAATTCCAGGCCATCGCCTTCCACGCGCTGGTGGGCATCGAGGAAATCCGCCTGTACGACCTGGACCCACAAGCCACGGCCAAACTGGCCGCGAACCTTCGCGCCTTCCCGGCGATCAAGGTGGTACTGGCCAGCTCCGTTGCCGATGCGGTACGCGGCGCCGACATCGTCACCACGGTCACCGCCGACAAAGCCTACGCCACCATCCTGACCGCCGACATGATCGAGCCGGGCATGCACCTGAACGCGGTGGGTGGCGACTGTCCGGGCAAGACCGAGCTGCACCGCGACATCGTCGACGCCGCACGGGTGATCGTCGAGTACGAACCGCAGAGCCGCATCGAGGGCGAGATCCAGCAGATGCCAGCCGACTCGCCGATCACCGAGTTCTGGCAAGTGGTCAACGGCCAGGTGCTCGGCCGCGAGAACGACATCCAGGTCACCCTGTTCGACTCGGTGGGCTTTGCCATCGAAGACTACTCGGCCCTGCGCTATGTGCTGGATGTGGCCAAGGCCCTGGATATCGGCCATGAAATCGACCTGGTGCCGGCCCTGGAAAACCCCAAGGACCTGTTTGCACGGCTGCTGCCCAAGGTTCAGGCGGTGCACAAGAAACGCGCCTAGACCGGGCCTGCACGTCAATCCAGGCGGCCGTGCACCTTGCACGGCCGTACACAGCAAGCTGCCCCGAAGCCAAAACAGGAGGTCACGCAGCCGATTCGGCTGACACCGAATCGCCAACAGCAGAATCCGGCAGCCAGCGCCGGCCCAAACGACACAAAAAAAATGCTGCCTTCACGCATTCTGACGCCCAGACCGAAGAGTCACACACAGACCAAGGCTCAGGCCAACGAAGCGTTCACTGCCCTACATCAACTACAAGACACAGGGATACCTTTATGACCTCGCTGCGAAAGCTGCTCAGCGTGCTGCTCCTGCCCATGTGCGCGAGCACAGTCCAGGCCCAGGAATGGAAAGAAATCCGTTTCGGCGTGTTCCCCGAATACCCGCCCTTCGAATCCGTCGCCGCCGATGGCAGCCTGCAAGGTCTCGACATCGAGCTGGGCAATGCCATCTGTGAAAAGCTGCAGGTCAAGTGCACCTGGGTGCACAACGAATTCGACGGCATGATCCCGGCCCTGCGTGCACGCAAGTTCGACGCAATCATGTCGTCCATGGCGGTGACGCCGGCCCGTCAGAAGCAGATCGAGTTTTCCGATCGCCTGTTCCTCAGCCCCACCTCGGTGATCGTGCGCAAGGGCGCCGACTTCGGCGACACCCCCGAATCGCTCGAGGGCAAGACCGTTGGCGTGTTGCAAGGCTCGCTGCAAGAGGCCTACGCCCGCGCCAAGCTGGCGCCTCTGGGCGCCCGGGTCAAAGCCTACCAGGCCCAGAACCAGAACTATGCCGACCTCATGAACGGGCGCCTGGACGCCACCCTCACCGACAAGCTCGAAGCACAGCTGAACTTCCTCAACACCCCCGAAGGCGCCGACTTCAAGAGCGGCCCGGCAATCAAGGACCCCACCCTGCCCCTGGACATCGCAATGGGCCTGCGCAAGAACGACGCCGAGCTCAAGGCGCTGATCGACAAGGGCATCGCCGCGGTGCTGGCCGATGGCACCTTCGCCAGGATCCAGCAGAAGTACGTCGGCGACCTCGATATCTACAACGAGTAATCGCCTGCAGAGCCCGGGCCTGCACGGCCCGGTGCGCTGTCGCACCCGCCTTTGGTCCTACCGAGAGTTTTCCCGTGAACGACTTCCTCACCTCCACCGGCTTGCAGGCCCTGAGCCTGCAGGGCTTCGGCCCGCTGTTGCTGCAAGGAACCTGGATGACCCTGCAACTGGCCTTTCTGTCACTGGGCCTGAGCCTGCTGCTGGGCCTGATCGGCGCCAGCGCCAAGCTGTCCTCGCTGCGCCTGCTGCGCATTCCCGCCACCCTCTACACCACGCTGATTCGCAGCGTGCCCGACCTGGTGCTGATCCTGCTGATCTTCTACACCCTGCAGCTGTGGCTCAACGACCTGACCGAGCTGCTTGGCTGGGATTACGTCGAGATCAACCCGTTCATGGCCGGCGTGATCACCCTGGGCTTCATCTATGGCGCCTACTTCACCGAGAACTTTCGCGCAGCGATCCTCAGCGTGCCCCATGGCCAGCTGGAAGCGGCTACCGCCTACGGGCTGAGCCGCGTGCAGCGCTTCCAGCTGGTGCTGTTCCCGCAACTGATGCGCTTCGCCCTGCCGGGGCTGGGCAACAACTGGCTGGTGCTGCTCAAGTCCACCGCGCTGGTGTCGATCATCGGCCTCTCCGACCTGGTAAAGGCTGCGCAGAACGCCGGCAAGACCACCAATGAGCCGTTGTACTTTCTGCTGTTCGCGGGGCTGGTCTACCTGCTTATCACCACCCTTTCCAATCGCCTGTTCAAGGTGCTGGAACGGCGCTACAACACCGGCATCAAGGGGTTGGCATCATGATCGAACTGCTTCAGGAATACGGCCGGGCCTACCTGTACAGCGATGGCGCGGGCATGTCGGGGCTGGCCATGACGCTGTGGCTGTTCATCGTGACCATGGTGCAGGGTTTGGTGCTGTCGTTGCCACTGGCGCTGGCGCGGGTGTCGCGCAAGCGCTGGCTGCGCTGGCCGGTAGAGCTGTACACCTTCGTGTTTCGCGGCACCCCGCTGTATATCCAGTTGTTGATCTGCTACACCGGGCTGTACGGGCTGGAGGTGGTACGTGACAACGCGCTGCTCGACCAGTTCTTGCGCAATGCGCTCAACTGCACGCTGCTGGCCTTTGTGCTCAACACCTGCGCCTACACCGTGGAGATCTTCGCCGGGGCCATTCGCAACATTCCCCATGGCGAGATCGAGGCCGCCCAGGCCTACGGCCTGCATGGCTGGCGCCTGAACCTGTTCGTGGTGCTGCCGGCAGCCCTGCGCCGTGCGCTGCCGGTGTACAGCAACGAGCTGATCCTGATGCTGCATGCCACCTCGCTGGCGTTCACCGCCACCGTCGCCGACGTCCTCAAAGTGGCCCGCGACGCCAACGCCGCGACCTTTCTGACGTTCCAGGCCTTCGGCATCGCGGCCATTCTGTACATGCTGCTGTCCTTCGCGCTGGTCGGGCTGTTTCGCCTGGCCGAACGCCGCTGGATGCGTTTCCTTGTTCCTGCCCGAGGCTGACCCATGACCCTTTGCGCACACCCCCTGCCGGCCCATGGCCAGGCCCTGTACGAAACCCCCACCGCCCCGCGCGTCAGCAGCGCCGCCATCAAACTGAGCGTGGATGCCCTGCACAAGAGCTATGGCGATCACCAGGTACTCAAGGGCGTCTCGCTGCAGGCGCGCAAGGGCGACGTGATCAGCCTGATCGGCGCCAGCGGCTCGGGCAAGAGCACCATGCTGCGGTGCATCAACTTTCTCGAACAGCCGGACTCGGGCGTGATCACCCTCGACGACCAGAGCATCGAGATGCACCAGGGCCGCGCCGGCACCCGCGCGCCGAACCCGGCCCAGCTGCAGAACCTGCGCACGCGCCTGGCCATGGTGTTCCAGCACTTCAACCTGTGGAGCCACATGACCGTGCTGGAGAACATCTGCCTGGCGCCGCGCCGCGTGCTTGGGGTGAGCCCGCGCGAGGCCGAGGCCCGCGCCCGCGCCTACCTGGACAAGGTCGGCTTGCCAGGGCGCGCGGCCGATCAGTACCCGGCATTCCTGTCTGGCGGGCAACAGCAGCGCGTGGCCATTGCGCGGGCGCTGGCGATGGAACCGGAGATCATCCTGTTCGACGAACCGACCTCGGCACTGGACCCGGAACTGGTTGGCGAAGTGCTCAAGGTGATACAGACGCTGGCCGAGGAAGGCCGTACCATGCTGATGGTCACCCACGAGATGGGCTTTGCCCGCCAGGTGTCGAGCCAGGTACTGTTCCTGCACCAGGGCCGGGTCGAGGAACAGGGCGGCCCGCAGATGCTCGACCAGCCGCAGAGCGAACGCCTGCAGCAATTTCTTTCCAACCGTTTGAAGTGAACCGACGCCACCATGGACACCAAGGCCAACCGCTTGCATGACACGCCGCCTCTGGATCGGATCGACGAGGCGATCATCGACGTACTGCGCCACAACGGGCGCATCACCTACGAGAAGCTGTCTTCGCTGGTGCATCTGACGCCCAGGCCTTGCCTGGAGCGGGTGCGCAAGCTGGAGCGACGCGGGGTGATACGTGGTTATGGCGCGATCATCGATGTGCAGCGGGTGTCGCCAGGGTTGTCGCTGCTGGTGCTGGTGGCGTTGTCCAACCAGAGCGGGCGCTCGGCCCAGCGGGCCTTCGAGGCCTGCATGAAGGCCTGCCCGCAGGTATTCGAGTGCCAGCTCATCAGCGGGCATTTCGACTACAGCCTGCGCATGCGCTGCCGGGACATGGAGCATTACCGGGTGCTGAGCGAAACCTGGATGAACAACGACGAGCTGCACATCGACAAGCTGGTGGCGCACCCGGAACTGGCGGTGGTGAAGAACACGGCGCCGCAGTTGTAGCGCCGGCCCTGCAGCAGCCGGCCTTGCCGGCCAAGGGCCCGACGCGGTATCACGCCTGGCGCAGCACCACCCACTCATGCGGCTGCACATACTCGCGCACCCATCCCACCACCTCCGCCGCCGGCATCGGCCGGGCGATGCCGTAGCCCTGCGCCACATCGCAGCCAAGCCCCATCAGCACCTCGCCATGCTCCACCGTCTCTACCCCCTCGGCGATCACCTGGCGCCCGAAGGCCCGTGCCAGGCCGATCACCGCGCGGGTCAGGGCCAGGTCATCCTGGTCATGCAGGATGTCGCGCACGAACGACTTGTCGATCTTGATCGCCTGGGTGGGCAGGCGCTTGAGATAGCTCAGCGACGAGTAGCCGGTGCCAAAGTCATCCAGTGAAAACTGCACACCCAACTGCTGACACGCCTCCAGGCATTCGCTGACCCGCTTGATGTTCTCGATTGCCACCGACTCGACGATCTCAAGGTCGAGCATGCGCGGCGCAACCCCGTCATGACGCGCAAGCAACAGGCGCAGGCGCTCGACGAAGTCAGACCGTTGAAAGTGGCGCGCCGCGATGTTCACGCTCACCGACCAGCGATACCCGGCGTCCTGCCAATGCTGCATCTGCGCCATCGCGCGGTCGATCACCCACTCGCCGATGTCCACGATCAGGTCGGTCTGCTCGATCAACGGCAGGAACTCCGCTGGCGGCACCAGCCCCTTGACCGGGTGCTGCCAGCGCAGCAAGGCCTCGAAGCCCAGCACCTCGCCACTGCGCATGTTCACCTTGGGCTGGTAGAACAGGCGCAGCTCGCCATTCTTCATGGCGCGGCGGACCCGCTCAACCGTCTGGTGCGTGGCCTTCACTTCCTGGTCCAGCGATACGTCGAACAGGTGGAAGCGGTTGCGTCCGCTCTGCTTGGCCACGTACATCGCCTGGTCGGCATGGCGCAGCAGGGTGTCGGCATCATCGTTGTCGGCCGGGTACAGGGTCACGCCGATACTGGCACTGACACTGATCTGCTGGCCGCGAATCGAATACGGCGCCGCCACCGCCGACAGCACCCGCCCCAGCACCGTGCGCAACTGCGCCTGGCCCTCGACATGGCGCAGAATCAGCACGAACTCGTCACCAGACAACCGCGCAACCGCATCGCCGCCACGCAGTATGCCCTTGAGCCGCGCCGCCACCTCGACCAGCAGCAGGTCGCCGCAGGCATGCCCATAGCCGTCGTTGACCGCCTTGAAGCCGTCCAGATCGAGCATGCACACCGCCAGCGGGAACTGCTCGGTGCGCGAGAATTCCAGGGCCTGGTTCAGCAGGTCCGAAAGGAATGCGCGGTTGGGCAGCCCGGTGAGCACGTCATGCCCCACGCGCCATTGCAGCGTGTGCACCAGCTGGCGTTTTTCGCTGACGTCGAAGCGGATCGACACATACTTGCGGACCTTGCCGGTGGCCGGGTCCAGCAGTGGCACCATGGTGCTGTCGACCCAGTACAACGAGCCGTTCTTGGCGCGGTTGCAGATCTCGCCCTTCCAGACCTTGCCGGCTACCAGCGATGCCCACATGCTCTCGAAGAAGTCACTGCCGTGCAGGCCGGAATTGAGGATGCGGTGGTTGGCCCCCAGCAGCTCTTCACGGCTGTAGCCGGAGATGCTGCAGAACTGCTGGTTGACGTAGGTGATGCGTCCGGCGAGGTCGGTTTCGGAAAAGATCGCGGCCGCGTCGACGGCCGCGCGGTAGTTGTCATCCATGCTCGTTCACTCGCCTGGCGGCTATCGGTTGAAGCGTTCAACCAAGGCACGCAGGCCGCTGGAAATATGCTCAAGCTCGCCACCACGGGTGGCGGCGGCATTGGCGTTGTCGGCAGTCTTCTGCACCGTGCCGGCTACCCGATTGATCTGCTGCGACACGTCCTCCGCCACGTAGGACTGCTCCTGCGAGGCGGCCGCCATCTGCTGGGTCATATCGGTGATGCGTGCCACCGCCTCGCGAATGCCTTGCAGTGCGCGCTGCGCCTCGACCACCTGCGCCACGCCCTGCTCGGCCTCCTGGATGCCCAGGTTGGCGATGCTCACCGCGTCATCGGCGCCGCTGCGCAGGGTCTCGATGATGCCCTGGATCTGCTGGGTCGACTGGCGGGTCTTGCCCGCCAGGGCGCGCACCTCATCGGCCACCACGGCAAAGCCGCGGCCCTGCTCGCCGGCCCGAGCCGCCTCGATGGCAGCGTTGAGCGCCAGCAGGTTGGTCTGGTCGGCAATCGCCTGGATCACGCTGGCAGCCAGCATGATGTCCTGGGTCTGCCCGGCCAGGTGGCCGACCGCCTGGTTGATCTGGGTGACGGTGCTGGCCAGCAGCTGGATCGCCTCGCGCGAGGTACCGGCCACCTGGCTGCCCTGTTCGGCCAGCTGGTTGGCGGTGCCGGCCTCGCTGGCGGTCTGCTGTACATGCACCGCCACTTCGGCGATGGATGCCGCCATCTCGGTCATCGCCGCCGCGGTCATGTCGGTTTCGGCGCGCTGGTCGAGCAGCGCCAGCTCGGTGGCATTGGACAGCCGGCTGGAATCGCTGGCGGCCACGGCCATCTGGTTGGCCAGGTCGCTCAGGCGCGTCAGCGCGGTTTTCAGGCGCGCCTCTTCACTGATCAACACCATCTGCAGTTGCGCGGTCGGCCCCAGCGCTTCGCTGTAGGCCAGCGCACTGATCGGGTCGGAGAACGTGTTGGGGGTGCTGCGCACGATCTGGCGCACTTCATGGCGCAGGCGATTGTGCCCCCACAGGCCCACCGCCACGAACAGCGCCAGGGTGATGCCCTGCCCGCCCCAGCCCGGCAACAGCCGGTTGGCGCCTATGGCCAAAGCGGCTGCCAGCAACGGCAGCGCAAGCACGCGGCCCTGCAGGGCCAGGCGACGCCCGAAGGGCACGGGGGGCTTGCCTTCACGCAGACGGGCATACAGCGCTTCGGCGCGCTGCACCTGATCGCGAGTGGGCTTGACCCGTACCGATTCGTAGCCGACCAGGCGGCCGTCCTCGAGCACCGGTGTGACGTAGGCGCTGACCCAGTAGAAGTTACCGTTCTTGCAGCGGTTCTTGACGATGCCCATCCAGCTCTGGCCGGCCTTGAGGTACTGCCACATCAGGGCAAATACGGCAGGCGGCATGTCCGGGTGGCGCACCAGGTTGTGCGTGCTGCCGATCAGTTCCGCCTGGCTGAAGCCACTCATGGCGGCGAATTCGGCATTGCAATAGGTGATGTTACTGTCGGTATCGGTGGCGGAAATCAGCCGCTGATGGTCCGGAAAGGTCTGTTCGACAGCCGTGACCGGCAGATTGAGACGCACGTTAAAACTCCCTGAAGCGCACGCTAAAGCCTTGTCCAGCGGCCCTGAAACCTGCAGCGTAAATGTCGGTCCAAGTGAACGATTCTACGAAATACATCACATTTTGCAAGGAAAGGTGATGAAACGTGGCGTTGTGCAATGCCAATATTTATCGTTAAGTTCTTGATTCTAAATGGGAATCGAGCGATGGAATTATCTAGTTTGGGTCCAGCCATCAGACGCTATCGCAAGGTAGCCGGGCTTACTCAGGCTGAACTTGGCGAAAAAACCGGTTTTGACCCCAAAACCATAAGCCGCTTTGAAACCGGCACCTACACCCCCAGTGTCGAAGCGCTGTTCACCTTTGCCGACGTGCTGGGCGTCAAGCTCAATGCCTTTTTCGCCGACCTGGAAGATGCGGACGAGCAACGTGCCTACTTGTTCGGTGTTATTCACAAAGCTCCACCCAAGGACCTGGGAAAGCTGATTGCAGCGGTAGACCTGGCCCTTTCCAAGCCTTGATCACTGCCCTCGCAAAAGCGTGACAGGCGCCTGCCACTGTTGCTTGAAGCGCTTTTGTCGTCGATAAGTACTGTAACTGGTCAGACCGGTAAAACCGATCTGATGCCCTGGATTCGCGAAATACTTGCAAACACGCAAAAACCCCGCCTACACTGCGCCTGCACTGGACATACCGGTAAGACCACAATAATTAAGTCTGTCGCTCGGCGCTTGTTGCCAGAAGCACGGACACCGACCAGAGATCCCTCCCCATGCTCAAATGGTGCTCGCGTTCGATCTTCCTCCAAGTGGTGCTCGGCCTGATGCTCGGCATCGCCTGCGGCCTGAGCTTTCCTGAAGTTTCCCTGCAACTCAAACCCCTCGGTGACGGCTTCATCAAGCTGATCAAGATGCTCATCGGGCTGATTGTGTTCTGCGTGGTGGTCAGCGGCATTTCCGGTGCCGGCGACCTCAAGAAGGTTGGCCGCATCGGCCTCAAGTCGGTGATCTACTTCGAAGTGCTGACCACCATTGCGCTGGTGCTGGGGCTGGTACTGGCATTCACCTCAGGCATCGGTACCGGTGCCAACATCCACCTCGACCAGTTGTCGACCGCCGATGCCGGCGCGCTGGCCGAGCGTGGCCAGCATATCCAGGGTACGGCAGCGTTCCTCATGGGCCTGATACCCAATTCGGTGCTCGGCGCCTTCGCCGACAACAACATCCTCCAGGTGCTGCTGTTCTCGGTGCTGTTCGGCAGCGCCCTGAACCTGGTGGGCGAGGCCGCGTCGGGCATCACCCGGCTGATAAACGAACTGAGCCATGTGATCTTCCGCATCATGGGCATGATCGTGCGCCTGGCGCCGATCGGCGTGTTCGGCGCCATCGCCTTCACCACCAGCCAGTACGGCCTGGACTCGCTGCAACACCTGGGCGGCCTGGTGGCTCTGTTCTACGTGACCTGTGCAGGCTTCGTGCTGGTGATCCTGGGGACAGTGATGCGCGTCTCGGGCCTGAAGCTGTTCCCGTTCCTCAAGTACATGCGCGAAGAACTGGGCATCGTGCTGGGTACTGCATCGTCCGATGCGGTCCTGCCGCAGATCATGCGCAAGCTCGAACACCTGGGCATCGGCAGCTCCACCGTCGGCCTGGTGATCCCCACGGGCTACTCCTTCAACCTGGACGGTTTCTCCATCTACCTCACCCTGGCCATCGTGTTCATCGCCAACGCCACCGGCACGCCGCTGGCCATGACCGACCTGCTGACCATCCTGCTGGTGTCGCTGATCACCTCCAAGGGCGCCCACGGCATTCCGGGGTCGGCGCTGGTGATTCTGGCCGCCACCCTCACGGCAGTACCGGCCATCCCGGTGGTGGGCCTGGTGCTGGTGCTGGCGGTGGACTGGTTCATGGGCATCGGCCGCGCGCTGACCAACCTGATCGGCAACTGCGTGGCCACCGTGGCCATCGCCCGCTGGGAAAAGGACATTGATCTGGAACGCGCCAACAACGTACTCAACGGCAAGCAGGGCTTCAGCTTCCAGACGCGCAAGCTGCCCACCCCTGCCCATCAACAGGAATTCTAGGCAACGACGTATGCATGTGTTTTCAGGGAGCAAACAGTGATTACCTCATCGACGGTAGTGAATGCGGTAGTGGAGAAACTGCGCCAGGCACTGGCCCGTGGCCAGTGGCGCTCGGGCGAGATGCTCCCGGGTCAGCGAGAACTGGCCGAGCAACTGGGCATCAGCCGGCCAAGCCTGCGCGAGGCGGTCACGGTGCTGGAGACCCTCGGCCTGGTGCGTTCCATGCCAGGCAAGGGAGTGCTGGTGCTCGACCCCGGTACCCAGGAGCTGGTACAGGCCCCCGCGGCCGTGGCCGGAGCCAGCCTGGAGGACGTGCTGCAGCTGCGTTACACGCTGGAGCCGTTCATTGTCGGGTTAGTGGCGCAGTCGGTCAGCAGCAAGGAAATCGGCCAGTTGCGCCTGACCCTGATGGACATGCGCGAGGCCCTGGAGGCCTGCGACAGCGAAGCCGGGGTGCGCGCCTACCTGGCATTTCACGAAGAGCTGTTCGCACTGACCGCCAACCCGATTTTCCAGAGTGTGGTGCAGCAGACCAGCAATGCCCTCAAGCAGAGCGCCCAGGTGCTGCACAACTCGCCCGAGCACCTGGCCGCGCGCCTGGAAGAGAACGAGGCGGTGGTGCGCGCCATCCGCAACAAGGACAGCGCCCAGGCCAGTGCGCAGATGCGCCGGCACATTCTGCAGGAAGGCCTGCGCATGGGCATCGAATTGACCATTCCGGATGAACACCCGGGCAACTGACCAGGAGAGCGACCATGAACGCCTGCCCTGCTACCCCGTCCGCGATCGCCCTGCCCGCGCTGCTGGCGGCCGGCGAGCAGCGCCTGAGCGCTGACGAGATCTACCCGCGCCTGTTCGATGCGATCCTCGAACAGCGCCTGGCGCCAGGTACCGCGCTGACCGAGCAGGCGCTGGGCCAGGCCTTCGGCGTGAGCCGCACGGTGATCCGCCGCGTGCTGGGGCGCCTGTCCGACCAGCAGGTGGTGGTGCAACGCCCGGCGCACACCGCCCGGCTGGCCGCACCCGACCCGCAGCAGGCGCGCCAGGTGCTCAGTGCCCGGCGCCTGGCTGAAACCACGCTGATCGGGCTGGCGGCGCGGCGCACCAGTGCCCCACGCATCCGCCAGTTGCGCGAGCTGATTGCCCGCGAGCGCAAGCACCACGAGCAGGGCCATCGGTGCACGGCGATTCGTCTGGGGGGCGAGTTTCACCTGAAGCTGGCGGAGATGGCCGACAATGCCCCGTTGACGCGGTTTCTCAACGGGCTGGTGCCCATGACGTCGCTGATCATTGCCCAGTACGAGACCCAGCCTTGCGAACACTGCGCCTGGCAGGAACATGCAGCCCTGGTGGACGCACTGGAGGACGGCGACAGCGAGGCGGCGCTGCAGTTGATGCACCAGCACCTGGACCGCATCGAGGCCAAGCTGAGCCTGGATTGAGAATGGCGGTGCGCCTTTCGCCGGCAAGGCCGGCTCCTGCAGGAGGTGTTGTGCAGGAGCCGACCTTGCCGGCGAAGGGTCTTGCTGCGCTTGACCTGCCAACGACAAACCGCGCAGCATCGGGCATCCCCACAAGAGCCCGCCACGTGACCCCAGAACAACGCCACAACGTCCGCGCCTTGCTCTCCGAGTCGTTCGTCGACAGCTGGGTGGACTACGCCTGGATCGCCCGCGAACTCGAACCCTTCGACCTGGCCGAGCTCAAGCGCATCTTCTACGAGGAAGTCGCGCCGGTCTGCTACTACAACATCGTGGCGCCGGTACCACCGGTATGGACCGGTTTCGAGCCGGTATCGCTCAACGAAGAAATCGAAGAGCTGCTGGAGGCGCGCCGACGCAACCCGTTGCGCCGGCATTGGGACCGCCTGTGGGCCGCCACCTGGATCCGCCTGTGGAGCCAGGAATGCTGGGACGCGATCCACCAGGCCTGCCTCGCCCAACGGCAGGCCTGATACCTCGGCACGCTGGCCTCAGAAGTCCCAGCGAGTGGTCACCATCACGTTGCGCGGGTCGCCATAAGAGGCCGAGTTGTAGAAGCCGATATTGGTGAAGTAGGCCTTGTCGAACACGTTGTTGACGTTCAGCGTGGCCGACAGCTGCTCGCTGATCTGGTAACGCGCCATCAGGTCCACCAGCCAGTAAGGGTCCTGGGCAAACTCTTCGTCGCGCTTCTTGACGTTGTTCGACAACACCTGCCAGCCCTTGCCCTGCCAACGCGCACCACCGCCGATGGTCAAGCGGTCGAGCGCCCCCTTGAGCTTGTAGCTGGTGTAGAAACTGACCTGGTCCTCGGGCTCCCAGGTCGACACCTTCTTGCCCTGGTCATCGCGGATCACCTTGTGGGTGTAACCCCCCTGCAGTTGCCAGCCCTCGGCCAGTTCGCCGGAGATCTCTGCCTCATAACCCTTGGTCTTGGCCTTGATGCCTTCGTAGGCATACTCGACCGCCGGGTTGGTCGGGTTGCCGTTGTAGGCCCGGTCCTCTTCGCCCCGGCTGCTCTGGTGAATCTCGAAATACGCCAGGCTCGCATTCAGGCGCCCGTCAAGGAACTCACCCTTCAGGCCCACCTCGTAGTTCTGCCCTTCATCCGGGTCGAGCAGGCGGTTGTTGCGGTCGCGGTACCAGGCATCCTGCGGCATGAAGATATCGGTGTAGCTGGCATACAGCGACAGGTAGTCATTGAGGTCGTACACCGCCCCCAGGTAGGGCAGCAGGCGATCGTCCTCGCGGCCGTTGGCGGTCACGCCGTTGATACGGTAGTTGGCCAGGCGTGCACCGAGCAGCAGCGTCAGATCGTCGGTGGGGTGCAGGCGGGTGGTCACGTAGGTGCCGGTCTGGCGCACGCGGTCATCCACGGTCTGGGTCTGCTCCCCCCAGTCCGGTTCGGGGGTGTTGCCGTTCCAACTGCCGTAGTCGACGGAGTTGCCATTGGGGTATCTGGCGCTCCACCAGCCCTTGCCTTCCCAGTGAGACTGGGCAAACGAGGTACCGATCACCAGTTCGTGCTCACGCCCCAGCAGCTCGAACGGCCCGCTGGCGTAGAGGTCGGCCGAATTGCTCACCGTCTCGCCCGTGTATTTGGCCGAATAGAGGCTGGCGGTGCCGTCGGCGCGCGGGTAGTAACCCTGGATCGAGCCCAGCGGCGCGTCATAGCCGTTGATCTTGTGGTCCAGCTGCGCCTTGGCAACCCAGCCGTTGGCCAGGTGATGCTCCAGGCTGGCAAACACGGTGCGGGTGTACTGGTTCCAGTGGCTCCACTTGGCGCCGTTGTTGAAGTGGCGTGGCAGGTCGTTGCGGTTGCCCTGGGCATCGAACAGCGGAATGCTGCCCGACCAGCTCGAGCCTTCCGGCTTGTTGTCCTGGTAGTCACCGCCCACGGTGAGCAGGGTGTCCGGGCTCAGGTCGAATTCGAGGATGCCGTAGTAGACGTTGGTCTTGCGCTGGTAGTGGTCCATGAACGAGTGCTTGTCCTGGTAGGCCGCCACCGCACGGCCGCGCACGTTGCCGCTGTCGGTCAGCGGGCCGCCCACGTCGAGTTCGCTGCGGTAGTTGTCCCAGCTGCCGGCGCCCAGAGTGAAATGCCCCTTGAAATCGGCAGTCGGCTTCTTGCGCACCAGGTTGATCGTGGCCCCCAGCGACCCCGCGCCGGTGAGCAGGCCGGTAGCGCCCTTGAGCACTTCCACGCGGTCATAGATGGCCATGTCGCTCAAGGTGTTGCCGGCCGAATAGCCGACGTTGCGCGCCGTCGAGGGGATGCCGTCGTACTGGAAGTTGTTTATCGAGAAGCCGCGGGCATAGTAGCTGGTGCGGTCGCTGTCGAAGGCCGACACGGTGATGCCCGGGGTATGGCGCATCACATCGTCGATGTTGTTGAGCCCGAAATCGTCCATGTGCTGACGGGTGACCACGGTGATGGTCTGGGGCGTTTCGCGCGGTGTCAGCACCAGCCGTGTGGCGGTGGCGATGGTGCCTGGCGTGTACGAGCCGCTGTCTTCGGTGATGGTACCCAACTGGTTGCTGGTGACTTCGGTCACGCCCAGGTTCAGCGCCCCGGCAGTTTGCGGCAGCGGGGCCAGGCTGTAGCGCCCGTCGTCTTCACGCACGGCCATCAGGCCATTGCCCTCGAGCAACGCCTGCAGGCCCTGATCGACACTGTAACGCCCGTGCAGGCCGGCGCTGGTCTTGCCCGCGGTCAGGCTCGGTGCGAACGACAGCACCACGCCGGCCTGGGCGGCGAAGCGGTTCAGAACCTGACCCAGGTCGCCCTGGTCGAGGTTGTATTCGGTCGGTGTGGTGCTGTCGGCGTGCGCCATGCCCGGCATCGCCAGCGGCCACAGCAGGGTGGAGCACAACAGCGTGGTACGCAGCCTTGCCGCGACCGGTGATCGGGTATTCATCGGTTCTTTTCTCTTCTGGTTGGCAGTCAGGCCATCACGCCTGGATGCCTAGAAGTCGAACGAAGGAGCGAATACCTATCATTTACGAAAAATATTTTTCAGGTGGTGAGGGGTTCGATGCTTACCCAGTATTTTGTGCGCCGCTCGACCCGCACCGGCAGGGTCTTGCCGATGGCGCGCAGAATCTGCTCGGTATCGTCGAGCTTGAAGGTACCGCTGATACGCAGGCTGGAAACCTCGTTGGCACAGTTGAGCCAACCGGGGCGATAACGCCGCAGCTCGGCGATGAATACCCCCAGCATCTGGTCGTTGGCAATCAGCAGCCCCCTGCGCCAGGCATCGCGGTCGGGCTCCAGTGGCGAGCCAAGCACGAACTTGGGGTGTGAAAACCGCACCTGATCCCCGGCATCGACCACCGCCCCCCCCATGCCATCGCGCGGCATCACGCCCACCTGGCCCTGGTACACCGCCAGTTGCGTGCTGCTGGCGTCGCTGTCGCGGCGCACCAGAAAGCGCGTGCCCAGCGCTTCGACGGTGCCGTTGACGGTCTGCACCCGCAACGGGCGCCCGGCCTTGTCGGCGGCGCTGGTGATCATCACCTCGCCCTGGCGCAGTACCAGCAGGCGCTGCTGGTTGTCGTAGCGCACATCCAGGGCAGTGTCGGTGTTGAGTTCGAGCCGGGTGCCATCGGCAAGGGTCAATGCCTGACGCTTGCCGACGCGGGTATGGTAGTCCGCCGTCCACGGCCCGCTGCTCAGCTCTCGGTAGCCGGCCCAGCCCAGGCCGCTGGTGCCGGCCAGCACCAGTATGCCCTTGAGCACGCCGCGCCGCGGGATCGCGGCAGGCTGCCCGGCGATGTCCAGGGTACGCCCGGCCAGCCCGCCAGATAGCTGGCCAAGCCGCTGCTGAACCTGGACGACCTGTTGCCAGGCCCAGCGATGCTGGTCGTGGGCGTCCAGCCAGGTCTGCCACGCTTGCCGGTCGGTATCATCCACGGCATCAGCATTGAGGCGGGCGCGCCAAAGCGCAGCCTGTTCCAGCGCGGCGCGCTGGAGAGGGTCGAGAGTAGCCATGGGGTCACGAGTCGGCTTGCAGGCTGTACAGCGTACAGTGGTGAAAGGCCTTGGCGATATAGCGGGTGACCGTCACCTCGGAAACCCCCAGCTCCTCGCCGATCAGCCTGTAGGTCATGCCATCGAGCTGCGACAGCAGAAAGGCCCGGCGTATGCGCGGGCCGAGCCCCGCCAGCATGGCATCCAGCTCGCACAGGGTCTGCAGCAGGATCAGCCGCTCCTGCTCGGATATCTCCACCGCTTCGGGCTGCTCGGCCAGTGCCTGCAACCAGGCCCGCTCGAGGCGGGCACGGCGAAAGTAGTCGATCATCAAACGCCGCGCGATGGTGGCCAGGTAGCCGCGTGGTTCGCGTACCGCGCCGAGCCGGTCGCTGGCGTCCGGGGCGCTGAGCACCCGCACGAACACGTCCTGCATCAGGTCGGCCGCCAGGTGCCGACAGGCCACCCGCGGACGCAGCCAGCCCTGCAACCAGCGGTGGTGGTCCTGATAGATACGGCTGACCTGTTCGCGCAACGCGGGATCGGGAGTGGACATGGGCGACCGGGGGTACGAATGAGAATTCCTATCATTCTATGCCTAGCCGACGCTCAGAAGCAAAGCATCGCGGGCCTGCACGACCTACACGGCGGGCGATACCTGTGCCGATGCCGAACTCGGCAGCCCGAACACCCGATCGAACAGCCAGTTGTAGAGGAACGTGTAGCAGGGGATCAGGATGATGAACGCCAGGTCCACCACGAAGGCCTCCCACAGCGAAATCCCCAGCCACCAGGCAATCAGCGGGATCAGGTACACCACCAGGGTCAGCTGGAACCCGATCGCGTGCGCCACGCGCCGGGCCACGCTGCGCCCCCGTGTGGCCTGGCGGCTCTCCCAGTACTCGAACAGGGTGTTGTAGATGAAATTCCACACCATCGCGATGGTGGTGATCATCACGGCCAGCGGCCCGGTGTTGCTGGGCGCGGTGCCGGACAGCAGCGCCAGCCCGAGTGTCGACAGGCACAGCCCGATACCTTCATAGGCCGTTACATACACCAGCTTGCGTTTCAGACCTTGCACCTTTTCACCCCTCGGCAAATCAAATTCGGCCGGCAGGATGCGTCAATTTTCTTGACAGAAAAAGTCAGCAGCTATCAGATCTACTGAAAGGAGAGGCTGATGAATTTTTCCAGCGACACTATCGAACTGTTTCTTGCGGTGCTCGACCGCGGCTCGTTCTCGGCTGCCGCCCGGGCATTGGGGCGGGTACCCTCGGCAGTCAGCATGGCCATCGCCAACCTGGAGGCGGAGCTAGGCTTTGCCCTGTTCGAGCGTACCCACCGTGAAACCCGCCCCACCCCGCTGGCTCTGGCGCTGGAGCCCCATGCCCGGCTGATCGCCGACCAGCTGACGCAGCTTCAGGTGCACGCCATCGAGCTTTCCCAGGGCCTGGAAAGCACCCTGGCCATCGGCGTGGTGCCCGACATCGATCACCAGCCGCTGTTCCAGGCCATCGGCCAGATCAGCCAGCGCCACCCGCTGCTGCAGGTGGAGGTGCTCAGCGCCCCGCAGGAAGATGCGCTGCACCTGCTGCACGAGGGTCGCGTGCAGCTGTGCCTGGCGTTTGCCGGGCTGACGGTCGACCCGCGCCAGCGCTTCGAACAGGTCGGCATGGAGTCGCTGACCGCCACCCTCTCGCCCCATCACCCCGCGCTGGGCGAGCAGGTGCGCTACCTCGAAGACCTGGTCAACGTGCGCCAGATCGTGGTGGCCAGCCGCGATTTGCCGATGCTCGACCCCCGCGTGCTGATCGGTGCCTCGCACTGGCGCACCGACAGCCTCAGCATGGCCATCGAGATGGTCGAGGCCGGGCTTGGCTGGGGCGACTTCCCGCTGTCGCGCATTGCCCCGCTGCTCAACGCCGGGCGACTGGTGCAACTGGATTTTCGCAACACCCGCAATGAACTGCGCCTGCCGGTGCATGCCTTCTGGCTCAAGCAGCAGCCGCTGCAACGCGCTGCCCAGGAGCTGGTGAGGTTGCTGAGACAGACCGCAGCCCTGGCCGACTGACCCCGCGTCAAAATGGTACGTAAATATTTCGTGGTTTCAGCCGATACCTGAAAGGTCAGTCGCGTGCAATTCACGATGGCGGTGCTCACAAGGCTCCGACCCGTGACGCCGTCACTTCCCCTATCTGGCTAAAGGTCTCGAAACATGAACCTGAAATTTCGCCACAAGATCCTGCTCAGCGCCGGCGCAGTCGTCGTGCTGGCCTTTGCACTGTTCACCCTCTACAACGATTACCTGCAACGCAACACCATCCGCCAGAACATCGAATCGTCGGTCAACCAGGCCGGCGCGCTGACAGCCAGCAGTGTGCAGAACTGGATGAGCGGGCGCATCCTGGTGCTGGAAAACCTGGCCCAGAACATCGCCCATCAGGGCGCCAATGCCGACTTCCCCGGGCTGGTCGACCAGCCCGCCTTCACATCGAACTTCCAGTTCACCTATGTGGGCCAGACCAACGGCGTGTTCACCCAGCGCCCGGACGCGAAAATGCCCGACGGCTACGACCCGCGCCAGCGTCCCTGGTACACCGCCGCTGTCGCCGCCGGCAAACCCATGCTCACCCCACCCTACCTGGCGGCTGTCGGCGGGCTGGTGGTGACCATTGCGATGCCGGTCAAGAGCAACGGCGAACTGGTCGGCGTGGTGGGCGGCGACCTGAGCCTGGCCACCCTGGTGGATATCATCAATGCCGTGGACTTCGGCGGTATCGGCCACGCCTTCCTGGTCGACCGCGACGGGCAGATGATCGTCAGCCCGGACAGCGACCAGGCCATGAAGAACCTCAAGGACATCTACCCCGGCAGCAACCTGCAGGTCGCCGCCGGCCTGCACGACGTGACCCTCAACGGCGAACAGCGGATCATCTCGTTCGCCCCGGTCAGCGGCCTGCCGTCGGCCGACTGGTACATCGGCCTGTCCATCGACAAGGCAAAGGCCTACGCCCCGCTGAGCCAGTTCCGCACCTCGGCCATCATCGCCATGCTGATCGCCGTGGCCGCCATCGCCGGCCTGCTGAGCCTGCTGATTCCGGTGCTGATGCGCCCCCTCACCACCATGGGCCGCGCCATGCAGGACATCGCCCAGGGCGAAGGCGACCTGACCCGGCGCCTGACCGTGGAAAACAAGGATGAATTCGGCGAACTGGCCGGTGCCTTCAACCAGTTCGTGGAGCGCATCCATGCATCGATTTCCGAAGTGGCCTCGGCCACCCGCCAGGTGCACGACCTGTCGGAACGCGTGATGAGCGCCTCCAACGCCTCGATCATCGGCTCCGAGGAACAGAGCCTGCGCACCAACAGCGTGGCCGCTGCAATCAACGAACTGGGCGCCGCCACCCAGGAGATCGCGCGCAACGCCGCCGATGCCTCGCAACATGCCAGCGGTGCCAGCGACCAGGCCAACGATGGTCGCCAGGTGATGCAGGAGACCATCAGCGCGATGACGGCGCTGTCGCAGAAGATCAGCGAGTCGTGCGAGCAGATCGAAACCCTCAACGCCAGCACCGATGACATCGGCCAGATCCTCGACGTGATCAAGGGCATCTCGCAGCAGACCAACCTGCTGGCACTCAACGCCGCCATCGAGGCAGCACGGGCCGGTGAAGCCGGTCGCGGCTTTGCCGTGGTGGCCGACGAAGTGCGCAACCTGGCGCACCGTACCCAGGAATCGGCCGAAGAGATCCACAAGATGATCACCACCCTGCAGGTGGGGTCGCGCGAGGCAGTGCACAACATGAACGCCAGCCAGGTGTCCAGCGAGCAGAGCGTGCAGGTCGCCAACCAGGCCGGCGAACGCCTGACCAGCGTGACCCTGCGCATTGGCGAGATCGACGGCATGAACCAGTCGGTAGCAGCCGCCACCGAGGAACAGACCGCCGTGGTCGAGAGCCTGAACCTGGACATCACCCAGATCAACGTGCTCAACCAGCAGGGTGTGGCCAACCTCAACGACACCCTCAAGCACTGCGATGACCTGGCGCGTCAGGCCGGGCGCCTCAAGCAACTGGTAGACAGCTTCAAGATCTGACCCCCGCCCTCGCCCATCGGCCGCCCAGGCGGTCGATGGCACCCTCGCCTGCTGCGTTACGGTTATAAACTAATAACGAACAAGTCTATTTGGCTATAAAAAAACCTTTATGCTGGCGCCATCCGATCACGGGCTCGCTGGGTGTTTAGGTATTTATGGATGTAGGTTCTTTTGGTTTCACCATCGCAGGCCTGGTTGTTGGGTTCATTGTCGGCATGACCGGCGTTGGCGGTGGTTCGTTGATGACCCCGATCCTGCTCTGGTTCGGCATCAACCCGGCCACTGCAGTGGGCACCGACCTGTTGTATGCGGCCATCACCAAGGCCAGTGGCGTCTGGGTGCACAGCAAGCAAAAGAACATCGACTGGAAGATCACCGGGCTGCTGGCCATGGGCAGCGTGCCAGCGGCGGCCTTGACCCTGTGGTTTCTGAGCACCCTGCATACCGACACCCAGACGCTCAACGGCGTGATCAAGCAGGGCCTGGCGGTGGTGCTGATCCTCACGGCGCTGGCCATCCTGTTCAAGTCGCGGTTGCAGGCGTTTGCCAGCAAGCACGCCGGTGACCGCTACCACCTCAGCGAACGCAGCCTCAACGCCCTTACCGTGGTCACTGGCGTGGTGCTGGGCGTGATGGTGTCACTGACCTCGATTGGCGCGGGCGCCCTGGGCACTGTCGCGCTGTTTCTGCTGTACCCGTACCTGGTCACCCGGCGCCTGGTGGGCACCGAGATCGCCCACGCCGTACCTCTGACCCTGGTCGCCGGCCTGGGCCATGCGAGCATGGGCAACATGGACTGGTCGTTGCTGGGCTACCTGCTGCTGGGCTCGTTGCCGGGGATCTACCTGGGCAGCCACCTGACCGGGCGCATTTCCGACAACGTACTGCGCCCTTGCCTGGCGGGGATGCTGTTGCTGATCGGGTACAAGCTCGCGTTCTGAGCGCATCTTTCCGACAGCGCGTCGACGCCATTCGCCGGCAAGGCCGGCTCCTACCGTGATCATGTAGGAGCCGGCCTTGCCGGCGAAGCTTTTTATGACGCAACGTATAGTAGTATTACTATACGTCGCAGGTAGTACTTCCATAACAACCCGACATTGTTATATAAGATGCCCGGAGCCATCTGCGCTGCCGCCACCGACAAGGGGGCAGCTGACATCAAGAGCTAACAATCAGCCAACGGGTGCCACACATGTCGAATTCTCACCAGGGCCTCGCCCCTGCCTGTACGAGCCTGCTCAACCTCGGCTCACCCCCGCGCACATTACCCCGCCCCGCGACCTGATCGCGGCGCGCCGGCGCCTGCCCCACAGCATTTACCGTCTGGCTGCGAGCCCTGCCCGCCGCCCTGACGCCCCACACCCGCAACAAAGTCGATGGCCCGCCCCAGGCAATAAAAACAACAAAGGAGCCCCACCCATGACGCACGCCCCAACCGATCACGCGCAGAGTTGCGACCGCATCCGCGCCAACCCCAAATTCCAGCAACTGGTGCGCACCCGATCGCGCCTGGCCTGGTCGCTCAGCGCCGCAGTGCTGGGTGCCTACTACCTGTTCATGCTGGTGGTGGCGTTCTACCCGCAGGTGCTGCACACACCGCTGGGGGACGGTCGCCAACTGACCCTCGGCATTCCCGTGGCCTCGGCACTGATCGTGCTGTCGTGGCTGCTGACCGGCTGGTACGTGCGCAGCGCCAATACCCGCTTCGACAGCCTCAGCGCACAGGTACTGGAGGAGTCGAAATGAACCGCACCGCACTGCTAGTGCTGAGCAGCCTGCTGCTGACCCCGGCGGCTTTCGCGGCGCCGCTGGTGGCCGACAAACAACCGGTCAACCTGCATGCCATCGCGATGTTCTTCGTGTTCGTGCTGGGCACCCTGGCGATCACCTGGTGGGCCGCGCGCCAGACCCGCTCCACCTCCGACTTCTACACCGCCGGCGGCGGCATCAGCGGCTTCCAGAACGGCCTGGCGATTGCCGGCGACTACATGTCGGCGGCCACCCTGCTGGGCCTGTCGAGCCTGGTGTTCGCCAAGGGCTACGACGGCTTCATCTACACCGTGGCGTTCTTCGTCGGCTGGCCGATCATCACCTTCCTGATGGCCGAGCGCCTGCGCAACCTGGGGCGCTACACCTTTGCCGACATCGTGTCGTACCGCCTGGACCAGACCCGCATCCGCACCTTCGCCGCCTTCGGCTCGCTGACCGTGGTGTGCTGCTACCTGGTGGTGCAGATGGTGGGTGCCGGGCAACTGATCAAGCTGCTGTTCGGCCTGGACTACAGCACCGCAGTGATGGTGGTGGGCGCCCTGATGCTGGTGTACGTGATCTTCGGCGGCATGATCGCCACCACCTGGGTGCAGATCATCAAGGCCGTGCTGTTGCTGGCCGGTGGCACCACCCTGGCGCTGCTGGCCATGGCCGAGTTCGGTTTCAGCCTGGAAACCCTGGCCAGCCGCGCAGTGAACGTGCACAGCACAGGCTGGAGCATCATGGGCCCCGGCTCGATGCTGGCCGACCCGATCAACGCCGCGTCGCTGTCGCTGGGGCTGGTGTTCGGCATCGCCGGGCTGCCGCATATCCTGATGCGCTTTTTCACCGTGCCCAACGCCAAGGAAGCACGCAAGTCGGTGTTCTACGCCACCGGCTTCATCGGTTTCTTCTTTCTGGTGGTGATGGTGCTGGGCTACGCGGCCATCGTCATCGTCGGCACCGACCCGCAGTTCTACGTGGACGGCGACCTCAAGGGCGCGCTGATCGGTGGCGGCAACATGGTCGCCATGCACCTTGCAAAGGCAGTGGGCGGCAACCTGTTCCTGGGCTTCCTGTCGGCGGTGGCCTTCGCCACCATTCTTGCGGTGGTGTCGGGCCTGGCACTGGCCGGTGCGTCGGCCATCTCCCATGACCTCTACGCCACCGTGTGGAAAAAGGGCACCGCCAGCGAAAAGGACGAGATGCGCGTGACCCGTATCGCCACCGTCGGCCTGGGCATCATCGCGATTCTGCTGGGCATCCTGTTCGAGAAGCAGAACGTGGCCTTCCTGGTGGGCCTGACCTTCGGTATCGCCGCCTCCACCAACTTCCCGGTGCTGATCATGGCCATGTACTGGAAAGGCCTGACCACCCGCGGCGCGCTGGCCGGCGGCTTTGCCGGGCTGATCACCGCGCTGGGGCTGGTGATCCTGTCGCCGGCGGTGTGGGTGTCGGTGCTGGGCAACGCCCAGGCGATCTACCCCTATGACCATCCGGCACTGTTTTCCATGCCGCTGGCGTTCCTGGTCACGGTGATTGTGTCCAGGCTCGACCGCAGCGCCCGCGCAGCCCGCGAACGTGCCGCCTTCGACGACCAGTTCGTGCGCGCACAGACTGGCCTGGGCGCCGCCACCGCCGTCAGCCACTGAACCACTGCAACCCCTGTCACGGGCCGCTACGGCGGCCCGTGCGGGCATCGCTGCACCTCATAAAAACAAAAAAGAGGATTTACCATGCACCGCACTTTCCCACCGTTCAGCCTTGGCCTGCTGGCCACGGCAACACTCGCCGGCGTTTGCAGCACGGCCAACGCGGCCTTTGTCGATGACAGCAAGGCCAGCGTGGAACTGCGCAACTTCTACTTCAACCGCGACTTTCGCCAGCACGAGGCCCCGCAGTCCAAGGCCGAGGAATGGGCCCAGGGCTTTGTGCTGCGCTACGAGTCCGGCTTTACCGAGGGCACCCTGGGCGTTGGGGTGGACGCCATCGGCCTGCTCGGGCTCAAGCTCGATTCCAGCCCCGAACGCAGTGGTAGCGGCCTGCTGCAGCGTGACCGCGAGGCACCGCGCCGTGCCCAGGGCGAATACAGCGAGCTGGGCCTGACCGCCAAGGTGCGCGCCAGTCACAGCGTGTTGAAGGTCGGCACCCTGATACCCAGGCTGCCGGTGCTGATGCCCAACGACTCGCGCCTGTTGCCGCAGACCTTTTCCGGCGGGCAGTTGAACGTGCAGGAGCTGGAGAACCTGAACCTCGACATCGGCCGGCTGCGCCAGGTCAACCAGCGCGACTCCACCGACTACGAGGACATGGGCGTGACCACGGGCGCGGCAAAAAACATCGTGGCCCGGCGCAGCGACAGCGATCGCTTCGACTTCGCCAGCCTTAGCTACAAGTGGACCGACAGCCTGAGCACCAGCTACAGCTACGGTGCGCTCGACAACCTCTACCGCCAGCACTTCGTGGGCCTGAACCACACCTGGGCGCTGGGCGAGGGGCAGTCGCTCAAAAGCGATATCCGGTTCGCCCGCTCCAGCGACGACGGCGCCAGCAACGTCGACAACAAGGCGCTGGGGGCGATGTTCACCTACGGCATACAGGGCCACGCCTTCGGTGTGGGCTACCAGCGCATGCGCGGCGACACCGGCTTTGCCTACCTCAACGGCGCTGATGCCTACCTGGTGAACTTCGTGCAGATCGGCGACTTCGCCAACAAGGACGAAACCTCGTGGCAGGCCCGCTACGACTTCAACTTCGCCAGCGTGGGCCTGCCGGGGCTGACCTTCATGACCCGCTACCTGCGCGGCGACGGCATCGACCTGGGTGCGGGGCGGCCTGATGGCAAGGAGTGGGAGCGCGACACCGATATCGGCTACGTGGTGCAAAGCGGCCCGCTGAAAAACGTCGGCGTGAAGTGGCGCAACGCCACGGTACGCTCCACGCATTTCGGCAACGACCTGGACGAGAACCGGCTGATCCTGTCGTACACCGTTGCACTCTGGTAATTGAACATTGGCCATTCGCCGATAACACTCAGGCGTTGCTCGTGGTCCAGAGGGCAACGTCTGACGTCATCAAGCGACGAACAACTGGAAGTCTCGCTTGAAAAAGTCCCACCTTGGGACCAGAATGGGGCCTTATGAGAATCATTGCCATCAGTCACCTGAAAGCATTTTCCGAGAACCATCCTGCATCCAAGCAACCCTTGCTCTCATGGATTGACGAAGCCAGGCAGGCAAGATGGTCCACGCCTGCGGATATCAAGGCGCAGTTCGGCAATGCCAGCATCCTCAAAAGTCGCAGAGTGGTGTTCAATATCAAAGGCAATGACTATCGGATCGTGGCTGCCGTGGCCTATCGCTTCGAAGCCATCTACATCAAGTTTGTCGGTACTCACGAACAATACGATGGCATTGACGCCGACACCGTTGAGATGGAGTGATCCTGTGAACATTCACCCAATTCATACCGAGCAGGACTACAAGGCCGCGTTGAACGCAGTGTCCGAGCTGTTCGACAACGAGCCGGAACCCGGCACGCCCGAAGGTGATTACTTCGATGTCATGGTCACGCTGATAGAGGCGTATGAGACCAAGCAGTTTCCGCTCGACCTGCCCGACCCCATCGAGGCTATTCGCT
The DNA here is from genome assembly GCF_002478435.1 of Pseudomonas sp. UBA7500. Lineage (NCBI taxonomy): Bacteria > Pseudomonadati > Pseudomonadota > Gammaproteobacteria > Pseudomonadales > Pseudomonadaceae > Pseudomonas > Pseudomonas sp. UBA7500. Next base: position 160,290 of record NZ_DLNW01000001.1, on the reverse strand, counting down.
TCAGAATGGAGCAGTCCGGCCTGAGCGCCGCCGACCTGGTACCGGCAATCGGCCGGAAGAACCGGGTCTACGAAGTACTCAATGGAACGAGAGCGCTGACACTGCCGATGATATGGCGGTTGCACGAAATGTTCGGAATTCCGGCGCAAAGCCTGATAAAACCTCGACAAGTACAGGGCGTCGACACTACACGTTGACTGCTTGCGCAGAGCTATCGAGCCAGGGAGGCCCGGCATGTTGCACGTTCTGTTCCACCGCTTTTCTCTTGCCCTTGCCCTGAGCGCCCTGCTCGTCGCCTGCGTGCCCTACCCGCGAGAGCGCCCGGCCTATGCCGACCTGTGCGAGTCGCGCCAGGTGTTCGAGGTGCCGACCGCGCACGGGGTCAAGACCTTCTACCTGTACACCTACCTCTACGACCATGCGCTGATGTGGAGAGATCGACCCTACACGCAGGGTTACTTCAGCGTGCCCCACGGCTCGCCACAGCGCGAGTTCTACGTGCAGGTGATCGGCTTCAACAAGAATCGCCAGCAGCCTCTCAAGCCAGGGTCGGGCGAAGCGCCTATCCCCATGCTGTACGACAGCCGCAAGGCCTACCTGACCTTCGAGAATGGCCAGCGCCTGGCGGCCCGCCCGGACCTTTACCTGGGCGCGTTGAACAACGACTTCCCGCTTTCGGGCAAGGACTACGTGCGCCCCTCACCGTTCGACATCAACAGTGACGAGGTACACCGGCGCATTCCCAAGCTCACCAACAACAGCCGCTATGGCTCGGTCTACGTCGCGTTCAACACCCCGGACTTCAACGCCGACGCCAAGTGGACGATCAACCTGGGCACGTTGGAAATCGACGGGCAGTCGGTTACCGTGGCCCCACTGCAACTGTGCCACCACCCGAAAAAATCCTGGATCGGCGTCGAGCCGTTGATGCGGCCCTGAGCCCCGGTCCACTTCACGCCCACATTCAGCGAGGTTGCATGCAGATCGAGCTTCTGGAGGTTCGCGATCACCTCCACCGTTTCGCCCCTTTCGACGCCCTGCCCGAAGAAACCCTCAACGGCATTGCGCCACGAATCCAGGTGAGCTATTTCAAGGCCGGCAGCACCATCCTGGAAGCAGGCGCCAGCATCCAGGACCTGCACTACGTGCGCAGCGGTGCGGTGGAGATCTACCGGCGCAACGGCGAGCTCTACAACCGCCTGGGCGAAGGCGACATCTTCGGCCAGGCCGGGCTGCTGCGCAGCAACAAGGTGCGCTTTCCGGCCAAGGCGCTGGAAGACAGCCTGATCTACTTCATTCCGGCAGACCTGTTTGCCGAACTGTGCGAGCAGCACGACAGCTTTGCCGAGTTCGTCGAGGCCGAAGGGCATTCGCGCCTCAAGTCCGCTGTCGAAGGCCAGGGCCGCGCCAGCGAGCTGATTCAGCTCAAGGCACGCACCCTGCTCTCGCGCAGCCTGGTGTGGGTGAGCCAGGACACTTCGATTCTGGACGCGGCGCGCCTGATGGCCGCCGAAAGCGTGTCGTGCGTGGCAGTGGTCGAACCGGTACCGGATGCCCCCGACAGACTGCTGGGGCTGGTCACCGACCGGGACCTGCGCACCCGCGTGCTGGCCGCCGACCTCAGCAGCAGCCTGCCCATCAGCACGGTGATGTCGAGCGATCCGGTGGTGATCCAGGCCAACGACTCGGTGTTCGAAGCCATGCTGTGCATGCTGCGGCGCAACATCCACCACCTGCCGGTGGTGCACAAGGGCCGCACGCTGGGGCTGATCAACCTGTCGGACATCATCCGCCACGAGTCCCAGAGCAGCCTGCACCTGGTCAACAGCATCTCCAACCAGAACAGCGTGGCCGGCCTGCGCTCGCTGCTGCGCGACCTGCGCGGCACCTATGTGCGCATGGTGCGCGATGGCGCCACCGCGCACATGATCGGCAGCGCGATTTCCGGCATCGGGCGCGCCTTCACCCAGCGCCTGCTGGAACTGGCCGAACGCGACCTGGGCCCGCCGCCGGTGCCGTACTGCTTCATGGCGCTGGGCTCGATGGCGCGGGACGAACAGTTGCTGGTCACCGACCAGGACAACGCCCTGGTGCTGGACGACAGCTTCGACCCGGTGCAGCACGACGCCTACTTCCTCAAACTCGCCACCTTCGTCAGCGACGGCCTGGCCGCGTGCGGCTACAGCTACTGCAAGGGCGGGATCATGGCCACCAACGACCAGTGGCGCCAGCCGCTGCGGGTATGGAAGGGCTACTTCACCCAGTGGATCGACAAACCCAACGCGGCCACCCTGCTCAACAGCAGCATCTTCTTCGACCTCGACGGGGTGTATGGCCAGCTGGAACTGGTGGAAACCCTCAAGACCCTGTGCGCGCAGAAGTCCAGCGCCAGCCCCGCCTTTCTTACCGCCATGGCGCGCAATGCACTGAACCGTACGCCGCCGCTGGGGTTCTTCCGGACCTTCGTGATGGAAACCGACGGCCGCCAGAAACAGATCATCAACCTCAAGGGCCGCGGCACCGCACCGCTCACCGACCTGATTCGCGTACATGCCCTGGCCTGCGCCAGTACCGCGCAGAACTCGGTCGAGCGCCTGGAAGCCATCAGCGCCACCAAGCTGATGCAGCCGGCGGCCATCGAGCACCTGCGTTATGCGCTGGAGTTCCTGTCGATGGTGCGCATTCGGCACCAGGTGGACGCCCTCGAAAACGGCCAGCAGCCGGACAACTACATCGAGCCCGAGCGCTTCTCCAGCAGCGAGCGACACAACCTCAAGGAAGCGTTCCAGGTGCTGAGCCATGCGCAGAAGTTCCTGCGCTTTCGCTACCCTGGCATCGTGCGGCACTCGCGATGAAGCCGCGTGGTATCGACCGTATCGACTGGGCAACGCGCTTTCAGGCATTGGCAGCCCAGGCGCGCAACCCGCTGCTGAAGAACTTCTATGCCGCCGGCGTGGTGCCGGCTGGCACTCCCCTGGAGCAGGTGCCGTTGCTGGCGCTGGATGTGGAAACCACCGGGCTGGATGCGCAGAAGGATGCCATTGTCAGCATTGGCCTGATGCCCTTCACCCTGCAGCGCATCCGCTGCGCCGAGGCGCGCTACTGGGTGGTGAAACCGCGCACCGAACTGAGCGACGAGTCGGTGACCTTCCACCACATCACCCACAGCGACATCCGCCATGCGCCCACCCTGCCCCATGTGCTCAACGCGTTGCTGGGAGCCATGGCCGGGCATGTGATGGTGGTGCATTACCGCAACCTGGAACGCGGGTTTCTCGACAATGCGGTGCGACGGCACCTGGGTGAGGGGTTGGAGTTTCCGGTGATCGACACCATGCAGCTGGAAGCACTGCTGCACCGTGGCAAACGCAGTTGGCGGGACCGCCTGCTGCGCCGGCCGCCAGCCTCGATACGCCTGGCCGACAGCCGCGCGCGCTATCACCTGCCGCCGTATCACGCGCACCATGCCCTGACCGATGCGTTGGCCACGGCCGAGCTGTTGCAGGCCCAGGTGGCACATCGGTTCGAAGCGGGAATGGAAATCGGGCGGCTGTGGGATTGAACGCCAGCAAACTGGCTTTGTGCAGGAGCCAGCCTTGCTGGCGATGCCCGGCTACGCCGGGCCAGGGGCGCCATGCACGCCATCGCCGGCAAGGCCGGCTGCTACGCCCCCACAATAAAGTTGCTGCGCCGGGCGGGCTTTAACCGCGCGGCTCCGACATCAGTCCCTTGACCAGCGACACACAGCCGAGCAGCAACACGATGGCGAACGGCAGGCCGGTCGACACCGCCATCGCCTGCAGCGCAATCAAGCCGCCACCGAGCAAAAGCGCAATCGCGATCACGCCCTGCATCACCGCCCAGAACACCCGCTGCGGCACCGGTGCATCCACCTTGCCACCGGCGGTGATGGTATCGATCACCAGCGAGCCGGAGTCGGACGAGGTGATGAAGAACACCGCCACCAGCACGATGCCGATGAACGAGGTGATCTCCTTGAGCGGCAGGCCGCTGAGCATCGCGAACAGCTTGAGCTCCAGCACCGCATCGGTCACGCCGGCAAAGTGCTGGTTCACGGTCTGATCGATGGCGGTGCCGCCGAAAGTGGTCATCCACAGTACCGATACCAGCGAGGGCACCAGCAACACGGCGATGAGAAACTCGCGCACCGTGCGGCCACGGCTGACACGGGCGATGAACATGCCCACGAACGGCGACCAGCTGATCCACCAGGCCCAGTAGAAGGCAGTCCAGCCCTGGGTGAACTCGGCATCCTCGCGCCCCACCGGGTTGGACAACGCCGGCAGGTACTCGATGTAGGCCGTGAGGTTTCTGAAGAAGCCGGTGAAGATCGCCAGGGTCGGCCCGACCACGATGATGAACACCAGCAGCAGCAACGCCAGGCCCATGTTCACCTGGGACAGCATCTTCACGCCCTTGTCCATGCCGGCCAGCACCGAGCCCAGTGCGATGATGCTGATGCCGATGATCAGCAGCACCTTGCTGACATTGGTCGAGGGGATCGCGAACAGGTATTCGAGCCCGGCTGCCGCCTGCTCGGCACCGATCCCGAGGGAAGTGGCCAGGCCGAACAGCGTGGCGAACACCGCCAGGATATCGATCACATGCCCCGGCCAGCCCCACACGCGCTCACCCAGCAACGGGTAGAACACCGAGCGGATCGACAGCGGCAAGCCCTTGTTGTAGGTGAACAGCGCCAGCGACAACGCAACGATCGCGTAGATCGCCCACGGGTGCAGGCCCCAGTGGTAGATGGTGGCCGCCATCGCCATGTCGGCCGCCACCTTGGCATCACCGCCTGCACCGCCCAGCGGCGCCCAGTCGGTACGCACGCCGTTGGCGTCGAGGGTGACCCCGCCCATGGCGGCCGAGAAGTGCGACATCGGTTCGGCCACGCCATAGAACATCAGGCCGATACCCATGCCGGCGGCGAACAGCATCGAGAACCAGCCCACATAGGAATGGTCCGGCACCGCTTCGCGCCCGCCCAGGCGCACCTTGCCCAACGGCGAGACGATCAGGCCCAGGCACAGCAGTACGAAGATGTTCGCGGTGCTCATGAAGAACCACGCCAGGTTGGCGGTCAACCAGCTGCGCATGGCGCTGAACACCGGCTCGACTTCGTTCTGCAAGGCCAGGGTGAGGATGACGAACAGGAAGATGGTGGCGGCAGAGATGAGGAACACCTTGCCGTGGATATCTAGCGAGAAGGAAAACTCGCCCTTGAAATTGTCCTGGCCGACGACGTAGTCGGTATCGATCAGGTTTACTTCACCGCTGGGAGCTGGAATGCCGTCGACGGTCGGCGGCTGAGAATGCCCGGGTGTGTCGTTGGAGGGGGTTCTTCCCACGAAATAGCTCCTTGAATTGCTGGCACGCTTCGACGTGCAGTGATCTGATAGCCCCGCTGTTCCTATGGCAAAACGAGAAATGTGAAGGCCACAGGGTAGCAGGCCTGAGGTCGGACCGCCGCACCCGTCATCGGTTCAAGGCTTTTTGCCATTATTTGCATTCACCTTGCCGGCCCTTTATTGCACGACTCAAGCGAGCCCCCATGTCCCGATACGCCATCGCCGTCACCGCCGCCGACCACAAGCCAGGGATCGTCAAGCTGCTGCGCCAGTGGTCTGCCGACAGCATCGGCGAGCTGATGCGCAAGGTGGGCACGCAAACGCCGGTCGTGCTGTTCGATACCACGGACTTCGCCCTGGAGGTGCCCAGCGAGCAAGGCACGGTGACGCAGCAGCAAACGCTGCTGGCAATCATCGATGCGCTGGAGCAGGCCGGCGCCAGCCTGCGCATCACCCACCATGCAGGCACGCTGGTGGAGCCGCTGACGCGTGAGATGCTGGAGAACCTGTTCGAAAGCGAGCTGCTCTACCTGGGCCAGGAGCACGACTGAGCGTTGCTACGCCCCGCCGTGCCCGTAACGCTTGCGGTACTCGGCAGGTGTCACCCCCACGTGCTTGAAGAACGCGCGGCGCAGGGTGTCGGCGTTGGCGAAGCCGCATTTGGCGGCCACCTGCTTGGGCGCATCACCACCGGCCTCCAGCAGGGCGCGTGCAGCGGCCACCCGCGCCGACTCCACCCAGGCTGCGGGCGTGACGCCCACCTCGGCATGAAACAGCCGGGCAAAATGCCGGGGGCTGAGGCCGGCATGTTCGGCCAGTGCCTCGACTGTCAGCGCCAGCTGCGGGTTGGCGGCCACCCAGCGCTGCACTTGCTGCAACACCGAACGCCCGGCTGGCTGCGCCTCGCCCTTGCGGCTGAACTGCAACTGCCCGCCCGGGCGCTTGAAGAACATCACCAGTTGCGCCGCTACCCGCAGCGCGATTTCACGGCCCAGGTCTTCCTCCACCAGCATCAGCGCCAGGTCCAGCCCGGCAGTGACCCCGGCGGCTGTGCGCAGCTTGCCGTCGCGCACATACAGCGCATCCTCTTCCACGCTCAGGCTTGGGTAACGCTGTGCCAGGGCCTGTGCCGCGGCCCAGTGCGTGGTCACCCGCCGCCCATCCAGCAACCCGCTGGCCGCCAGCGCGAAGGCGCCGGTGCACACCGAGCCGAAGCGGCGCGACTGGCCCGCGCAATCGCGGATCCAGGCCAGCAGCGTGTTGTTCAGTTGCATCCGCGCCGCATCCGGCGCCCCGGCCACCAGCAAGGTGTCGAAGCGCTGCCCGGGCTCACCTGCCACCAGGTCGGGCAACAGCCGCGCACCGGACGAGCTGTGAATGGGCCCTGCCTCGCACGCCACCACCTGCAACGTGTAGACCTGCCGACCCGCCTCGACATTGGCCTGGGCGAACACATCCAGCGGGCCCGACACATCGAGCAGTTGAACACCGGGCAGCGCGAGTACGGCAATGGTTCTGGTCATGGCTAAGGGGCGAACCTCAAGGCGTCGTGATTTCACGTGAAATGGCAGTATATGGCGTATCACGCCATTTGAGGACAGCAGTGTCGAGGCTGACAATGGAGGCGAACCGCAACCCGGAGCCTGCCCCATGACACTCGACATCCACGGCATCAAGATCCCCGACAGCCAGCTCGCCCGCGAAATCACCGAGGTGGTACGCGATACGGCCTCGCCCCTGCTGTTCCACCATTCCAGCCGCGTGTTCTACTTCGCCGCCCTGGCGGGCCAGAAGCGCGGCCTGAAGTTCGACGCCGAACTGCTGTACTGCGGCTGCATGTTCCACGACATGGGCCTGACCCATCAGCACAGCAGCGCCTGCGAGCGTTTCGAAGTGGATGGCGCCAATGCCGCACGCGACTTCCTGTGCGGCCACGGCATCGCCCAGCAGGACATCGATACGGTATGGACCGCCATCGCTCTGCACACCACCCCAGGCATACCCGAGCACATGCACCCGGTGGTGGCGCTGGTGACGGCAGGGGTCGAGATGGACGTGCTGGGGCTGACCCACGGCCAGTACGGCGCTGCCGAGCGCGAAGCCATCGTCAGCGCCCACCCGCGGGGCGAGCATTTCAAGGAAGACATCATCCAGGCCTTCTACGACGGCATCCGCCACAAGCCGCAGACCACCTTCGGCAACGTCAAGGCGGATGTGCTGGCCGACAAGGACCCCGCCTTCAAGCCCGGGAATTTCTGTGCGGTGATTCGCGGCTCGAAGTGGGCGAGCTAGGCACCTGCTCTACAGCGTCACCAGCATGCAGGCCACGGTGATGGCCATGACCCCGGTGGCAATCCACCCAAGCCAGCGCAACCGCGGCCTGATCACGTGCTCGCCCATCGTTTGCGGCCGCGATGCCAGCAGCATCATGACCACCATGATGGGCACGGCGATCACGCCGTTGAGCACTGCCGACCAGAACAGCTCCTTCACAGGGTCGGTGGGCGTGAAGCACAGGATCACCCCGCCGACGGTCGCGGCGGCGATCAAGGTGTAGAACGCACGCCCTTCGCCCTTGTCCAACCGCGCGCTGAGGCTGCCCGACCACCCCGCCGCTTCGGCCACGGCATAGGCGGCCGACCCCGCCAGCACCGGCACCGCCAGCAGCCCGGTGCCGATGATGCCCAGGCTGAAGATCAGAAAGGCAAAGTCCCCCGCGAGCGGGCGCAGCGCCTCGGCCGCCTGGGCCGAGGTCTGGATATCCGTGATACCGGCGGCACGCAGGGTTGCCGCCGTGCTCAGGATGATGAAGAACGCGATCAGATTGGAAAACGTCATGCCCACCACCGTGTCGACCCGGATGCGCAGCAGGTGCCGGCGCACCTCGCGCCTAGCCGGTACCTGCTGGCCCGTTGCGACGTCTTCCATTTCCTGCGCGGCCTGCCAGAAGAACAGGTAGGGGCTGATGGTGGTACCCAGTACCGCCACCACCATCAGCAGGGTGTCATGGTTGAATGCGATATCGGGGAACACGATACCCCGCGCTACCGCGCTCCAGTCCACGTGCACCATGAACGCCACCGCCACGTACGACAGCAGCGCCAGGGTCAGCCATTTGAGCCAGCTGACGTAGGCGCGGTACGGCATGAACACCTGCAGCACCAGGCACAGCAGGCCGAACGTGACGGCATAGATATGCGCCGACCCGCCCACCAGCAAGCGAAGGGCCTCGGCCATGGCTGCGATGTCGGCCGCCAGGTTCAGCGTATTGGCCACCAGCAGCATGCTCACCACGGCCCACAGCACGCTGGCGGGAAAGCTCTGCTTTATATTGGCGGCCAGGCCGCGACGGGTGATGTAGCCGATGCGTGCACTCACCAGTTGAATCGCGATCATCAGGGGCAGGGTCAGCACCACGGTCCACAGCATGGAGAAGCCAAACTATGCGCCGGCTTGCGAATAGGTGGCGATACCGCTCGGATCGTCGTCGGCAGCGCCGGTGATCAACCCGGGCCCAAGCCGTCGCAGGCTGCGGCGCAATCCGATTTTCCTGGCAGGCTTCATGACCGCGCCTCGATTCACCTGCGGGGGTGGGCCGAACATTGCGCAGGGGACAGCAACAGACTAGCCCGCCCACGGCCATTTGGGCGCCGGCATGACGGGCTTGCAGGCGAAGCTTGCAGACTCTTGGTAAACTGGCGCACTTGTGTTTTTGGGGCTGGCCGGTGTGACGCAGTGTCAGCGCAGAACGTCCATCGCCCGAAACACCCGTGGACCCCGCTGGCTTATCGGATTGTCTCAGCGATCACTACTTCAAGAGCCACGCCGGATGCCCTCCACCTTCGTCATCCCTTGGGTGGTGACCGGAGTGTTCGCAGTAGGACGATTCGTACTTCTCTTATGCGCCACAACAGTCCATTACTGTGTTCATAATCTCCCCGAAATTTGATACGATTTCTGGTTAATCCAAGGTAGGACCATTAATGAAAAAGCTACTATTTGCATCGGTTTTAGTTTTGAGCGGCTGCGAAGACACCGCACCGAAAGGCATAATTTCGGGTGATGTAATATTTGGTATTGATTCTTCCATGCCAATGCCAGTGGAAAACGCAAGGCTTAATTACCCGGAAGACGCAGTGGAAGCACGTGATGGGACTATCTATGTTTCGGATACGCACTTGCACGTGATCAGAAAAATCAAAGACGGCGTAGTGGAAAACTTCGCAGGCACTTTTGAGTCAGGATTCAATGGTGATGGACCCAGAGAATCTGTCATGCTCAACCTTCCTACGGCATTGCTTATCTCCGACGATCAGAAGTATCTGAATTTCGCAGACAGTGGCAACAATCTAATTAGAAGAATAAACATAGAAAGCGGTGAAGTCTCGACAATTGCCGGAATTCGTGGCGGAGAGGAGCTGCCTAACGTTGGCACAGCAGCCACCGCCTCTCCAATCGGATACACAGCCTCTCTAAAATATGACGAAAATGGAAATTTATGTTTTCCCTCAACGCGCATGGTAAAAGGAATTTCTGTTGAGGGTGGCATTTTCTGCATCGACAAATCTCAGACAATAATATCCAACACCACGACAGCTACTCAAAAATTCGAAAAAGCAAAAGACATCCTGATAGGAGAGAATGAATCCTATGTTACGGAACTCAACAAACTCTACAAATTCAAGCAAGATAAAGAGACAGAAGTTCTTACAATGCAAAGTGGTTACGGAAAGGGACTTGCGAAACTTGGCAACACTCTTTTCGTAGGAAACCATACATTGCTTTACGCGGTAGACGAGAACTTTAACTCAAAAATTGCAGCATCTGGGTTTGCTAACATTTCAAATGTCAAACCCTACCATGGCGGCTTACTGATTACCGACTCCGACCAAGGTGTTATTTACTCGTTCGATGGTGTAAACAAAACCCAGCTCACTGGTACGAGCTCTAATGCGATAGGTGCTCTTACCAGTGTTGCACAGTATGGTGAAGGGAAGCTTTTAATACTCGACAATCAGCGACCAAGGATTTTTATACTTGATATAGCTACGGGCGAGTCGTCCGTTTGGGCTGGTACTGGAGAGCAGGGCTGGGCATCGATTAACGTAGATAAACTAAATACGAAATTTTACTACCCTACTACACTGGCAGTAGACAAGAACCTCAATGTGTTTGTATCAGAGCAACATCGAATCATGAAGATTGATGCAAACGGGCAGGTAAGCAGATTCGCTGGCCATGACTCCTACGGCGATGTTGACGATGACAACCCTGAAAATGCTCGCTTCAAATCTATTGCTGGAATGTCATTCGGTGCAGATGGGACCCTCTACGTAACGGATACGTATAACCACAAGGTTCGAAAGATAAGCCCTACCGGAAAAGTTACTACGTTGATAGGAACTGGAAGTGCAGGCGTTCCTGTCATAGGGGGAGCGGCAAATACTTCAAAGCTGAATCACCCTCTCGGTGCTATTGCGCTGAAGAACGGTGATGTGTTGATCGCGGACGGTTGGAATAACTCCGTACTGAGAGTCGATACAAATGGAATAGTACATAGCTTTGCCGGGAAACAAAAATATTCAATTTATCAAGGCATGGGGTCTTACGCTGGCGACAATGGCTTGGCTGTGGATGCCGAGCTTAATACGCCAACCAAGCTTGCCGCAGATGAACATGGAAACGTGTTTATCACAGACCAGTTCAATCACAAAATCAGGATGGTCACTGGCACTGGAAAAATCTTGACAATTGCTGGCGAAGCACAAGGCTTTGCACCTCACGGAAAAAGGCTGAACTTCCCTAATGGCCTTCAAGTCATTGATGGATATCTCTACGTGGCAGATAGCGGAAACCGGGTGACACTGAAGTACAAAATAGGTAAGTAGCAAGCGACAGAAATAATGGCAAGATATAATAATCTTGCCATTTTTAAAGCCCAAACATATCTATCAGTGCTTATCTGAGCGTTTGTGCGATGGGTAGTTATTGCATATACCCAACCGATTGAACTACTGGGCGCGGTGTAGAAGCGTTTGTATTGCCTTTGGGCGGTCTTGACAGCTTGCGTCAAGGGCCAAATCCTCAGCCACCAGTCCTACACCGCCCGCCTGTAAGTGCAGGCTTGATCTCGTCCTCACCTTGATAGGGTTGAGAGTAGCCCGCTTGGTATTGCCCAACGCAGCTTCTCGTGGTTCAGGTGCCGCTCGCTCGTATCCTTGATTGTTACACCCGCCCAACTAGCCTTCTCAATACCTCCTGCCTCATACAGTTTCGCCTCGCGCTTACTGATCCAGGCTTGGGTCGTTGCATCCGGTCGAGGGTTTGGGTTTCCTGATAGACTGTCTCACCCTTTTTTACGGTCCGGATCTGCACGATTTTCGCTGTCGATCCGTCCTTGCGCTTGCGCTGCGTGATGGTTCCCGGGGTTTTGCTACATGACTGCTTGGGGTTGCTACGTTGTAACAACAAGCAAAGCAAAACCAGCAAGAACCTGAATAATTCGGCATCAATTAGAGATACAGAAATGCAACAGATTCAAGCGGAAAACCCAACAACCCCAGGCAATACGGTCGTCAGGAGGTTTTCTGTAGCACCCATGATGGACTGGACCGACCGCCACTGCCGCTTCTTCCTGCGCCTGCTGTCGCGCAATGCCTTGCTCTACACCGAAATGGTCACCACCGGCGCCCTGCTGCATGGCGACGCCGAGCGTTTTCTGCGCCATGACGAAGCCGAGTACCCGCTGGCCCTGCAACTGGGTGGCAGCGTGCCGGCGGACTTGGCCGCCTGCGCCGTACTCGCGCAAAACGCCGGCTACAACGAAGTGAACCTCAACGTCGGCTGCCCCAGCGACCGCGTGCAGAACAACATGATCGGCGCCTGCCTGATGGGCCATCCGGGGTTGGTGGGCGATTGTGTCAAGGCCATGCTCGACGCAGTGCAGATCCCGGTCACGGTCAAGCACCGCATCGGCATCAACGGCCGCGACAGCTACGCCGAACTCTGCGACTTCGTCGGCCAGGTACGCGACGCAGGCTGCCGCAGCTTCACCGTACACGCGCGCATCGCCATCCTCGAGGGCCTCTCGCCCAAGGAGAACCGCGAGATCCCGCCACTGCGCTATGACGTTGCCGCGCAGCTCAAGGCCGACTTCCCGGACCTGGAGTTCATCCTCAATGGCGGCATCAAGACGCTCGCCGAATGCCAGCAGCACCTGCAGACCTTCGACGGCGTGATGCTCGGCCGCGAGGCGTACCACAACCCTTATGTATTGGCCGAAGTCGACCAGCAGCTGTTCGGCAGCAACGCCCCGGTGATCAGCCGCAGCGAAGCGCTGGCCAGGCTGCGCCCGTACATCGCCCAGCACCTGCAGAACGGCGGCGCCATGCACCATGTCACCCGGCATATCCTCGGCCTGGGCCAGGGCTTCCCCGGCGCTCGCAAGTTCCGCCAGCTGCTGTCGGTGGACATCCACAAGAGCACCGACCCCCTGGGCCTGCTCGACCAGGCGGGGCTGCTGCTGGAAGGACGCTAGGAACCTGCGCGCAGCTGGACACTCCAATCGTTACCCTCCCCGATAGCCTGCCGCACAGCCCTTGAGCGGCCGGCAGCGCTCGGGTAATGTCGTCCAACCGCACAGGACAGAGCACGCTCATGACTTCCAAGCTGGAACAACTCAAGCAGTTCACCACGGTCGTCGCCGACACCGGCGATATCGATGCGATCAGCCGGCTCAAGCCGGTCGACGCCACCACCAACCCGTCCCTGTTGCTCAAGGCCGCCGCCATGCCCGGCTATGCCGAGCTGCTCGATGACGCGCTCAAGCACAGCAAGGGCGACCTGGGCCTTGCCTGCGATGCATTCGCGGTATCGGTGGGCAGCGGAATTCTCAAGGTGATCCCGGGCCGTATTTCCACGGAAGTGGACGCCCGACTGTCCTTCGACCAACCTGCCCTGCTGTCCAAGGCGCGCCAATTGATCGAGTTGTACGACAAGGCCGGCATCGGCCGCGACCGCGTGCTGATCAAGCTGGCCTCCACCTGGGAGGGCATCCGCGCCGCCGAGGTGCTGGAAAAGGAAGACATCCAGACCAACCTGACCCTGCTGTTTTCCTTCGCCCAGGCGGCTGCCTGTGCCGATGCCGGGGTGTTCCTGATTTCGCCGTTCGTGGGCCGTATCTACGACTGGTACAAGAAATCGACCGGCAAGGAGTATGTCGGGGCCGAAGACCCGGGCGTGAAGTCGGTCACGCGTATTTACGATTACTACAAGGCCAACGGCTACGACACCGTGGTCATGGGCGCCAGCTTCCGCAACATCGGCCAGATCGAGCAGTTGGCCGGCTGCGACCGCCTGACCATCAGCCCTGAGTTGCTGCAGCAGCTCAGCGATGACCAGGGCACCCTGGCGCGCAAGCTCACCCCGGGCAAGGCTGGCGAGCCACGCCTGACACTCGACGAAAGCCAGTTCCGCTGGCTCTCCAACGAAGATGCCATGGCCACCGAGAAACTCGCCGAGGGCATCCGCCAGTTTGCGCGGGATCAGGAGAAACTCGAGGCGTTGTTGGCTGCAAAGGCCTGATACAAATACGGTTTGCCAGGCAAGGTGTGAAGGCGGAGCATTAGCGGTTTTGCACGCTGGATCTTGCAGACCTCTTCGCCGGCAACGCCGACTCCTACAGGGCTGCACGATACTGTAGGAGCCGGCATTGCCGGCGAAGCGCCGAAGGCGCACCCATCCATCTTCGAGTAATCAATGCCCGAAAACACCCCGCTGCCCCTGGTACTGGCCGGCCCGTTGCTGCGCCGCCTGGAGCCTGCGCGCATGGTCCTGTGGCTGGTCGGCTCACAGCCGTTGCAGCCCGAACTGCACCTGCAACACTCCACCGAATACACCCTGAGCTGTCAGGTCATCCCCATCGGCCAGCACGCCTTCGTGCACCTGCTCGATATCCAGCTGCACACCCCACTGCCCACCGACGTGCAGATCGACTACGACGTGCTGATCGGCGGCCAGGGCATCGCCACCTGGGCCCCACACCTGCTGTATGAAGGCGCCCGCCTGCCCAACTTCGTGATACGCGAGCGCCTCGACCAGTTGTTGCATGGCTCGTGCCGCAAGCCGCACCACCCCGCCGCCGATGGCCTGTTGTGCGCCGACCGCCTGCTGGCCGCGCCCCACGCACCCGCCGAGCGCCCGGCGCTGCTGATGATGAGCGGCGACCAGGTGTACGCCGACGATGTCGCCGGCCCCATGCTGCGGGCCATCCACGGGCTGATCGAACGGCTGGGCCTGTACCACGAGCACTTGGAAGGCGCCGTGGTGCAGAACAGCGCCGAGCTGTACCGCCACCCGGCCAGCTACTATCACCGTGCCGACCTGCTGCCAGCCCTGGAGAGCAACGAAACCCTGCGCGAGCGCTTTTTCGGCGGCACGCGCAAACCCATCTTCACCAGCAGCAACGCCGACAACCACCTGGTAACCCTGGCTGAGATCATGGCCATGTACCTGCTGGTCTGGTCGCCTGTGCCCTGGACCTTGGTCGACACCCCCATGCCATCAAGCCTGACCACCCAGCGCCAGGCCCGCTACCAGCGCGAACAGCACTGCCTGAAGGGCTTCGTCGAAGGGCTGGATGGCGTGGCGCGGGTACTGGCGCACCTGCCCAGCCTGATGATCTTCGATGACCACGACATCACCGACGACTGGAACCTCTCGGCCCAATGGGAAGAAACCGCCTACGGGCACGCCTTCTCGCGGCGCATCATCGGCAACGCGCTGATCGGCTACATGCTCTGCCAGGGCTGGGGCAACAACCCGGACGTGTTTGGCGAGCTGCTGCAAAGCTGCCAGGCCCTGAGCCACAGCGCCGATGACGACGGCTATTTCGACCGCGCTGCGCAAGATGGCCTGATCAAACAGCTGCTGCGCTTTCAGGAGTGGCACTTCGTGCTGCCCACCCAGCCTGCGCTGCTGGTACTTGATACCCGCACACGTCGCTGGCGTAGCGAGAGCAAGCTGCAAAAGCCCTCCGGGCTGCTGGACTGGGAAGCGCTGTGCGAACTGCAGCAGGCCTTGCTGGACCACCCCTCGGCCATCATCGTCTCCCCCGCCCCGCTGTTTGGCGTGAAGCTGATCGAAACCATCCAGCGTGTGTTCAGCTGGTGCGGCTATCCGCTGCTGGTGGACGCCGAGAACTGGATGGCGCACCGGGGAGCGGCGCAGGTGATCCTGAATATCTTCCGTCACTCGCGCACGCCAGGGCATTACGTGATCCTCTCGGGCGACGTGCACTATTCCTTCGTGTACGAGGTAATGATTCGTCACAAACGCGGCGCCCCGCACCTGTGGCAGATCACCAGCAGCGGCATCAAGAACGAATTCCCGCGCCGACTGCTCGATGTGTTCGACCGACTCAATCGCTGGCTCTATGCCCCACGATCACCGTTGAACTGGTTCACCAAGCGCCGCCTGATGCAGGTGGTGCCGCGTACACCCGCGCACAGCAAGGCCGGCGAGCGCCTGTGGAACAGCGCCGGGCTGGGCCAGGTGTTCTTCAACGCGCAGGGGCAGCCCGAGCGCATCTTCCAGCTCAACGCCAACGGCGCGCCGCCCACGGAGTTTCCCCGCGAGGCTGAATGAAAAGGTGAGTTCGGCGCCCGCTACAGGGCGCCAGGATCGATCAGGTCCGCTCCAGGGCGTTGACCAGGTCGTGGAAGGCTTCGCGGTTGGAGTCGTTCAGGCCCATGAGGATCTTGTGCGCTTCCAACACCTTGGCGCGCACTACCTCTTCGTTCTGGTCCTGGGACGGCAGATCGGTCAGGCACTCAGGGCACGGGATTGGACGATCGACGATGTTGAACACCTGATCGAAGCCCATCGACTGCAGAAGCCGGGTGATATCGGCATGGGTAGTCACCACCGTGGGCAGCAGGCCGACCTTCTGCCGCGACAGGATCGACAACTTGGCCAGCAGGCCCAGAGTGGTGCTGTCGATACTGTTGGTTTCGGTAAGATCGATGACGATCGCCGAGAAATTCAGCGCCGTGAAGATCTTTTCAATCGTTGCATCCAGCGCCGAACACAGGGTCAGACGCACTTCACCGACGAACTTCAGAACAAAGGTGCCATTCTGCTCGGCAAACTGGATTCTTCCAGTACTCATTGAAGGTTCCTGCTCAACACCATTAGGGCGATATCATCCGGCATCTCCCCAAGCGTAGCCAATTCGAATCGTTGGCGCAGCCCATCCAGGCTGCCACCTGCTGCCTTGATGATTTCAGGCAAGGCAGCCTCCTTATCTTTGAGTGTGTCGCCAGGCAAAAGGTCCAGAATGCCATCAGACAGCAATGTGAGGCTGAACTGCGGCGGCAACTCCAGAACGTGATCCTGGTAGGTGGCCTCGTCGAACAGCCCCACCGGCAGGCCGCGCCCTTCGAGGTAGCGGGTGTCGTCCGGGGTGTACAGCACCGGCAACGGCAGATGGCCGCCGATGCTGTAGGTCATCAGGCCGGTGTGCTCGTCGATCACGCCGCCCACCATGGTCACGTGCTTGCCCAGCCTGCAATTGATCAGGCCGCGGTTGATATGCCCGAGCACCTCGGACGGCTTGAACTCGGGCAAGGTGCCGGCGCGCTTGAATTCGAACAGCAGGCGCGTGGTCATGAACTTGAGCAGCACAGTCACGAACGCCGAGGAGGCACCATGGCCGGACACGTCGGCCAGGTAGAACGCCACGCGTCGCTCGTCGACACGAAAGTAATCGGTGAAATCGCCAGACAGGTACAGAGACGGAATGATCTGGTGTTCGAAACGCAGGTCTCCGGCCTTCCAGGGGTTCTCCGGCAGCATGTTCATCTGCACCTGGCGCCCGGCAGTCTGGTCTTCCTGCAGCAGGTGCAGGCTGGCCTCCAGCTCACGGTTGGCGGTTTCGAGCTTGTCGCGGTAACGCTGGTTTTCCAGTACCAGATGCGCCCGATCCAACGCCCGGCGAACCGAGTGCTCCAGCACTGCCAGGTCTTCCAGAGGCTTGATCAGGTAGTCGGCAGCACCCAAGCGCAACGCTTCGACGGCATCGTTCATCACGCCCGCGCCCGACACCACGATCACCGGCAGGTCGGGGGCACGCTCGGTAACCTGGCGAATCAGCTCCAGGCCGCCCATTTGCGGCATGCGCAGATCGCAGATCACCAGATCAGGCTGTTCCTGCTCGAAGACCTGGAGACCCTGCTGGCCGTTGCTTGCCTGCAGGACGCTGAAGCCGCTGTCTTCCAGGTAGGCGGCGAGGCTCGCACGCACTACATCGTCATCATCGATTATCAGCAGCGTTGCACTGTTTTTCTGCATGTGGGCAAACGGCGCCAGAAATAGGTTGGGGTAGGCGGCCAGGCAAAACGAGGCCCGCTTACTGGATTCACTTCTAGCCACTCTGGCATTTCAGGTGTAGGACAAAAGGCCTGCCCGGCAAATGTCAGAGGTGCCCTGTAAGGCGCAGACGGTACTCCCATCCGCCGGGGGTTTCAAGCATGCACCGATGGTCGCCTGTGCTCTTTACAGCACAAATCACCGGGAGTTATAAAAACCCCTTCTATCGCAACCCAATGGAAGGATGCAGGCATGAGCCAGAACCACGCCGACTATAGCGAGAAGCGTGATTTCATCAGGATGCGGGTAGATACCGACGTTACCCTGATACATGCCGAGCAAGTGATTGCGGCGGTGTGCCTGGACCTATCGAGCAGCGGCATGCAGGTACAGGCAGCGAAAACCTTTCAGGTTGGAGACAACCTCAGCGTCAGCATCGATTCGGACCACCCTTCACTCAAGGGCCTGCACGCCACAACGCAAGTGGTGTGGATTGCCGATCAGCCCCAGGGCCAGCAGAAGCTGGGCCTCAAGATCCTTGCGATGAGCTGAACAGCAGGCATGAAAAAGGCGGCCATGGCCGCCTTTTTCATGCATCACGATCAGAAATCGTCTTTTACATCCCCGTCCTTGACCTTGAACTCGCGGTTCTGCAGGTAGGCGTTGCGGATGAAGCTGTACTTGTCGCCACGGATCATCTTCTCGGCCGACAGCAGGCTGGCACGGGTGTCCACCACGTCCACCGCGATTGCGGTATTGCGGGTGGGCACATGGTCCATGTAGCGGTAGGGTTCGGTGTAGGTGTCCGGGTACTTGGCGATCGCATCGCGCACGGTGCTCGGCCCAAGCAGCGGCAGCATCACGTACGGGCCACTGCCTACACCCCAGTAGCCGAGGGTCTGGCCGAAGTCCTCGTCGCTGCGCTGCAGGCCCATCTTGGTA
This sequence comes from Pseudomonas sp. UBA7500, assembly GCF_002478435.1. NCBI lineage: Bacteria > Pseudomonadati > Pseudomonadota > Gammaproteobacteria > Pseudomonadales > Pseudomonadaceae > Pseudomonas > Pseudomonas sp. UBA7500. Next base: position 141,610 of record NZ_DLNW01000001.1, on the reverse strand, counting down.
CCCACATCGAAGAAGCCGGCCAGGCCGAAGGTGGTGTTGACGATCAACCGCGCGGTATCCACGCCGGCTGCGTGGGGCTTGAGCTGCAACACGTTGTTGGCAAGGTTGGTCACGTCACCGAGGTTGCGGAACATGTTGTGGATGCCGTCCTCGAGAAACTGCGGCGTCACCCACTGGTAGCCCTGGGCCAGCGGCTTGAGCGCGTAGGTATCGATCGTGTCGTTGAACCGGAAGATCGGCCGGTTGATGCTCTCCCACGGGTCTTCCTCGGTCGCCGCCTGGGCCAGTACCGGCGCCAGCAGCAGGCTCGCGCAGACACAGGCACGGGTCATACGATCGATCACGCCAGCACCGATCCCACGCATAAAATTTCTCCTAGGCAAACATTGCACTGCGCCGGCATCAGGCCGTCGACAGCCAAAAGGAAACAAGTATAAAGCCTCTCTGGCAGATTAGGCAGCTTCCTCCAACCTGCGTCGATATTTTGTGAAAGCCGCCTGAAGGTCATCAAAGCGTCACGCCACGGTCACACCCCGACGTTAGCCTTGCTGGTTATTTCAGGGACGTTGCCATGCCCCATTCCCCCGCCTTCACCGCCGTGCTGTTCGGCCTGCGCGGCTGCCTGGTCGACTTCGGCGCACGATGCCAGGCGCCCGGCAACGCACCGGCCAGGCCTACACCAGGCGCCCTGCCCGCCCTGCACTGGCTGCGGGAACACGGCGTGCCCTGTGCCTGGCTCGACGAACTGCCGGCTGCCCTGGGCCAGCACCTGAGCCAGGCGCTGCCCGCCTGGGTGCGCCGACCGGATACCACCGGCCACGCGCCCTGGCCCGCGCCGGATGCCTGCTGGCACGCCCTGATGCAGCTCAAGGCCGACCGGCTCGATGGCTGCGTGCTGGTCAGCGGCGAGCCGCGCCTGCTGCAGGCCGGGCTCAACGCCGGGCTGTGGACCGTGGGCCTGGCCTCGTGCGGCTCGCTGTGCGGGCTGGACGAGGCTACCTGGCAGGCACTGGAGGAACGCGAGCGCGAACTCAAGCGAGGCAAGGCTACCGTTCACCTGTTCGGGCTGGGGGTGCATTCGGTGATCGACCAGCTGGAACAACTGGCCGATTGCCTGGCCGATATCGGCCTGCGCCGCCTCAAGGGCGAAAAACCCTGATACAGGCACATTGATCAGGGTCATGCAAAGCGGCGCCGGGTGGATTAACCTGAACAGCGAGGCACGGACCTTTCGCCCGCGCGCGGGGTCCATGTCTGAGCCTATTCATAGAGGGAGAACACCCATGCCTGCCCGCGAACTTCAAGCGCAACTCGACGCCCTGCGCGAGCAACTGGAGCAAAACCCACCGCTCTCGGAACAGGAGCGTGTCGAGCTGCACGAACTGATGGCGCAGATCCAAGCAAAAATCGAACTGGAGGCCGTAACCCCGGACAACAACCTGGTCGACGGCGTCAACCTCGCCGTCGAACGTTTCGAAGTCGAGCACCCGGGCCTGACCGCCACCCTGCGCAACATCGTTCAGAGCCTGCAAAGCATGGGCATCTGAACCCCGCGGCAAAAACGAAAGCCCCGTCACACTGGACGGGGCTTTTTCGTTACTGGCGAACCAGGCGCAGGTTCTTCAGGGTGACCGGCCCGGTGCTGCGGTACGGGTTGATGTCCAGCCCGCCCCGGCGCACGTAGCGCGCATACACCGTGAGGGTCTCGGGGTTGAGCAGGCGCTTGAGGTCCAGGTAGATACGTTCAACGCATTGCTCGTGGAAGTCGGCATGCTGACGGAAGCTGATCAGGTAGGTCAGCAGGCTGGCATGGTCCAGCGCCGCGCCACGGTAATGGACGGTCACGCTGCCCCAGTCCGGCTGCCCGGTCACCGGGCAGTTGGATTTGAGCAGATGGCTGTGCAGGGTCTCTTCCACCACACGCTCGGCATCGCAGCGCAGCAGCTCCGGTTGCGGCTGCTCGTAGTTGCTGATGCTGACCTCCAGGTCATCGATGCAGGTGCCCGGCAGCGCCATCACCCCTTCGCGCTGAACCTCGGCCAGGCTGCGGATACGCACCCCTACCGGCTTGCCGGCTGCCGCGGACAGGTCCTTGACCAGACAGGCCTGCACCGCCTGCGCCGAGGCGAACTCGGTCTGGTTCAGCGAGTTCAGGTACAGCTTGAACGACTTGGACTCGATGATGGCCGGCGAATCGGCCGGGATGGCGAACTCGCCGATGGCCACCACCGGCTTGCCCGAAGGCAGCAGCCAGGACAGCTCGAAGCAGTTCCAGTAATCCACACCCGACCACGGCAACGTTTGCGCGGTGACCCCAAGCTCGGCCCATTTGGCTGCACGCGGGATGGGGAACAGCAGCGACGGCGTGTAGGTGCTGATGTATTCACTGGACTTGCCCAGTGGCGAATGTTCGGCGGCGGGATGCATGGCTCAAACCTGAAGGACGAAATTGGTCTAGTTTATCGGGTTTGCGCGCTGCATTGGTCATTTGGCGATAGTCAGCTTGCCCACCATGCCGGCCTGGTAATGCCCCGGCACGTTGCAGGCGAACTCGATCGGCGTGCTCTGGCTGAAGGTCCAGGTCAGTTCGGCGCGTTTGCCCGGCGCCACCATCACCATGTTCGGGTCGTCATGCTGCATGCCGCCGCTACCCATCGCACCATGATCATCACCGCCATGATTCATGCCGCCATGTCCCATTGCCGAATGATCCATCTGCCCCTGCATGGCGAGCATCTCCTGCTGGTGCCGGGCGTGCATGGCCGCATCCCCCAGGTTGAACTCGTGGGGCACCTGGCCGTTGTTCACCAGCACGAAACGCACCGTTTCGCCGGCCTTGACCTGCAGCGCGCGCGGCTCGAAGTACATGTCGCCCATCACGACCTCCACCGTGCGCGTGGCCTGCGCCGCCGCAGCCGGCTTGCCGAAGGCGTACTCGTGCCCGGGTGCCGCCAGCAGCGGCAGGCTCCACAGCGCCAGGGCGCTCGCGATCATCAAGCGTTTCATCGTGCATCCTCTATCATGTGCAAGCTCATGCCCCGCACTGTAGAAAACTGCCGCTGGCAACCACCTGACGAAAACATTACAACTTTGTCAGCTTTGCCCCGCGCACCCTGCCACAGGGTATAAACCCAGCCCCCAACGCTGCCGAGAAGCCCATGAAACTGTTGATCGTCGAAGACCAGCCCAAGACCGGCCTCTACCTGCGCCAGGGCCTCAACGAAGCCGGCTTCAGCACCGAACTGGCCACCGACGGCGATACCGGTCAGCACCTGGCCCTGAGCGGCGACTACGACCTGCTGATTCTCGACGTGATGCTCCCCGGGCGTGACGGCTGGCAGATTCTGCAGGCCGTGCGCGAGGCCGGCTTCGACACCCCGGTGCTGTTCCTCACGGCCCGCGATGCGGTAGAGGACCGCGTGCATGGCCTGGAACTGGGCGCCGACGACTACCTGATCAAACCCTTTGCGTTCTCCGAACTGCTGGCGCGGGTCCGCACCCTGCTGCGCCGCGGCGCCAGCCCGCCCCAGGAAACCACCCTGAACCTGGCCGACCTGCGCCTGGACCTGATTCGCCGCCGGGTGGAGCGTGCCGGGGCACGCATCGACCTCACCGCCAAAGAGTTCGCCCTGCTCGAACTGCTGCTGCGCCGCCAGGGCGAGGTGCTGCCCAAATCGCTGATCGCCTCGCAGGTGTGGGACATGAACTTCGACAGCGACACCAACGTGATCGAAGTGGCGATCCGGCGCCTGCGCCTGAAGGTCGACGATGGCCACGACAACAAGCTGATCCACACCGTGCGCGGCATGGGCTACGTGCTCGAGGAGCGCCCGGCGTGATGCGCAGATTGTCCCTGGGCGCACGCCTGGCGCTGTTGTTCGCCGCCTGCACGGCGGCGGTGTCACTGGCGGCGGGGCTCCTGTTCAGCCGGGCCAGCGAGGCCCACTTCATCGAGCTCGATCAGCAGTTGCTCGACAGTCGTCTGTCGGTACTGCGCCAGGCGCTCGTTGGCGTGCACGACCGCCCGAGCCTGGCAGCGCGGCTACCGCTGCTGCGCGGCGAACTGAGCCACCAGGCCGACCTTGCACTGCGCATTCGTGGCAGCGACGGGGCGCAGTGGTTTGCCAGCCGCCCCGGCCTGCCTGACGCACCCGACATACCGGGCCTGAGCACCCTGCGCAGCGAGGGCATGGATTTTCGCAGCCTGTGCGTGGTGCTTGAAGGCGGCAGCCGGCTCACCCTGTTTCTGGATATCACCCACCACCAGCACTTTCTGCAACGCATGCAGCGCCTGATCTGGCTGACGATGGGCCTTTCGGCGCTGGCCACCGCGCTGCTCGGTGCCTGGGCCGTGCGCCGTGGCTTGCGTCCGCTGCGCCGGATGGGCGAGGTGGCAGCCGGCGTTTCGGCGCGCTCGCTGACCACACGCCTGCCCCAGGCCCAGATGCCGCCAGAGCTGGCGCAACTGGCCGGCACCATGAATGCCATGCTCGAACGTCTGGACGATGCCTTCCAGCGCCTGTCGGCCTTCTCGGCCGACATTGCCCACGAGCTGCGCACGCCGCTGTCCAACCTGCTGACCCACACCCAGGTCACCCTCACCCGCCCGCGCAGCCTGGAGGAGTACCGCGAGGCATTGCACGGCAACCTCGAGGAACTGCAATGGATGGCGCAACTGGTCAACGACATGCTGTACCTGGCCAAGGCCGACCACGGCCTGCTGATGCCCAATTGCGAGCCCCTGGCGCTGGACCAGGAGGCCGATGCCTTGATCGAGTACTACGCGCCATTGGCCGAGGATGCACAGATCAGCCTGAGCCGCGAAGGGCTGGCCGAGCTGACAGGAGACCGCAACATGCTGCGACGGGCCCTGTCCAACCTGCTGGACAACGCGCTGCGCTTTACCCCGGCACAGGGCGAGATACGGGTCGAGATTGCGCAGGGTGATGGCAGGGTTCGCCTGGTGGTGGCCAATCGCGGGTCGCCGATCGATGCAGCGCTATTGCCGCGGCTGTTCGACCGGTTCTACCGGGCCGACCCGGCACGCCGGGAAGGCAGCAGCGAACACGCGGGGCTGGGGCTGGCGATCACCCGTTCGATCGTGCAGGCGCACGGTGGGGTGATCAGTGCCGAATCGGCGCAGGGGTGGACGCGGTTCCTGATCGACTTGCCGGAACACAACGCAGCCCTGTAGGAGCCGGCGTTGCCGGCTCCTACAAGAGCGGTGGCATCACTCGTACCGCAAGGCGTACGCCGGCTCGACCTGCGAAGCACGCCACGCCGGATACAGGGTGGCCAGAAAGCTCATCACCAACCCCGCCGTGCAGATCAGCGCCACATCGCCCCATTGCAGTTCCGATGGCAGCGTACTGATGAAGTACACGTCCGAGGTAAAGATATGCTGCCCGCTGACCCGCTCCAGCCAGCCGACGATCTGGCTCACATTGAGCGCCGCGATCACACCGAGCACACCACCGATCAAGGTACCCACCACACCGATCAGGCTGCCCTGCACCATGAACGTGCCCATGATCTGCGCCGGCGTCGCGCCGATGGTACGCAGGATGGCAATGTCCGCGCCCTTGTCGTTCACCACCATGATCAGGGTGGCGATGATGTTGAACGCCGCCACCGCAATGATCATCATCAGCAGCAGGCCGATCATGGTTTTTTCCATCTTCATGGCACTGAACAGGCTGCCCTGGGTGTGGGTCCAGTCATCGGCGCGGTACTGCTCGCCCAGTTCGCCCACTATCGCCCTGGACACCTGCGGCGCGGCATACAGGTCCTTGACCTTGAGCCGCACGCCCTGCACCTGGTTCGGCGCCCAGCGCTGCATGCTCGCCGCATCGGCCATGTGGATCAGGCCCATGGAGCCATCCAGCTCGGCGCCCACCTTGAACACGCCGACCACGTTGAGGCGCTGCATGCGCGGGGTGATGCCGCCGGGCGCGGTGCTCACCTCGGGCACGATCAGGGTCAGCTTGTCACCGACCCTGAGGCCAAACCGACGCGCCGTCATCTCGCCTACCACCACGCCGAACTCGCCCGGCTTGAGGTCGTCGAGCCGGCCCTGAACGATGTGGTCGGCCACGATCGAGACCTTGCCTTCCTGCGCAGGGTCGATGCCGCTGATCTGGATCGGCTGCATCGCGCCCTTGTAGGAGAGCATGCCTTCCATCTCGGTCAGCGGCGCAGCGGCCAGCACTTCGGGGTTCTTCAACGCGGCATCGGCCACCGCCTGCCAGTTGTCCAGCGGCTGGGCGCCCAGCACGGCGGCATGCGGCACCATGCCCAGGATCCGCGCACTCATTTCACGCTGGAAGCCGTTCATCACCGACAGCACCACGATCATCGCCAGCACGCCCAGGGACAGGCCGATCATCGAGGTCATCGAGATGAACGAGATGAAGTGGTTGCGGCGCTTGGCACGGGTGTAACGCGCACCGATGAAAATTGACAAGGGTCTGAACATGAACTGAAGCACCCAGGTAAAGAAAAGAGACAAGGGGCCCGCCATGCACGGCGGGCCACCTGTACTGCCAGGTCAGATCGAAACCAGACGCCCGTCTTCCAGGCGCAGCACACGGTCCATCTGCCGCGCCAGGTTGAGGTCGTGGGTCACCACCAGGAACGCGGTCTGCGAGGAGCTGCTCAGCTCCTGCATCAGGTCCTGGATGCCCTGTGCGGTGTGGTGGTCGAGGTTGCCGGTAGGCTCGTCGAGCATCACCAGCCCGGGCCGGTTGACCAGCGCCCGGGCAATCGCCACGCGCTGGCGCTCGCCGCCGGACAGCTCGGATGGCTTGTGCGTCAGGCGATGGCCCAGGCCGACACGCGTGAGCAGCGCCTCGGCACGTTCGCGCGCCTCGGGGATCGGCGTGCGGCCGATCAGCAGCGGCATGCACACGTTCTCCAGCGCGGTGAACTCCGGCAGCAGGTGGTGGAACTGGTAGACGAAGCCCAGTGCGCGGTTGCGCAGCAGGCCACGTGCACGCTCGCCCAGCGCCGACAGTTCTTCACCGGCCAGCCATACGCTGCCCTGGGTCGGGGTATCGAGGCCACCCAGCAGGTTGAGCAAGGTACTCTTGCCCGACCCCGAACTGCCGACGATCGCCACACGCTCACCCGGGTGCAGCTCCAGCTGCAGGCCCGACAACACTTGCACCGACTCCGGGCCTTCCTCGTAGGACTTGCCCAGGTTGCGGCAACTCAGCACTGCTTTATCACTCATGCCCAACTCACTCATAACGTAGCGCCTCCGCAGGCTGGGTGCGCGCCGCACGCCAGGCCGGATACAGGGTGGCGAGGAAACTCAGGACCAGCGCTGCACCGCAGACCATCCACACGTCTTCGGCCATGACCTGGGACGGCAGGTAGTCGATGAAGTACACGTCGGCGTTGAGGAACTTGTGCCCCATCAACCGCTCGAGGCCGGCAATCGCTGCACTCACGTTGAGCGCGGCGGCGATGCCGACCACGGCGCCGATCAGGGTGCCGACCACGCCGATCACGGTGCCCTGCACCATGAAGATGGCCATGATCTGACCCGGCGTGGAGCCCAGCGTGCGCAAGATGGCGATGTCGCCCTTCTTGTCATTGACCACCATCACCAGGGTGGAAATGATGTTGAACGCCGCCACCGCGACAATCAGCAGCAACAGCAGGCCGATCATGGCTTTTTCCATGCGGATGGCCTGGTACAGGTTGCCGTGGCTGCGGGTCCAGTCACGGGCGTAGAACTCGTGCTCGCCCAGCTTCTGGGCGATGTTCCAGGCTTCGCGGGGTGCCTGGAACAGGTCGTCGAACTTCAGGCGCAGGCCCTGCACCTGGTCGGCCTTCCAGCGGTGCAGGCGCGACAGGTCCGACAGGTTGGTCAGGCCCAGGTAGCCGTCGATCTCGCCGGCGCCCACGTGGAAGATGCCGACCACGGTGAAGCGCTTCATGCGCGGGAACATGCCGGCCGGGGTCACGGTGACCTCTGGGGCGACGAAGGTCAGCTTGTCGCCGATGCCCACGCCCAGCTTGGCTGCGGCCTTGTCGCCGATCATGATGCCGAAGCTGCCCGGCGCCAGTGCGTCGAGCTTACCCTCGCGCACGAAGTCGTCGATGATCGACACCTTGCGCTCTTGCGCCGGGTCAATACCGTTGAGCAGCACCTTCTGTACCTTGCCGTCATGGGTCAGCAGGCCCTGCATCTGGGTGAACGGCGCCACCGCCAGCACCGCCGGGTTCTGCTTTACTGTATCGGCAAGGGCTGGCCAGTCGCTGATCGGCTGTCCGGTCTCGAGGGTGGCATGGGGCACCATGCCCAATACGCGGGTACGCATTTCATGATCGAAGCCATTCATCACCGACAGCACCACGATCATCACCACCACGCCCAGGGCGAGGCCGATCATCGAGGTCAGCGAAATGAACGAGACGAAGTGATTGCGACGTTTGGCACGGGTGTAACGCGTACCGATAAATACGAAAAGAGGTCTGAACATGTCGGGGCTTGTTCGGAGGAAAGAGGAACGTCCTTGTGGCGGGGCTTGAATAGCAGCTTTACACTCAGACCACCGCCGCTACCATGGGTTCGCCATGTCGACATTAGATGAAGAAGATCGCCGCGAATACTACCGTATCGAGGACAGGATCGCACTGGAAATTACCCCTCTGAGCGCCGCCGAGGCCTTGGGCGGCGAGTTGTTGCAAGATGCTTCACCACTTTTCAACCTGCTCAGCGAACTGCACCTGAGCGAGTTCGAGTCCCAGCACCTGCTGCGCCAGCTCAGTGACAAGGACCGCACCCTGGCAGCCTTTCTCAAGGCCCAGAACAAACGCATCGACCTGCTCAGCGCCGTGGTTGCGCAAACCCTGCTGGGGCAGATCGGCGAGGCGCGCCCGGTGACTCTCTCCGAAGGTGGCGTCGAGGTGCACCAGGCCCAGGCCATCACCGCCGGCAGCCGCGTCTCGGTGAAGATGGTGCTGATGCCCCAGGCCCTGGGCCTGCTGCTGCGGGCCAAGGTGACCCACTGCGACAAGGCCGCTGATGGCCTGTTCGACATCGGCGCCGAATTCGTCGAGATGACCGACGCCCAGCGCCAGTTGCTGGCGCGCTATATCCTGCAGAAACAGGCACTGCAACGCCGCCAGGCACTGGAACAGAACACCCCGCCTGCCTCCTGATTTTCCGTCTTGCTTGAAGGAACGAACGTGACCCTGATTTACGGCCACCGCGGCGCCAAGGGCGAAGCCCCCGAGAATACCCTGACCAGTTTCCAGCAATGCCTGAGCCACGGCGTTCGCCGTTGCGAGCTGGACCTGCACCTGTCCTCCGACAACGAGCTGATGGTCATTCATGACCCCAGCCTCAAGCGCACCACCGGCCGTGGCGGCAAGGTGGTGGAGCACAGCGCCGCCGACCTGGTGACCTACGATGCGCGCAAGGGCGGCCCGGGCTGGGTCAACCCCTGCCCGATCCCACGCCTGGAAGAGCTGTTCGAGAAATGTGATTTCGACCACTGGCAGCTGGAGGTCAAGAGTGCCTCGCGCACCCGCGCTGCCACCACGGTGCTGGCGATTCGCGAAATGGCCCAGCGCTTCGGCCTGCTGGACAAGGTCACCATCACCTCAAGCTCGCGGGAGGTGCTGGGCGCCGCCCTGGAGCTGACCCCGGACGTGTCCCGCGGGCTGGTCGCGGAATACACCTGGCTCGACCCGTTGAAGGTCGCGCAGAACTACGGTTGCGAACTGCTGGCGCTGAACTGGACGCACTGCACCCCCGAGCGCCTGGCCAAGGCCCAGCGTCAGGGGTTGCATGTGTCGGTGTGGACAGTCAACGAGCCGGCGCTGATGCTCCGACTCGCCGACTTCGGCGTAGACAGCCTGATTACAGACTTTCCCGGTTTGGCCAGCGCCACCCTCGAGAATCGCTGAAATCGGTCTCCCCGGCCGGCTCAGGCCACCGGCCGGAGCCGCTCAAAAAAGCCGGTTGAGACCGTCGTAGGCGGCAACCCGATAGGCTTCGGCCATGGTCGGGTAGTTGAAGGTGGTGTTGACGAAGTACTTCAACGTGTTCTGCTCGCCCGGCTGACCCATGATCGCCTGACCGATGTGCACGATCTCCGAGGCCTGGTAGCCGAAGCAGTGCACGCCGAGGATCTGCAGCGTCTCGCGGTGGAACAGGATCTTGAGCATGCCTTGCGGCTCGCCGGCGATCTGCGCCCGAGCCATGCCCTTGAAGAACGCCTTGCCCACTTCGTACGGCACCTTGGCCTGTGTCAGCTCCTGCTCGTTCTTGCCGATCGAGCTGATCTCCGGAATGGTGTAGATGCCGGTCGGCACGTCGTTGACGAAGCGCCAACTGCCATTGTCGACGATGCTGCCGGCGGCCGAGCGGCCCTGGTCGTGGGCGGCACTGGCCAGGCTTGGCCAGCCGATCACGTCACCGGCGCCATAGATGTTCGGCACGCAGGTGCGGTAGGCCTCGTCCACTTCGATCTGGCCACGGCTGTTGACCTTCACGCCGATGTTTTCCAGGCCCAGGCGGTCGGTGTTGCCGGTACGCCCGTTGCACCACAGCAAGGCGTCGGCCTTGATCTTCTTGCCCGACTTCAGGTGCAGGATCACACCGTTGTCCAGGCCTTCGACGCGCTCGTACTCTTCGTTGTGGCGCACGGTGATGTTGTTGTTGCTGAAGTGATAGCTCAGGGCCTGGGAGATTTCCGAGTCCAGGAAGCTCAGCAGCTGGCCGCGGTTGTCCACCAGTTCCACCAGCACGCCCAGGCCGCTGAAGATCGAGGCGTACTCGCAGCCGATGACGCCGGCGCCGTACACGATCAGTTTGCGCGGGGTGTGGCCCAGGCTCAGGATGGTGTCGCTATCGTAGATGCGCGGGTGATGGAAATCGATATCGGCCGGGCGATACGGGCGCGAGCCGGTGGCGATGATGATGTGCTTGGCTACCAGCTTCTCGACCACACCGTTGGCGCAGACCACTTCGATGGTCTGCTCGTCGGCGAAGCTGCCGGTGCCGAAGAACACGTCAACGCGGTTGCGGGCGTAGTAGCCAGTGCGCGAGGCGACCTGCTTGGAGATGACCTTCTCGGCGCTTTTGAGCACGTCGGGGAAGGAGAACCAGCGCGGCTCACCGATGGCCCGGAACATCGGGTTGGTGTTGAACTGCATGATCTGGCGCACCGAGTGACGCAGGGCCTTGGACGGGATGGTGCCCAGATGGGTGCAGTTACCGCCGACCTGGCGACGGCTATCGACCATCGCTACCTTGCGTCCTGCTTTGGCGGCGTTCATTGCCGCCCCTTCTCCTGCCGGGCCGGAACCCAGCACCACTACGTCGTAGTTGTAGACAGCCATGCGTACTCCTTCAGAACAGGCCCGGACGCCAGATTGACCTCCGGGGCTACATCATGCCGCCATCGGCGCCATGCAAAAATTCGGGTGCAGTCTAATCAAGCTTGAACGCCGCGCACATTAACCCTTGGTCGCGTCGTAGGCTATTTTTCTCTGCACTACATGTAGGCCGCCTTGCTGGCGAAGCCTTTCATTTCCCCGCAATGCTGTTGAATGCTGGCGTGGCCCGGGAAACGAACCCACCCTCGACCCGATTCACGAACACTGCCGCAATCCGATGCTCGACCGCGAAGCGCCAACCCTGCTCCGGGCCCAGGATCAGCAACAGGGTCGAGTACCCGTCAGCCATCAGCGCAGTGGGCGCCAGCACCGTCACCGCCGCCAACGCATGGGCAACCGGGGTGCCCAGGCGCGCATCGAAGGTATGCGAATAACGCTGGCCATTCTCCTCGAAATAATTGCGGTAGTCACCCGACGTGGACACCCCGTACCCCTCCAGCGGCAACACCTGTTGGGCTATCTGCAGATCGTCGCGCGGCAGTTCGAGTGCAATGCGCCAGGCACTGCCATCGGGTTTGCGCCCCATTGCCTTGAGCTCACCGGTAGCTTCCACCAGAAAGCTTTCGACCCCCAGAGCTTGCATCCGTGCCACGATCAGGTCGACCGCATGCCCGGCGGCGATGCTGTTGAAGTCGACCTCGACGCCAGCGTCCTTGCACAGTTGCTGGCCTTCGATACGCAAGTGGGTATACCCCACCCGCTCGCGCACCTGCGCCAGCCGCCGGGCATCGGGCACCTTCTCTTCACGCGCCTGGGGCCCGAAGCCCCACAGGTCGAGCAGCGGCTCCACCGTGAGATCGAAGGCCCCGTCACTCTGGCGCGAGAGCTGCTCACCTACCCGCACAAGCTGCAGCACGTCGGCCGGCATCGCCTGGCAGCGGTGGGCGGGCAGCTGGTTGAACTGCCCCACCAGTGAATCGCTGCGGTAGGTGGAGAAGCGCTGGTCGATGCCCTGCAGGATCGCCTCGACCTCCTGCTGCACCTGCCCAGGCGTCGGGCCGCCGGCCTTGCGCACGTACTGCACGGTGTAGCTGCTGCCCATGGTCGGGCCACTGATGCGCTCGATCGAATCCCTGTGCTCGCAACCGACCAGCAATGCCACCAGGGCAGGCAGCGCAGCCCATCCCTTTTTCACACGACGCCTCCTTTTCTGAAGCCAAAAAAAACGGGAACCCGCAGGCTCCCGTTCTTTCAACGCAACGTAATGCTTAGCGTGGGAACGCTGGCGGGTTGACCCCGGCCATGTCTTCCATCACGCGCACTACCTGGCAGCTGTAACCGAACTCGTTGTCGTACCAAACGTACAGTACAACGCGGTTGTCGTTGCAGATGGTGGCCTCGGCATCGACCACACCGGCGTGACGCGAGCCGACGAAGTCGCTGGAAACCACTTCCTGCGAGCTGACGAAGTCGATCTGCTTGTGCAGGTCCGAGTGCATGGCCATCTGGCGCAGGTACTCGTTGATCTCGTCGCGGCTGGTGGCCTTTTCCAGGTTCAGGTTCAGGATCGCCATCGAGACGTTCGGCGTCGGAACGCGGATCGCGTTACCGGTCAGCTTGCCCTTGAGCACTGGCAGCGCCTTGGCGGCGGCAGTGGCGGCGCCGGTCTCGGTGATGACCATGTTCAGCGCAGCGGAACGACCACGGCGGCTGCCCTTGTGGAAGTTGTCGATCAGGTTCTGGTCGTTGGTGTACGAATGAACGGTTTCGACGTGACCGTTGACGATGCCGAACTTGTCGTTGACTGCCTTGAGCACCGGCACGATGGCGTTGGTGGTGCAGGAAGCCGCCGAGATGATCTTGTCGTCAGGGCTGATGTCGGCGTGGTTGATGCCGTGCACGATGTTCTTCAGCGCGCCCTTGCCCGGTGCGGTGAGGATAACGCGTGCGGCACCCGGGCAGGCCAGGTGCTGGCCCAGGCCGTCGGCATCGCGCCAGACGCCGGTGTTGTCGACCACCAGGGCGTTCTCGATACCGTACTGGGTATAGTCGACTTCGCTCGGGTTCTTCGCGTAGATAACCTGGATCAGGTTGCCGTTGGCGGTGATGGTGTTGTTTTCTTCGTCGATGGTGATGGTGCCATCGAACGGACCGTGCACCGAGTCGCGACGCAGCAGGCTGGCACGCTTGATCAGGTCGTTCTCGGCGCCCTTGCGTACCACGATGGCACGCAGGCGCAGGCCGTCGCCACCACCGGTCTTCTCGATCAGGATACGCGCCAGCAGACGGCCGATACGACCGAAGCCGTACAGGACCACGTCGGTGCCCTTGCGTGCGGAGGCGTTCTGCTGGCCAACCACGTCGGCCATTTCTTCACGCACGAACTGCTCGGCGCTGCGGCCGTTGCCTTCTTGCTTGAACTTGTTGGCCAGCTTGCCCAGGTCGACCGAAGCGGCGCCCAGCTTGAGCTCGCTCATGGCCTTGAGCAGCGGGAATGTCTCGTGGACAGACAGTTCGGTTTCGTCGGTCTGGCGATGACGGGCAAAGCGGTGGGCTTTGAGGATCGCGATCACCGAACGGTTGATCAGGCTACGGCCATAGATCGAGCTCACCACATTGTTATTGCGGTAGAGCTGACCGATAAGCGGGATCATCGCTTCTGCAAGCGCTTCACGATCGATCCACTCACCAAGACACTGGTCGGGCTTCTGAGTCACGGGAACCTTCCACATGTAGGGACAGAAAAAAGGGGCTACATTATGACGCCCCGCGTCGCTTCGAGCAATGAGCGCCTGTCGCCGGCGCCGCACGGCATGATCCGGGCCCCACATTCAGGCGGCTGAAACCTGACAGCAATGCCCCGCGCCCGGTACAATCGGCGTTTTGTCGCAACGCTTGGAGCTCGACCTCCCGTGCCTGTTCTGCGTCTACCTCACCTGCCGGCCAGCGCCGGCAAACACACCTGGGGCAACCTGCCCGGTGCCGCCCTGAGCCTGGCCATCGCCGAGGCCGCCAGCGCCGCGAAGCGCTTCACCCTGCTGCTGACCGCCGACAGCCAGAGCGCCGACCGGCTGGAGCAGGAGCTGCGTTTCTTCGCCCCGGAACTGGCCGTGCTGCCGTTCCCCGACTGGGAAACCCTGCCCTACGACCTGTTCTCGCCGCACCAGGACATCATTTCGCAGCGGATCGCCAGCCTGTACCGGTTGCCGGAGCTGGACCACGGCATCCTCGTGGTGCCGATCACCACCGCACTGCACCGCCTGGCGCCCACGCGCTTTCTGCTGGGCAGCAGCCTGGTGCTGGATATCGGCCAGAAGCTGGATGTGGAACAGATGCGCACGCGCCTGGAGGCCAGCGGCTACCGCTGCGTCGACACCGTGTACGAGCATGGCGAGTTCGCCGTGCGCGGTGCCCTGATCGACCTGTTCCCGATGGGCAGCAAGCTGCCGTACCGCATCGACCTGTTCGATGACGAGATCGAGACCCTGCGCACCTTCGACCCGGAGAGCCAGCGCTCGATCGACAAGGTCGACTCGGTACGCCTGCTGCCGGCCCGCGAGTTCCCGCTGCAAAAAGACGAAGTCACCCGCTTCAAAGCGCGCTTTCGCGAACGCTTCGACGTGGATTTTCGCCGCAGCCCGATCTTCCAGGACCTGAGCAGCGGTATCGTGCCGGCCGGCATCGAGTACTACCTGCCGCTGTTTTTCGAGGAAACCTCGACCCTGTTCGACTACTTGCCGGAAAACACCCAGGTGTTCTCCCTGCCCGGCGTGGAACAGGCCGCCGAGCACTTCTGGAGCGATGTACGCAACCGCTATGAAGAGCGGCGCATCGACCCTAACCGCCCTCTGCTGCCGCCTGCCGAGCTGTTCATGCCGGTGGAAGACTGCTTCGCCCGGCTCAAGGGCTGGCCACGGGTGGTGGTCAGCCAGGACGACATCGACGCCGGCCCCGGCCGCGAGCGCTTTGCCGCGCAGACGCTGCCCAACCTCGCCATCGAAGCCAAGGCCAACCAGCCCCTGGCGGCGCTGTCGGGGTTTCTCGAGCAATTCCCCGGCCGCGTGCTGTTCACCGCCGAATCGGCCGGGCGCCGCGAAGTGCTGCTGGAACTGCTCGAACGCCTGAAACTGCGCCCGCAAACCGTCGATGGCTGGCACGAGTTCGTCGCCAGCAAGCAGCGCCTGGCAATCACCATCGCACCACTGGACGACGGCCTGCTGCTGGACGATCCGGCCCTGGCACTGGTTGCCGAGAGCCCGCTGTTCGGCCAGCGCGTGATGCAGCGGCGGCGGCGCGAGAAGCGCAGCGACGTCAACAACGACGCGGTGATCAAGAACCTTACCGAGCTGCGCGAAGGCGCCCCGGTGGTGCATATCGACCATGGCGTGGGCCGCTACCTGGGCCTGGCGACACTGGAGATCGACGGCCAGGCCGCCGAGTTTCTCACCCTTGAATACGCCGAAGGCGCCAAGCTGTACGTGCCGGTGGCCAACCTGCACCTGATCGCGCGCTACACCGGCAGCGACGATGCGCTGGCACCGCTGCACCGTCTGGGCTCCGAGACCTGGCAGAAGGCCAAGCGCAAGGCAGCCGAACAAGTGCGCGACGTGGCTGCCGAGCTGCTCGACATCTATGCCCGGCGCGCCGCGCGCAAGGGCTATGCGTTTGCCGACCCGTCGGTGGACTACGCCACCTTCAGTGCCGGCTTCCCGTTCGAGGAAACCCCGGACCAGCAGTCGGCCATCGAAGCGGTACGCGAGGACATGCTCGCCGCCAAGCCGATGGACCGCTTGGTGTGCGGCGATGTCGGCTTCGGCAAGACCGAAGTGGCCATGCGTGCCGCCTTCATCGCCGTGCACGGCGGGCGCCAGGTCGCGATCCTGGTGCCCACCACCCTGCTCGCCCAGCAGCACTACAACAGTTTCCGCGACCGCTTTGCCGACTGGCCGGTAACCGTCGAAGTGATGAGCCGCTTCAAGTCGGCCAAGGAAGTCGGTGCCGCCGTGGCGGACCTCGCCGAAGGCAAGATCGACATCGTCATCGGCACCCACAAGCTGCTGCAGGACGACGTCAAGTTCAAGGACCTGGGCCTGGTCATCATCGACGAGGAACACCGGTTCGGCGTGCGCCAGAAAGAGCAGCTCAAGGCGCTGCGCAGCGAAGTCGACATCCTGACCCTGACCGCCACGCCGATCCCGCGCACGCTGAACATGGCGGTGGCGGGCATGCGCGACCTGTCGATCATCGCCACCCCGCCGGCACGCCGGCTGTCGGTGCGCACCTTCGTGATGGAGCAGAACAAGAGCACCATCAAGGAGGCGCTGCTGCGCGAACTGCTGCGTGGCGGCCAGGTGTACTACCTGCACAACGACGTGAAGAGCATCGAGAAGTGCGCCGCCGACCTCGCCGAACTGGTACCCGAGGCGCGCATCGGTATCGGCCACGGGCAGATGCGCGAACGCGAACTCGAACAGGTGATGAGCGACTTCTACCACAAGCGCTTCAACGTGCTGATCGCCTCGACCATCATCGAGACCGGCATCGACGTGCCCAGCGCCAACACCATCATCATCGAGCGTGCCGACAAGTTCGGCCTGGCCCAGTTGCACCAGTTGCGCGGCCGTGTGGGGCGCAGCCACCACCAGGCCTATGCCTACCTGCTGACGCCCCCACGCCAGCAGATCACCCCCGACGCCGAAAAGCGCCTGGAGGCCATCGCCAATACCCAGGACCTGGGCGCAGGCTTCGTGCTGGCCACCAACGACCTGGAGATCCGCGGCGCCGGCGAACTGCTGGGCGAAGGCCAGAGCGGGCAGATCCAGGCGGTGGGCTTCACCCTCTACATGGAAATGCTCGAACGCGCCGTCAAGGCGATTCGCAAGGGCACCCAGCCCAACCTCGACCAGCCCCTGGGCGGCGGCCCGGAGATCAACCTGCGCGTACCGGCACTGATCCCCGAGGACTACCTGCCCGACGTGCATGCGCGCCTGATCCTGTACAAGCGCATCGCCTCGGCGGTGGACGAAGATGGCCTGAAGGATCTGCAGGTGGAGATGATCGACCGTTTCGGGCTGCTGCCCGAGCCGACCAAGAACCTGGTGCGCCTGACCCTGCTCAAGCTGCAGGCCGAGAAGCTGGGCATCAAGAAGGTCGACGCCGGCCCGCAAGGCGGACGGGTGGAATTCGAGGCCGAGACCCCGGTCGACCCGCTGGTGCTGATCAAGCTGATCCAGGGCCAGCCCAAGCGCTACAAGTTCGAAGGCGCGACGATGTTCAAGTTCATGGTGCCCATGGAACGCGCCGATGAACGCTTTACTACAGTGGAGGCGCTGTTCGAACGACTCGCCCCGAAACCTGCTTGAAGGATGATCCATGCGTGCAATTCGTAGCTTGACCCTGCTGCTGGCGCTGATTGCGCCGGCCGCCTTTGCCGACAGCCAGTACCAGGTCGAGATGTTCCTGCTGCGCCAGAATGCGGTGCCCGCGATCACCAGCCAGTTCGCCCCGGAAGACTGGCGCCAGGGCGCCAAGGCCCCCAGCGACTACGACGTGCGCAAGCCGGTGCTGACCGCACAGGCCGAAAAGCTGGCCGCCGACAGCAACTACACCGTGCTGCTGCACAAGGCCTGGCAGCAGCAGGTAGGCAGCGAACCGTCGCGGGTTGCCATCAGCGAGGGCCAGGAGCAGTTCGGCCACTTCCCGGTCGAAGGCAATGTCAGCCTCAGGCAGGGCCGTTTCATCGAAGTGCAGGCCAACTTCTGGGTCAACCAGCTCGATGGCAATGGCAGCGTGATCCAGAGCGAACAGCTCAGGCAGGTCAACAGCACGGTGAAGAACAACGAACTGACCTTCCTCGATGGCGGACACCTGGCGGTCCTGTTCAAAGTGATCGCCGCCGGCACACGCACCACCTCTCCTGCTGAAGCGGAGATGATGGAACAGTAGAGCCATGTCGACCACACTGCAGCGCGCGCTCAAGAGCAAGCTCTGGCGCGAACAATTCGGCCCCAAGACCCTCACCCGAGGGCTTGACTATGCAGACAACAAGCGCGTCAGGCTCGTTTCGGTTGACGACAAGGGCGCGACCACCCTGTGCCACGGGTCCGGCGGCAACCTCTACCGGCAGACCCTGCTGATCGAAGGCGACGTTCACCCCCTCCTGATCGCCACCTGCAGCTGCCCTGTCCGCCAGAACTGCAAGCATTGCGCAGCGGCGCTGTACACCCTGACGGAGCGGCTGACGGCCAACGACTTTCCGCCGCCTCCAGCCACGGCGACCTACCAGAACCAGGTCATCGAAAATGTACCGGCTGTTGCGCACCTCACCCTGGGCAGCTACGAATTCACCGCCTACATGCCCAAGACCGGCAAGATGCAGCGCCAGTTGCAACACCGTGCGGCACTGGCGTTCACCTATGACGGGCAGCGCACCAGCGACAAGAGCAGCAGCGAAGTCATCCGTATCGACGGCAACGTCCGCCAGCGTATCCAGCGTCAGCCAGACGCCGAAAAGGCGCTGCGCCAGACCTTGAAGAAAATGGGCTTCAGCGTTGCCACGCGCCAGAGCAAGGCATTGCCCGACAGCGCCGGCGAAATGCTGCAGATGGCCGACGACCAGGCCTGGCTGCAGTTCGCCCGCACCGGCATCGATACCCTGCGTGCAGCCGGCTGGGAGGTGGAAGTGAGGCCCGACTTCGCCTTCAACCTGCATGACATCGACGACTGGTACGCCGATGTCGAGGAAGCGCCGGGGCGCGAATGGTTCGACCTGGAGCTGGGCATCGTGGTCAACGGCCAGCGCCACAGCCTGCTGCCGATCGTGCTGCACCTGCTGCGCAGCAACCCCGAACTGCTGCGCCCCAGCGAACTGGCCCGGCGCAGCGACGACGAGCACCTTCTGATCGACCTGAACCGCGCCCGCCATGACAGCCCGGCGCTGCGCGTGGCCTTGCCCTACGCACGCATCAAGCCGCTGATGGCCACCCTGGGCGAGCTGTACCTGGGCAATGACAGCGGGCCTTCGCTGCGCCTGGCAGCGCCGGATGCCGCGCGCCTGAGCAGCATCGACGACATGGCGCTGACCTGGCGCGGCGGCGACCGGGTACGCGACTTTGCCCGCCGCCTGCGCGAGTCCAGGCGTACCGACATCGCCGCCCCCGAGGGCCTGAACGCCACGCTGCGACCCTACCAGCTCGAAGGCCTGAACTGGTTGCAGACCCTGCGCGAACTGGAGGTCGGCGGGATCCTGGGCGACGACATGGGCCTGGGCAAGACCCTGCAGACCCTGGCGCACCTGCTCACCGAAAAGAACGCGGGGCGCCTGCAGGGCCCTGCCCTGGCCGTGATGCCGACCAGCCTGATCCCCAACTGGCTCGACGAAGCGCAGCACTTCACCCCGCAGCTGCGCGTGCTGGCCCTGCATGGCCCCGGCCGCACCCGACACTTCGCCGACCTTGACCAGTACGACCTGGTACTGACCACCTACGCCCTGCTGCCCCGCGACCTGGCTCACTTCACCGCGCAGCCCTGGCACCTGCTGATTCTGGATGAAGCGCAGAACATCAAGAACGCCAACAGCAAGGCCGCCGAAGCGGCGCGCGAGATCCAGGCCAACCAGCGCCTGTGCCTGACCGGCACACCGATGGAAAACAACCTGGGCGAACTGTGGTCGATCTTCCACTTCCTGCTACCCGGCTGGCTGGGCGACAGCAAGGCCTTCAGCCGCGATTACCGCACCCCTGTCGAACGCCATGGCGACGTCGAGCGCATGGCGCATCTTGCCGCGCGCATCAAGCCATTCCTGCTGCGCCGCACCAAGGAACAGGTGGCCCGCGAACTGCCGGCCAAGACCGAGATCGTGCATTGGGTGGAGCTGAGCGACGCGCAGCGCGACACCTACGAAACGGTGCGGGTGGCGATGGACAGGAAGGTCCGCGAGGAAATCACCCGCAACGGCGCGGCACGCAGCCAGATCGTGATTCTGGATGCGTTGCTCAAGCTGCGTCAGGTGTGCTGCGATCTGCGCCTGGTCAAAAGCATTGCGCCAAGAACCACCCATTCGGACAAGGGCAAGCTGGGCAGCCTGATGCAGATGCTCGACGAACTGCTCAGCGAAGGGCGACGCATCCTGCTGTTCTCGCAGTTCACCTCGATGCTCGAACTGATCGAGCAGGAGCTGCACAAGCGTGGCGTCCGCTACAGCCTGCTGACCGGTGAAACCCGCGACCGGCGCACCCCGGTGCAGCAGTTCCAGAGCCTGCAGACGCCACTGTTTCTGATCAGCCTCAAAGCGGGCGGCACCGGCCTCAACCTCACCGCGGCCGACACGGTGATCCACTATGACCCGTGGTGGAACCCGGCCACCGAAAACCAGGCCACCGACCGCGCCTACCGCATCGGCCAGGACAAGCCGGTGTTCGTCTACAAGCTGATTACACGGGGCACGGTGGAAGAGAAGATCCAGAAGTTGCAACAGGAGAAGGCAGCGCTGGCTGCAGGCTTGCTGGAGGGGCGTCAGGCGGGGGACTGGAAGCTGGCGGATGAAGACATTGATGCGCTGTTTGCGCCGTTGCCCGGGAAGCGGCAGGCCGCGAAAATTAGTTGAGCCTTTCGCCGGCAAGGCCGGCTCCTACAGGTATCGCAGCACCTGCAGGAGCCAGCCTTGCCGGCGCAGGACCTCAGTCGATCAGTTGTGCATCCTTCAGCGCGCCAAGCGCCTCCAGCCAGCGGGGCTGCTGGCGGTAATCGGTACGCGCAAAACCCTGCCCGCGCATCTGCGCGATCCGCGGCGACGGCCTCACCCTCAACCGCTGCGCCGCGGACAACGCAAGCTCGGCAGCCGCCCGATCATTGCACACCAGGCCCATGTCGCAACCGGCACTCAGCGCCGCCTCGATACGGCTGGCGGCGTCCCCCACCACATGCGCACCGGCCATCGACAGGTCATCGCTGAAGATCACCCCGTCAAAGCCCAGCTCGCCACGCAGAATCTCCTGCAGCCAGCGCCGCGAGAAGCCGGCCGGCTGGTTATCGACCTGTGGATAGATCACGTGCGCGGGCATCACCGCCGCCAGCTGCCCGCTCAGGCGCGTGAACGGCACCAGGTCGGCTGCGCGGATCTGCTCCAGGCTGCGCTCGTCGGTGGGTATCGCCACATGCGAATCCGCCTCGGCCCAGCCATGCCCCGGGAAGTGCTTGCCGCAGGCCGCCATGCCCGCCGCGTTCATGCCGCGAATGAAGGCACCGGCAAGCAAGGTGGCGCGCTGCGGGTCACCCTCGAAGGCGCGACTGCCAACCACCGCGCTGCGCTGGTGGTCAAGGTCCAGCACCGGGGCAAAGCTCAAGTCGAGCCCTACCGCCAGCACTTCGGTTGCCATCAGCCAGCCGCAGTGTTCGGCCAGGCGCTCGGCATTGGGGTTGTCGGCAATCGCACGCATCGCGGGCAAGCGCACGAAGCCCTGGCGCAGGCGCTGTACGCGACCACCCTCCTGGTCCACGGCCAGGATCAGGTCCGGGCGCACGGCACGGATCGACGCACTCAGTTCGCGCACCTGGCGCGGGCATTCGATGTTGCGGGCAAAGATGATCAGGCCGGCCACTTCGGGCTGACGCAGCAGGTGGCGGTCTTCGGCAGTCAGCCAGGTGCCGGCCACGTCGACCATCAGGGAGCCTTGCAGGCAGGTACTCATAAATGATCCTTCAGTTGAGGGGCGCGCTCGCCCACTGGGGGCAGGCGGCTTCTTCGATCTGTACCGGGCAATGCACAGGCACCCGGTCGAACAGCGCTACCAGGTCGGCGTTGCGCAGGCGTATGCAGCCGTGGGACAACGGCACACCCATGGGTTCGCTGTCGGGCGTGCCGTGCAGGTAGATATAGCGGCGGAACGTATCCACCGGCCCGAGGCGGTTGCGCCCCGGCTCGCGACCGCTGAGCCAGAGAATGCGCGAGAGGATCCAGTCGCGCCCAGGGAACTGCGCGTGCAGGTCGGGCGTCCAGACCTCGCCGGTCCAGCGACGCCCGCGCAGCACCGCGCCCTGGGGCAAGCCCGCGCCGATCTTCGCACGCACCTGATGCAGCCCGCGCGGTGTACAACCGGAGCCGTTGTGCTCGCCCGGGCCATTGAGTGCGGTGGACACCGCAAGACGCACCGCCAGTCGCCCCTGGGCGAACCCATAAAGGCACTGGTCGGCGATGGAAATGTGCAGCAAATCGAGAATAGGCATGGGCGCTAGCTTAGCCGAAGCCGGCTGTGCCGCCCAGCCGGGGAATCAGGCCTTTGCCGGCACCGGGGCGTGGCTGGTCTTGCTGCGCGGACGCAACTGCGCCGCCGCCATCGCCTCGTCCGTGACCCCGCTGTCGGCACGCATGCCGGCGGCCAGGAACGGCACCATCAGGCGCATGACCTGCTCGATCGAGGTATTGACCCCGAAATCGGTCTCGGCAATCGCGCGCAGGGCCTTGATGCCCGACATGCTGAACGCTGCAGCGCCGAGCATGAAATGCACGCGCCAGAACAGTTCAAGGGGAGGAATCTGCGGCGCGGCCTCGTTGACCAGCAGCATGTAGCGGCGGAACACCTTGCCGTACATGTCTTCGAGGTAACGACGCAAGTGGCCCTGGCTCTGGCTGAAGGCCAGGCCCAGCAGGCGCATGAAGATCGACAGGTCATTGCCGCTGCGCGGCTGCACCACCAGCGCCTGCTCGACCAGCATCTCCAGCAGTTCTTCAAGGCTGGGCTTGTGCTCGGGGCGCGCCTGGCGCCGCTCGAGCTCACGCTCCAGGCTCTGGCAGAACGGCCCTAGAAAACGCGAGAAGACCGCCTGAATCAGCGCCTTCTTCGAACCGAAATGGTAGTTCACCGCCGCCAGGTTGACGCCGGCCTTGCTGGTGATCAGCCGCAATGAGGTTTCGGCAAAACCTTTTTCCGCGAACAGCTGCTCGGCAGCATCGAGAATGCGTTCAACGGTTTCCGACTGGGCCATGACTACTCCGCGAGACAAACACTTGTTTGAAACATACGTTTCAAGGCAGGGTTCTGTCAAGTACGCACGGGCGTTTTGTGCCCGGCCGGTCATGGTATTGAAGGCAGCGACAAGCCACAAGCCGGAAGCGGCAGGCAACTGCGGGCACGCTTGGAGCTTGCCGCTTGTAGCTTGCCGCTATCACTGTATATAATCCCAGTCACTGTATAAAAAGACAGAGCGATCGACATGCTAAAACTGACGCCACGCCAAGCTGAGATTCTGGCTTTCATCAAGCGCTGCCTCGAAGACAACGGCTTCCCGCCCACCCGCGCGGAAATCGCCCAGGAACTGGGGTTCAAATCCCCCAACGCCGCCGAAGAGCATCTGAAGGCACTGGCCCGCAAGGGTGCAATCGAGATGACCCCTGGTGCCTCGCGCGGCATCCGCATTCCGGGGCTCGAGAGCAAGCCCGATGAAAACGCCCTGCCCATCATTGGCCGCGTGGCCGCGGGTGCCCCTATCCTCGCCCAGCAGCACATCGAGGAATCCTGCGCCATCAACCCGGCCTTCTTCCACCCCCGCGCCGACTACCTGCTGCGCGTGCACGGCATGAGCATGAAGGACGTCGGCATCGTCGACGGCGACCTGCTGGCCGTACACACCTGCCGCGAAGCGCGCAATGGTCAGATCGTCGTAGCCCGCCTGGGTGACGAAGTCACGGTCAAGCGCTTCAAACGGGAAGGCAACAAGGTCTGGCTGATCGCCGAGAACCCCGAATTCGCCCCTATCGAAGTCAACCTGAAAGAGCAGGACCTGGTCATCGAGGGCTTGAGCGTCGGCGTTATCCGCCGCTAATAAGGAGGCGTCATGCAGTTCCCCCACGTACCACAGCAAGCACAGTTGCCCTTGTTCGAAGCATTCCTGGCCCAGCCGGTACTGCCGCGGGTCAAAACCAGGCAGCCCGCCCGGCAAAGTAACAAGCCGCAGGCATTCAGCGAGCTGTCCTTGCGTGGCGCGCTGGAGCACTGCCAAAGCCTGCTGGCACCGGTGCTACGCGACCTGAGCGAACTGAGTGAAGAGCATGACGCCCGCTGGCTTACCCTGATCGCCCCACCCGGTAGCCTTACCCAGGCCTGGCTGAGGGACGCAGGGCTCAACCGCGAACGCATACTGCTGCTGCAGCCTCGCGGCAACCAGAGTGCGCTGCAACTGGCCTGTGAAGCCCTGCGCCTTGGGCGCAGCCATACGGTGGTCACCTGGTTCAATCCGGTCAGCAACGGCGCCCGCCTGCAACTGACCAATGCTGCCCGTGCGGGTGACGCACAAAGCCTGAATATCCGCCTGGGCTGATACTCGCTGAACGCTCGAAGGGTATGCAGCAGGCTTCCTCAGGACGAGGAAGCCGGATACTGACGGTCAGTGCAGAACCCGTGGGCCTGCATGTTCCTGTTCGATCTCGCCTTCAACCAACTTGCCGGCCATCTGCACACCAACGCTGAGCATGGCCTTGGCCACCTCGACGTGTTGGCCCTGCAGGAACGCCTTGGCATCTTCCGAAAAATCCAGGGTTACCAACGACCCCTCGTCCTCGGCGCGGCGCAACTCGATGCGACCGTCAGGCAACTCTACAATTTCTAGAAAGGACGTGGGCATAAAAGACTGTTCTCCAGGAAAGGCCGGCATTGTACCAGCCACTGGCAGGATCAGCACTCACTCAGACCTTCGCGAAAACGCACCACGAGGCGTTTGAGATTCTGCCGCCAGCTCTCCAGTTCTTCGCGCGACAGCGCTGGCGCCTCGGGTTCATCCAGGCTCACCGCCTGAATCAACGGTTGGGTCACATCACCTTTGGGCGCCTTGCTCGCGACAGGTGGTCGGAACAAATCGGCATAAGCCCTGAGCAGTTGCGCCAGCCAGGTTTCAGGCTGCTCGGCAAGTTCGACCAGTTCAGCCAGCTCGGGAATGGCGATGGTCGCCAGTACTTCACGGCTCAGCAGTTGCTCGGCACGCAGCGCGCCGGCCTGGGGCAAGCGATAATAGCCACCGACCTCATGACACAGCCCCAACAGCGCACCATACAGGTGAAACAGCGCAGACTCCCGCTCGGCCTGGGTCTGCGCCTGGGCGTTCATGGCGCGACTGTCCTGCGCCTTGCCCAGTGCCTCCAGGGCCAGACCGGCGAAATAGATCTTCTGGTTGGTACGGGTATAGAGTTCCTGGGCCATCGAGGCGCGCTCCGAGGGAGTGTGAGGCGGGGGCTCAGTTTCTGTGATGGATCGCAGGCACGCAAGCTGAATCACCGCAGGCGTGAGGCTCAACCGCCCTTGCGGTCATCGTTGCGCGGCAAACCGCCAACCGTGGTTGCAGCCGAGTCTTTCGGCGTGGCCGGGGTGACCGGGCCGTAGATCTTTTCGATGCGCAGGCGGCCACGCTGCCACGCGGGATGAAAGTGCCGCCAGTGTGCGTCCTGAGCCGCGGCCAGCAGCTCATGGTCGCCCCGCGTGTCGCCCCAGGCGCGCATGCGGTACTGCGTCAGCACCCCGTAAACCGCCTCCAGGCGCAGAACCTTGGCTTCGCAGCGGCAGTTGTCTCCACTGATCCTGCCGGTCAGCACGCCATCGATCACCTCCAGCTCGGTGCCGATCAGCTTGATGCCCAACTGTTCGGCAAAGGGCTTGAGCACCAGCGCCGGCGATGCCGAACAGATCGTCACCTCGGCACCAGAGGCCAGTTCCTGTTTCACCGAAATCACGCCCTGCGGGCGCATGAGCCGGGCCCACGCCTGCGACTTGAACGCCACCGCCTTCTGCGCGACCCATTGCTCTTTCACACCCGCAAGAAACGTCTGGATCAACTGGGCCTTGAGTTCATCGCGGCTGATCCGCCGCCCCAGATAGCGCAGGCTTGGCCAGATCATCCGCAGCATGCGGCGAGCAAAAAAGCCGTTGCCGAAAGCGAACCTCAAAAAAGGTACAAAGCTGTCACGGCGGGTCAGCGTGCCATCGAAATCGAACACCGACAGGATTCTGGCCGACTGCGGCCCTGCTTCCAACATTTCCTGACTCATCTGCTTGCCTCTGCTCGATGGTGTACAGCCCTGGCGGAGAAACGTCCCGATCAAACATCACAACCGTTCGCTGACATGACTAAAAAAAAGGCTGCGTCCAGGATCACCAGATGCAGCCTCTTGTAGCCGATTCTATCGCTTAGCGCTTGTCTTCCACCTTCCACGCCTTACCGTCATAGAACGCTCGCCAGCCGGTCGGCTTGCCGTCGACCTCGGTCTGCACATACTGCTCCTTGGTCTTGCGGCTGTAGCGGATCACCGTAGGGCGACCGTCCGGGTCCTTCTTCGGCGCTTCACAGAGGAAGTGATACTTCGGATCGATCTCGTCCTTGTGCGGCACGATCTCCATCACCAGGGGGGCGCGGGTCTCGCGGTTCTTCGGGAACTGGCTGGCGGCCAGGAACAGGCCCGAAGCCCCGTCACGCAACACATAGGTGTCGTTGACCTTCTCGCACTTGAGCTCCGGCATCTTCACCGCGTCCATCTTCGGCGGCGCCGCCTCGCCGCTCTTGAGCAGCTTGCGGGTGTTCTTGCACTCCGGGTTGGTACAGCCGAAGAACTTGCCGAAACGACCGGTCTTGAGCTGCATCTCGCTGCCGCACTTGTCACACTCAAGGCTCGGACCCTCGTAGCCCTTGATGCGGTAGCTGCCTTCCTCGATCTCGTAACCCGTGCAATCGGGGTTGTTGCCGCAGATGTGCAGCTTGTGTTTCTCGTCGAGCAGGTAGGCGTCCATCGCCGTGGCGCAGATCGGGCAGCGGTGCTTGCCCAACAGCACGCGCGACTCGGACTCGCCCTCGTCGTCGGCGGCAATCTCGTCACCTGGCACCAGGTTCACGGTGGCCTTGCAACGCTCTTTGGGCGGCAGGCTGTAGCCCGAGCAACCGAGGAACACACCCGTGGAGGCTGTGCGGATCATCATGTGCCTGCCGCATTCCTTGCAGGCAATGTTGGTCGGGGTCGGCTGGTTGGCACGCATGCCCTTTTCGGCATCTTCAGCCAGTTGCAGCTTCTTGCTGAAGTCGCCATAGAACTCGTCCAGCACGTTTTTCCAGTCGCGCTCGCCCTGGGCCACATCGTCGAGGTTCTCTTCCATGCCGGCGGTGAAGCCGTAGTCCATCAGGTTGGAAAAGCTCTCGGACAGACGCTCGGTCACGATGTCGCCCATCTTCTCGGAGTAGAAGCGGCGGTTGTGCAGGGTCACATAGCCACGGTCCTGGATGGTGGAGATGATCGCCGCGTAGGTGGATGGGCGACCGATACCGCGTTTTTCCATTTCCTTGACCAGGCTCGCTTCCGAGAAACGTGCCGGCGGCTTGGTGAAGTGCTGGCTCGGGTCGAGCTTGATGAGCTTGAGCACTTCGCCCTGGTTCATTTCCGGCAGTACATCGTCATCGCCCGGCTTGCTCTGCTGCGGCAACACACGGGTGTAACCGTCGAACTTGAGGATACGGCCCTTGGCACGCAACTCGAACTCGCCCGCCGTGACGCTGACGGTGGTCGACAGGTACTGCGCCGGCGGCATCTGGCAGGCCAGGAACTGGCGCCAGATCAGCTCGTACAGACGCTCGGCATCACGCTCCATGCCGCTGAGCTTGGTCGGGTGCGTGGCCACGTCCGAAGGTCGGATCGCTTCGTGCGCTTCCTGTGCGCCTTCCTTGCTGCCGTAGACGATCGGCGCTTCTGGCAGGTACTTCTTGCCGAACTCGCTTTCGATGTAGCTGCGCGCCATTTCCACCGCATCGACCGAAAGGTTGGTCGAGTCGGTACGCATGTAGGTGATGTAGCCGGCTTCGTACAGGCGCTGGGCCATCATCATGGTCTTCTTCACGCCGAAGCCGAGGCGATTGCTCGCCGCCTGCTGCAGGGTCGAGGTGATGAACGGCGCCGAGGGCTTGCTGCTGGTCGGGCGGTCTTCACGCTTGGCAATGGTGTAGCTGGAAGCCTTGAGCTTCTCCAGCGCGGCCATCGCCTGGGCTTCGTTGAGCGGCTTGAAGGCCTCGCCGTTCTGGCGAGCCACCTCGAAGCGCACCTTGGCGTCCTTGGCAGTACCCAGGTCGGCGTGCACTTCCCAGTACTCTTCGGGGATGAATGCGCGAATCTCGCGCTCACGCTCCACCACCAGCTTCACGGCCACCGACTGCACCCGGCCGGCCGACAGGCCACGGGCGATCTTCTGCCACAGCAGTGGCGAGACCATGTAGCCCACCACGCGGTCGAGGAAGCGACGCGCCTGCTGTGCATTGACACGGTCGATGTCCAGCTCGCCCGGCTGGGAGAAGGCCTCCTGGATGGCCTTCTTGGTGATTTCGTTGAACACCACGCGCTTGTAGCGGCTGTCATCCCCACCAATGGCTTCGCGCAGGTGCCAGGCAATGGCTTCCCCCTCGCGATCCAAGTCGGTTGCGAGATAGATGGTGTCGGCATCCTTGGCCAGGCGGCGCAACTCCTCGATGACCTTTTCCTTGCCCGGAAGGATCTCGTACTTGGCCTTCCAGCCGTGGTCCGGGTCGACGCCCATGCGCGCCACCAGTTGCTTGCGCGCCTTTTCTTTCGGCGACAGCGCGGGTGCCTCGCCGGCAGCAGCCTTGCCGCGCTTGGCAGCAGGCTCCTTGCTGGCGGAACCGCTGGTGGGCAGGTCTCGGATATGGCCGATACTCGACTTCACCACGTACTGGTTGCCCAGGTACTTGTTGATGGTCTTGGCCTTAGCCGGGGATTCCACAATGACCAGCGATTTGCCCATGGATCGGAAAATTCCTGAATAACGAAAATAAAAACACGGCAGGTACCTGACGTGGCACCGCTATATATAGTGGCAACAGAGTGAGGTCAAGCGCCGAAGGTTAGCCCACTTGCGCATCGGCACGCGAAAACAGCTCGGGTTCGGCCTCGACCAAAGCAAAGCGCGGCACGTGCTCGCCGTCAACCTCGACCGACTCGGTGAACATCGAAAGCGGGCGTACCCACAGGCCGAAATCGCCGTACAGGGCCTGGTAGAACACCACCCACTCCTCGGTCTCGGAATGGCGCGCGGCACCGAATACACGATACTCAGGCCCTTTGTAATGCCGGTATACGCCTGGTTGTATCTGCATGCTGCCAACCCTCTTGAAAAAAAATCTGCAAAAAGCAAAAAACCGGGGCACAAGGCCCCGGCTTCCGACAACGAAACGCTTAGATGCGTTCGAAGACGGTGGTGATCCCCTGACCAAGGCCGACGCACATGGTCGAAACACCCAGGGTACCGCCATTCTGCTTCATGACATTGAGCAGAGTGCCGGAAATCCGCGCACCGGAGCAACCGAAAGGGTGACCCAGGGCGATTGCGCCGCCGTGCAGGTTAACCTTCTCATCCATCTTGTCGAGCACTTTCAGATCCTTGAGCACTGGCAGGGCCTGTGCAGCGAAGGCTTCGTTGAGCTCGAAGAAGTCGATATCGGCAATGCTCAGGCCCGCACGCTTGAGGGCTTTCTGGGTTGCCGGCACCGGGCCGTAGCCCATGATCGCAGGGTCCACGCCGGCCACCGCCATCGAGCGGATCACCGCCAGCGGCTGGATGCCCAGGTCCTGGGCACGCTGGGCCGACATCACGATCATGCACGAGGCGCCGTCGGTGATCTGCGAGGAGGTACCCGCTGTCACGGTGCCGCCCTTGGGGTTGAACGCCGGCTTCAAAGCCGCCAGGCTTTCCAGGGTGGTGTCCGGGCGAATGGTTTCGTCGTAGTCGAAGACCTTGAGGAAGCCGTTCTCGTCATAGCCCTGCATCGGGATGATTTCGTCCTTGAACTTGCCTTCGACCGTCGCCTTGTGGGCGAGCTGGTGCGAACGCAGACCGAAGGCGTCCTGCTGCTCACGGCTGATGCCATGCATCTTGCCCAGCATCTCGGCGGTCAGGCCCATCATGCCCGAGGCCTTGGCCGCATACAGCGACATGTGCGGGTTGGGGTCCACGCCGTGCATCATGCTCACGTGGCCCATGTGCTCGACACCGCCGACCACGAACACATCGCCGTTGCCGGTCATGATCGCCTGGGCAGCCGTGTGCAGCGCGCTCATCGACGAACCGCACAGGCGGCTGACAGTCTGGCCGGCCGCAGTGTGCGGGATCTGGGTCATCAGCGAAGCCATGCGCGCGATGTTCCAGCCCTGCTCCAGGGTCTGGTTCACGCAGCCCCAGATCACGTCCTCGACTTCACTCGGGTCGACCTTGACGTTGCGCTCCAGCAGCTTGCTGATCAGGTGCGCCGACATGTCTTCGGCGCGGGTGTTGCGGTGCATGCCGCCCTTGGAGCGGCCCATCGGCGTACGACCGAAGTCGACGATCACGACGTCTCTTGGATTCAAGCTCATACAATATTCTCGCTCTAGTCGTTGGGCGCTTAACCGAAGAAGCTCTGGCCGTTCTTGGCCATCTCGCGCAGCTTCTCGGTGGGGTGGTACAGCGCGCCCAGGTCGGCGTACTGGTCAGCCAGGGCAACGAACGCGGCCACACCGATCGAATCGATGTAGCGCAGTGCACCGCCACGGAACGGAGGGAAACCGATGCCGTAGACCAGGCCCATGTCGGCCTCGGCCGCCGTCTCGACGATGCCGTCTTCCAGGCAGCGCACGGTCTCCAGGCACAGCGGGATCATCATCCAGTTGATGATGTCCTCGTCGCTGACTTCACGCTGCTCGTAGACGATCGGCTTGAGCACTTCGAGCACCGACGGGTCGGCAACCTTCTTCTGCTTGCCGCGCTTGTCGGCCTCGTAGGCATAGAAACCCTTGCCGTTCTTCTGGCCCAGGCGCTTGGCTTCGTAGAGCACGTCGATGGCCGAACGACGGTCATCCTTCATGCGGTCCGGGAAGCCCTCGGCCATCACGTCGCGGCCGTGGTGGCCGGTGTCGATGCCGACCACGTCCATCAGGTACGCCGGGCCCATCGGCCAGCCGAATTTTTCCATGATCTTGTCGATGCGCACGAAGTCCACACCGGCGCTCACCAGCTTGGCGAAACCGCCGAAGTACGGGAACAGCACGCGGTTGACCAGAAAGCCCGGGCAGTCGTTGACCACGATCGGGTTCTTGCCCATCTTCTTGGCGTAGGCAACGGTAGTGGCCACCGCCAGTTCGCTGGACTTCTCGCCACGGATCACTTCCACCAGCGGCATCATGTGCACCGGGTTGAAAAAGTGCATGCCGACGAAGTTTTCCGGACGCTTGAGGGCCTTGGCCAGCAGGCTGATGGAAATGGTCGAGGTGTTGGAAGCCAGGATGGTGTCCGCCTTGACCTGGTCTTCGACCTCGGCCAGCACGGCCTGCTTGACCTTGGGGTTTTCGACCACGGCTTCCACCACCAGGTCCACGTGACCGAAGTCGCCGTAGGACAGGGTCGGACGGATGCCGTTGAGCACTTCAGCCATTTTCGCGGCGGTCATGCGGCCCTTGTCGACGCGGCTGACCAGCAGCTTGGCGGCTTCGGCCAGGCCCTGCTCGATACCGTGCTCGTTGATGTCCTTCATCAGGATCGGCGTGCCTTTGGAGGCCGACTGATAGGCGATGCCGCCACCCATGATACCGGCGCCGAGTACGGCGGCCTGCTTCACGTCCTGGGCGATCTCGTCGTAGGCCTTGGCCTTTTTCTTCAGTTCCTGATCGTTCAGGAACAGGCCGATCAGGCTCTGGGCTGCCGAGGTCTTGGCCAGCTTGACGAAGCCGGCGGCCTCGACTTCCAGTGCCTTGTCACGCCCGAAGTTGGCGGCTTTCTGAATGGTCTTGATGGCTTCGACCGGCGCCGGATAGTTCGGGCCTGCCTGACCTGCCACGAAACCCTTGGCGGTCTCGAAGGCCATCATCTGCTCGATGGCGTTGAGCTTGAGCTTTTCCAGCTTCGGCTGGCGCTTGGCCTTGTGGTCGAGCTCGCCGCTGATGGCGCGCTTGATCAGTTCCAGGGCAGCTTCCTGAAGTTTCTCCGGGACCACCACTGCATCGACGGCACCGACTTTCAGTGCGTCTTCAGGGCGGTTCTCCTTGCCGGCGGCAATCCATTCGATGGCATTGTCGGCGCCGATCAGGCGCGGCAGGCGTACGGTACCGCCGAAGCCCGGGTAGATACCCAGCTTGACTTCAGGCAGGCCGATCTTGGCTTTGGTCGACATGACGCGGAAGTCGGCCGCCAGGCACATTTCCAGGCCGCCGCCCAGCGCGATGCCGTTGATGGCGGCAACGGTCGGTACATCGAGATCTTCGAAATCGCTGAAGATTCTGTTGGCTTCGAGGTTGCCTGCAACCAGCTCCGCATCCGGCAGCTTGAAGTTGTCGACGAATTCGGTGATGTCGGCGCCGACAATGAACACGTCCTTGCCGCTGCTGACGATCACACCTTTGATCGACGCATCTGCCTTGATGGTGTCTACGGCCTGACGCAATTCATTCAGGGTAAGACGGTTGAACTTGTTGACGGACTCACCCTTGAGGTCGAACTTCAGTTCGACGATGCCGCTTTCAAGAGCCTTAACCGTGATGGCTTTACCTTCGTAAATCATCAACTGATCTCCACGATATGGAAGCTGAACTGTACACGCCGAACGCTGGCACGAAATTCGGCACCAGGCACACCCGTCAGCGCGATAGTCGGGATTCTGCGAGCGTCATGTGACATACAAACGCTCAATTCATACGCCCGTTTGATTTGGGTACGGACACATTCACCGAAAAGCCTGCCGTTGTCAAATACCCAAAAGCACGAGCAAAACGCGACTTTACGGTCATTCTGAGCGAAGGGGTGCGGGTTCAGCCTGTAGGTGATTGGCCATCATTCATGCAGGTGATCGGCCATGGATACACACGAGAGAGGCGGCGAAGGGATAAAGCGCAGCTACACTGAGGGCATCGAAGAAATTTCCGGCCTGCCTGGCCTTTTTTTATTCAGTTGCCGGCCCCGCCATGGGGCTGGCCCTGGCGGTCAATCACACGACTCACGGGTCACGCCAGCGCCTTGAGCAACCGGGCAATGTCCTGCAACGCTGCGGCATCCCCCTTCTCTCCCCAGCACAACGCGATCATCTGCGGGTTGGCCTCGACCTTGTAGACACTCGCCGGCAGGCGCGACAGGTGCTCGAGCACGCGCGCATCCTCGCAGGGCTCGCGCCACTGGTTGAGCCACACCCCTGGTGTCACCTGCCAGTAGCTCCAGCTGTCTGCATGCCCGCGACGGCGCGCACAATGATACTGCGCGCAGGTGTGCGGCGGCTCTTCGGGCAGCCAGTGCGGCCAGGTCTGCGGGGTGAGCTGCATGGC
This sequence comes from Pseudomonas sp. UBA7500, assembly GCF_002478435.1. Lineage (NCBI taxonomy): Bacteria > Pseudomonadati > Pseudomonadota > Gammaproteobacteria > Pseudomonadales > Pseudomonadaceae > Pseudomonas > Pseudomonas sp. UBA7500. The sequence continues at coordinate 107,940 of NZ_DLNW01000001.1, read as the reverse complement.
CAGCCCCATGCGCCGCGCCTCCAGGCGCAGGGCCATGCGCCCGCTGGTGCGACGCGAGGGCAAAAGCCAGACCATGGGGCTGAGCATCAGCGCAAGGATTGACACTACTACCCAGAACGTCATATCTGTTATTCCTATAAAGACTTTGCAAATGAGCTGGTTAGCCGACATCGATGCGATCAGCCTGAAACCGACCATACTTTAACTATCGCGATTGTCAGGAGAGCCCTCATGCCCTACGAACACATTCTGGTCGCCGTCGACCTGACCGAAGAATGCGACCCGGTGATCAAGCGCGCTCGCGAGCTGGCCACGCCCAACGGCACCAAGGTTTCCCTGGTACATATCGTCGAGCCCATGGCCATGGCCTTCGGCGGCGACGTGCCGATGGACCTGTCGCAACTGCAGCAGCAACAGTTCGACCAGGCCAAGGAGCGCATGGACCGCCTGTTCAACAAGTATCCGGAGATCAACCGCGGCGATTCCCACCTGACCTACGGCCAGCCTCGCCAGGAGATTCACCAGTTGGCCAAGGACCAGAAGTGCGACCTGATCGTGGTCGGCAGCCATGGCCGCCACGGCCTGGCGCTGCTGCTGGGCTCCACCGCCAATGACGTGCTGCACGGCGCACCGTGCGATGTGCTGGCGGTACGCCTGCAGAAGAAGGCCGACTGATACCAGAAGGCCCGCTGTTGGACACAGCGGGCCTTCTTCATATCAGCTGTCGAGCTCGGCCCAACGCTCCACCAGTGTGTCCAGCTCGCCCTGCAGCTTCTCGAGGCTGGCCAGCACGGCGGTGGTCTGGTCGATTGGCCGCTGATAGAAGCCTGCATCGGAAATCTCCGCCTGCACCGCAGCCATCTTCTGCTCCAGGGCATCGATCTGCCCCGGCAGAGCCTCCAGCTCGCGCTGCAGCTTGTAGCTGAGCTTCTTCTTGCCTTCATTGACCACCGGCGCTGCCGCAGGTTCGGGTGCAACGGCCTCGACCACCGCACTGTTGAGCTCGGACTTGCCCGACTTGCTTTCGGTCACGCCGAGCAGCTTGGGCGAACCGCCCTGGCGAATCCAATCCTGATAGCCGCCCACGTACTCACGCACCTTGCCCTCGCCTTCGAATACCAGGGTGCTGGTGACCACGTTGTCGAGGAACGCCCGGTCGTGACTGACCATCAGCACGGTGCCCTTGAAACCCGCCAGCACCTCTTCGAGCAGCTCCAGGGTTTCCACGTCCAGGTCGTTGGTCGGCTCGTCGAGCACCAGCAGGTTGGCCGGCTTGCTGAACAGCTTGGCCAGCAGCAGGCGCGCACGCTCGCCACCGGACAACGCCTTGACCGGCGTGCGTGCACGCTGGGGGCTGAACAGGAAGTCGCCCAGGTAGCTCAGTACGTGACGGTTCTGCCCATCGATCTCGATGAAGTCACGGCCTTCGGCCATGTTCTCGATCACGGTCTTTTCCAGGTCAAGCTGATGGCGCAACTGGTCGAAGTAGGCCACTTCGAGACGCGTGCCCGACTCCACCTTGCCCGAGCTTGGCTCCAGGTCGCCCAGCATCAGCTTGAGCAGCGTGGTCTTGCCGGTACCGTTGGCGCCCAGCAGGCCGATACGGTCCTCGCGCTGCAGGACCATCGAGAAATCCTTGACCAGGTAAGGGCCATCGGGGTGTGCGAAGCTGACGTTTTCCAGCACCATCACCTGCTTGCCGGACTTTTCCGCCACGTCGAGCAGGATGTTGGCCTTGCCCTGGCGCTCGCGACGCTCGCTGCGCTCCACACGCAGTGCCTTCAGGGCGCGCACGCGGCCTTCGTTGCGGGTACGCCGGGCCTTGATGCCCTGGCGGATCCACACCTCTTCCTGGGCCAGTTTCTTGTCGAACAGCGCGTTGGCAGTCTCTTCGGCAGCCAGCGCGGCTTCCTTGTGCACCAGGAAGCTGGCGTAGTCGCCGTTCCAGTCGATCAACCCGCCACGGTCCAGTTCGAGGATGCGCGTGGCCAGGTTCTGCAGGAAGGAACGGTCGTGGGTAATGAACAGCACGGCGCCGCCAAAACCGCTCAGGGCATCTTCAAGCCAGGCGATGGCGCCGATGTCCAGGTGGTTGGTCGGTTCGTCGAGCAGCAGCAGGTCGGGCTCGGACACCAGCGCCTGGGCCAGCAGCACACGCCGACGCCAACCACCGGACAGCTCGGCCAGGGTCTTGTCGGCCGGCAGCTGCAGGCGGCTCAGGGTGCTGTCGACCAGTTGCTGCAAGCGCCAGCCATCGCGCGCCTCAAGGTCGCTCTGCACGTGCATGAGCTTTTCCAGGTCGGCGTCGGTGTGAATGTTCTGGCTCAGGTGGTGATACTCGGCGAGCAATGCACCGACACCGTCCAGGCCTTCGGCAACCACATCGAACACGGTGCGCCCGTCGGCCACCGGCAGTTCCTGCGGCAGCTCGCCGATCTTCAGGCCCGGGGCACGCCACACATCGCCTTCGTCGGGCTTCTGGTCGCCCTTGACCAGGCGCAGCATGCTCGACTTGCCCGTGCCGTTGCGGCCGATGATGCAGACCCGCTCACCACGGGCGATCTGCCAGGACACCTTGTCCAGCAACGGCATGGCGCCGAACGCAAGGGACACATCGCTTAATTTGAGCAGGGTCATGATCTTCTCCAAAAACCGGGGGCGCATTCTACCTGAGTTGCGCCTGCTTCACATTAAGCGCGACCGGCGTGCCGACCGCAGTCCTGCATTACATGCCGATACAAGCACAATGCTTTCTTCCGCCCCCGGCAAACGGCTAAGCTTAAGCACGTAATCCCACCAGTGCTGGCGCCGCCGACACTCGTTTTGGTCAAACTGTCCGGAAGTATCATGCGCCGCAGCCTGCTCAGCCTCGTATCCTGTCTGCTTTTTTCCGCCACCGCGGCCAGCACCGTCCAGGCCGCCGATCTCACCCAGCAACGCCAGTACTACGATGAAGCCAAGCGTGCCCTGGCCAAGGGCGACAGCGGCCCTTACCGCCGTTACGAACAGGCCCTGCGTGATTATCCGCTGGAGCCCTACCTGGCCTACGACGAACTGACGGCGCGCCTCAAGAGCGCCAGCAACGCCGAGATCGAGAAGTTTCTTGCCGAGCATGGCGACCTGCCCCAGGCCAACTGGATGAAACTGCGCTGGTTGCGCTGGCTGGCAGAGCGCGGCGACTGGCAACCCTTCGTCAAGTACTACGACCCCAAGCTGAACTTCACCGAGCTCGACTGCCTCAACGGCCAGTATCAGCTCAGCCACAACCTGCGCGCCGAGGGCTATGCCACCGCCGACAAGCTGTGGCTGGTGGGCAAGTCTCAGCCGGCGGCCTGTGACGTGCTGTTCGACCGCTGGGCCGCCGAGGGCCAGCTGACCGAACAGAAGCGCTGGGAGCGCATCAAACTCGCGGCCCAGGCGCGCAACTACGCCCTGGCCAACACCCTGATCAAAGGCCTGAACACCCTGGGCCCGCAAGGCCGTCTGCTGGTGGATGTGGCGCAGAAGCCCGAACTGCTCAACAACCCCGGGCGCTTCACCCCGGTCAACGAAGCGATGTCCGACGTGGTCAGCCTGGGCCTGCGCCGCCTGGCGCGCCAGGACCCGGAGCGGGCCATGGCGCTGCTCGACGACTACGCCAATCGCATGCATTTCTCCCGCGACGAGAAGGTGGCGATCGCCCGCGAAATCGGCCTTACCCTGGCACGGCGCTACGACCCCCGCGCCCTGGGCCTGATGACCCAGTACGACCCCGAGCTGCGCGACAACACCGTGACCGAATGGCGCCTGCGCCTGCTGCTGCGCCTGGGCCGCTGGGAAGATGCCTACGAGCTGACCAAACGCCTGCCCCAGGACCTGGCCACCACCAACCGCTGGCGCTACTGGCAGGCGCGCAGCCTGGAGCTGGCGCAGCCGAAGAACCCGCAGATTCCACTGCTGTACAAGACGGTAGCGCGAGAACGCGACTTCTACGGGTTCCTGGCCGCCGATCGTGCACAGACCCCCTACCAGCTCAACAACAAGCCGCTGGTGCTCAGCCAGCAACTGATCAACAAGGTACGCAACACGCCCGGCGTGCGGCGCGCGCTGGAATTCCATGCCCGCGGCCAGATCGTTGACGGGCGCCGCGAGTGGTACCACGTCAGCCGTCATTTCAGCCGCGACGAGATGGTCGCCCAGGCGCGCCTGGCCTATGAAATGCGCTGGTACTTCCCGGCCATCCGCACCATCAGCCAGGCCCAGTACTGGGACGACCTGGATATCCGCTTCCCGATGGCCCACCGCGACACCCTGGTACGCGAAGCCAAGGTACGCGGCCTGCACTCGAGCTGGGTATTCGCGATCACCCGCCAGGAAAGCGCCTTCATGGACGATGCCCGTTCCCACGTGGGTGCCAGCGGCCTGATGCAGCTGATGCCGGCCACCGCCAAGGAGACGGCGCGCAAGTTCAACATCCCGCTGGCTTCGCCGGCGCAGGTACTGAACCCGGACAAGAACATCCAGCTGGGCGCCGCCTACCTGAGCCAGGTGCACGGCCAGTTCAACGGCAACCGGGTGCTGGCCTCGGCCGCCTACAACGCCGGCCCCGGACGCGTGCGCCAGTGGCTGCGCGGCGCCGATCACCTGAGCTTCGACGTATGGGTGGAGTCGATTCCGTTCGACGAGACCCGCCAGTACGTGCAGAACGTGCTGTCGTATTCGGTGATCTACGGGCAGAAACTCAATTCACCGCAGCCACTGGTGGATTGGCACGAGCGGTTTTTCGACGATCAGTAAGCGGTGATCAGCGCTTCGCCGGCAACGTCGAAGCGCAACCTTGTGGAGGCGACGGTGCGTGTGCAGGGGCCAGCCTTGCTGGCAAAGCGGCCCGTCGCTATTCCAGCACCTCGACCGCCATCCCCACCTGCAGCACGCCCTCGCCGTCGGCCACCAGGTTCTGGCCGAACAGCACATCCCCCTCCTTCTGCCGATAGGTCTTGAGCGTGGTCAAGGGTTCGCGATCGGGGCTGCGTTCGCCGGTCTGCGGGTCGAGGGTGGTGAGGATGCAGCGCGTGCACGGGGAAAGCACCCGAAAGGTCTGCTGGCCAATACGAATACGCTTCCAGCCATCCTCGACATATGCCGCACTGCCCTCGACCACCAGATTGGGCCGAAAGCGCAGCATCTCCAAGGGGCGCCCAACCCGCTGTACCAGGTCGTCGAGCGACGCCTGGCCGATCAGCAGCAAGGGGAAACCATCGGCGAAGGCCACACGGTCGCTGTTCTCACCGTAGCCGGCCGGCAGATAGCGGGTACGCGGCTCGGGCACATGCACCAGGCGCACCGGCTTGCCGATGAAGCGACTCAACCAGTCGGCCGCCGCATCGCCTGCATCCGGTACGCGCAGGGTGTCGCGCCAGATGGTCGCCCCACGCAGATTGGCGTCCGCTTGCGGCACCGCCACCTGCAAGGGGTCAAAACCCGGGGCACTGAGCACCAGACCGCCATCGGCGTCGTACAGCGCCGATAACTGGCTCATCTGCGGGTAGGCGCGCTGGGTCAGGAAACGTCCGTTGTCCTGCTCCACCAGCATCCAGCGCCGGTCACCCAGCAAGCCCAGCAGGCCGCACGGCGACTGGCCCAGGGCTTGCGCCTGGGCCGACTTGAGTGGGTAACGATACAACGCGCTCAGACGCATGGGCCGGCTCCGGATGATAAAGGTGCAAGCTTACACCGAAGGCCGGGCAACCGCTGCCCGGCCCTCGGTGCCGGCTCAGACGGTCGCTTCGTCCAGCATCAGGCGCTGGCGCACCACATCCACCAGCTTGTCGGGCTGGAACTTGGACAAAAAGTTGTCACAACCGACCTTCTTCACCATCGATTCGTTGAAGCTGCCCGACAAGGACGTGTGCAGTACCACGTACAGGCTGCGCAGGCGCGGGTCGTTGCGGATCTCGGTGGTCAGGCGGTAGCCGTCCATTTCCGGCATTTCGGCATCGGTGAAGACCATCAGCAACTTCGAGCACACGTCTTCACCGGCATCCGCCCAGCCTTTGAGCAGGTTGAGTGCCTTGAGGCCATCGCTGGCCACATGCATCTTCACCCCCAGCTGGCTCAGGGTTTCACGCAACTGCGCCAGAGCCACGGTGGAGTCGTCCACCAGCAGCACCTCCCGCCCTCGCGCCTGCGCCAGTACCGGGTCTTCCAGCTTGTCGCGGGACACCTTGGCGTTGTACGGCACGATTTCGGCCAATACTTTCTCCACGTCGATGATTTCTACCAGTTGCTCGTCGACCTTGCTGATGGCCGTCAGGTAATGCTGACGCCCGGCACTGGTGGGCGGCGGCATGATCGCCTCCCAGTTCATGTTGACGATACGGTCCACGCCTCCCACCAGGAACGCCTGCACCGAACGGTTGTACTCGGTGACGATGATGGTGCTGTTGGGCCCCGGCTCCAGTGGGCGCGTGCCGATGGCCTGGGACAGGTCGATCACCGGCAGGGTCTGCCCACGCAGGTTGACCACGCCGCACACATACGCATGGCGTTGCGGCATCAGGGTCAACTTGGGCATCTGCAGCACTTCCTGCACCTTGAACACGTTGATTGCGAACAGTTGGCGCCCGGCCAGGCGAAACATGAGGATTTCCAGACGGTTCTCGCCTACCAGCTGCGTCCTTTGGTCTACCGTGTCGAGAATGCCAGCCATTAAACAACCCCCAGGCGTGTCGCAAAAATTGAATTATCAACCGTGTATCGGCCGCGTTCGTCTTGGCTTGACCCCCCAAAATAAAATGCTGCGGGGGGCATTGATGTCACTTTAGCATCATGGTTTACTGCGCTGACAGTTTTGCAGTCGCGGCAGGTCATCAGCGATCACACCAAGCCAATGCCATCAGGGAAACCCCTAGCCACAATCGGGCGAGACCTGATGTTCGCAATATCCTTTAGCCATTAATGTGACGCCATTCTCATTGCATGAATGGAGTCAGGCTTTTGCTCGCTACTGCCTTGTTGTCCACAACCAATGCTAGCGTCTTGCCAAAACACCGGCTCCAGGGCGTTTCAGCCCCCATCCGCAGTCTGCGCCTGGCAGGAAACGACTGATGTCCGACACCACTGCGGACATCAGCGCCCTACACGACTTTCAGGTCGATGCCCACGTACTGCTGACCCGCGCTCAGGAGTGCCTGTCGCACCTTGACCTGATCGGCCACGATACCGACGCGTGCGACTGCCTGCTGAACACCCTCGGCACACTGGCCGAGCGTGCCCACCTGCAGGCCCAGACGCAGATCGCCGACTTCTGTCGCCAACTCTGTCATGTGCTCGAACCGCAGCAATGCCGCGCGCGCCTTCACGCTGCACTGCCCAAGCTGAAAGCCTGCCTGAGCCTGCTGGCCTGGCAGCTTGAACTGATCGACCCGCACACCGGCCAATTGAACCTGGACCCCCAAGAGCAACTGGCCTTGCTGGAGGAACTGGAACAGACCTTCCGGCAGTTGCACGCAGAACCGGCCAAGGCGACCGCCACACCCGCCGCCCCTGCACCCGCCCTGGGCGCATGAAGTTGCACAACTAACCGGCGTGGGAAATTTCCCCGCCGCACATCATTTCAAAGCACTTTCCCACAACACTAAGCATTAACTTACGCGTGGGCGGCGAGTTTCTGTCAGCTGTATACAAAAACAATATCAGCGCATATAGGACAAGTTGTGTATCGCCACCAGTGATAGCAAAGTGCTAGACTTTGCGCCATCCGGAACGACCGTACCAGCCCGTAAAACTGACAGTTCGGACATCTTTCACGCCCCGCGACCATTTCCAAGCGAAGTGATACTATGCCCGACGCAAATTGCACACCGACAATGCACGGTGCTGAAGTTTGGCGTTTTCAGCACACTTGAAATCGTCTGATTCCAGTGTTGGCAAAACTGCACAAAGTTAAATCCAGGCGTTGCCCCAAACGCCTGTTGGGCGATATTCGACCGGCTTTCAACAGCGATACTTCAGTGGCTTCATTCCCTATGCTCTCAAGCCTCAAGACACTCAAGCGCGGCCCTCCGGGCGCTTCTCTGCTGCATTGGCTGAGCGCCCTGCTGTGCCTGGTGTCGGCGGCGGCCAACCTGTACCTGTACCTGCGTGCGGCACCGATGCCCGGCAGCCTGCTGGCACTGCAGCTGGCCGCCCTGCTCGGAATTGGCTGGCAATTGCGCCAGGCCGCGCGCTCGATCGCCATGCGCCCCCAGGAGCTGGCCCACCGCCTGCTCGAGGTGCAGGAGAGCGAACGCCAGCGTCTGAGCCGCGAACTGCATGACGATATCGGCCAACTGCTGACAGCCGCCAAGCTGCAGGCAGACTGGCTGCAACGGCGCATGCCGGCCGACCTGCAGGAACACTGCGCCACATTGCGCAGCACCCTGGACGACACCCTGGCCAATGTGCGTGATGTGTCGGCGATCCTCAACCCACGCCAACTGGCCAGCCTGGGGCTTGAAGCGAGCCTGCGCGCGCACCTGCTGCGCACCCTGGAAAACACCGACGTGCACTGGAGCCTGGAGTGCAGGCAGCGCCTGGGTGGTATTCCGGAAGACATGGCCATCGCTGCCTTTCGCATTACCCAGGAAGCCGTCACCAACATTCTGCGACACGCCCGGGCGCGCAACCTGAGCGTGCGCATCGAGCGCACCCCCGAAGGCCTGGCACTATCGATCAGCGACGACGGCCAGGGCTTCACGCCTGCTGCCGCCCCCGGCGAGGAGGGCCAGCGCGGCATGGCCGGCATGAGTGAACGGGTCAACCTGCTCAATGGCCGGCTGAGCGTGAACAGCCAACCCGGCCAGGGCACCCACATCGACGTACTGTTCCCCTGGCCACCGCGTGCCCGTGAACGCGCCAATACAAGTAAACCCCATGATCTGTAATCTGTTGCTGGTGGATGACCACTCCCTGATTCGCGCCGGCGTACGCGCCCTGGTCGCCGACATACCCGGCTACGCCGTGGTAGGCGAGGCCAACGACGGTAGCCAACTGCTCGAACTGGTGCAGCGCCTGGACCCGGATATCGTGCTGCTGGACATCTCGATGCGCTCGACCGGGGGCCTGGAGGCCCTGGGCCGCCTGAAGGCTGCTGGCTGTCGCAGCAAGGTGCTGATCCTGTCGATGCACACCGACCCCGAGCTGATCATGCGCGCACTGGAAATCGGCGCCCATGGCTACCTGCTCAAGGACACCACCGCCACCGAACTGGAGCAGGCACTGGCCGCGCTGCGCAGCGACGAGCGCTACCTGAGCCCGGCCATCGCGCATACCGTGATCAACCAGGCGTTACTGCGCGCCCAGAGCAGCAAGCCCGAGGCCGTCGAGAACCACAACCTCACGGCGCGCCAGCTGGAAATCCTGCGCCTGATCGTGCGCGGCAAATCCACCCGTGAAATCGCCAACGGCCTGGGCCTGAGCATCAAAACCGTCGAGACCCACCGCTCGCAGATCATGAAACGCCTGCAGATCTACGACGTGGCGGGCCTGGTGCTGTTCGCCGTGCGCGAACAGATCATCAGCCTGGACGACTGAGCAGCGGCGACTCGGCGGGCAGGTGCACGCGCAGCGCCCCCGGCAGCGCACTGAAGCGCCAGCTGTCGCCTTGCAGCGGCTCGCCATCGAGGTTGATGTCCAGGCCTTCGGCGCTCTTGATCTCGACCCACGGCAGGCGCGCGCGAACGAACAGATTGTCCAGCCCCAGGCCCTCGCTCAGCAGGTCACGCAAAGTGCCGACCACTTCCTGCGGCGCCGGCAGGATGCTGATATCGAGCAGCCCGTCGTCCACCTGCGCCTGCGGGCACAGCACATGCCCGCCGCCGGCCTGGCGGCCGTTGCCGATTCCCAGGGCCAGCAACTGACCTTGCCAGTGAAAATCCGGACCTTGCAGCTCCACCGAGGCCGCACGCAACTCGCTGAAACGCGACAGCCCGGTGAACAGATAGGCCGCGGCACCGATTACCTTCTTCAGGTCCTCGGAAGTGCTGGCCGTGACCTGGCTGCCGAAACCGCCGGTGGCCATGTTGAGGAACACCTGCCCGCCCACCTCGCCCAGGTCGATCGCCCGCGCCGGCAACTCCAGCAGGTTCAGAGCCTGGTCCGGCTCCAGCGGCACACCGGCAGCCCGTGCGAAATCGTTGGCGGTACCCAGCGGCAATAGCGCCAGGCTGGCATCACCCCGGGCCTGGGCCAGCGCCTCTGCCACATCGCGCAGGGTACCGTCGCCACCACCGGCCACCAGATGCGGGTACCCCGCCGCCAGCGCCTCGTGCACCAGGCGCTGGGCATCGCCCCCCTCCCAGGTGAGTCGAACATCGAGCTGCCAGCCGCGCTCGCGCAAGCCCATTACCGCCGCGCGCACCTCGTCGTTCATGGCCTGCTTGCCATGCAGAATCAACAATGCCCTGCGCTCACCCATAACTGCTCCCCCGCATTGATCACCGCCGACGGCGGTGCCGCGTCAGATGACGCCCGTGTATATCGACCGATTACAACACGGTTCCGTTGCATGCGGACCACGTCAAAAACAGCGCTTTCACACAATTGCCATTGAAAGATTCTCAATCGATGTGCATCATTCGACAAATATTTGGCCTTCACGGACGATGCCAGTGATAAAAGTCACTTTTTTGACTCATTGAGCAAAGCGCCTGCCAGGTTCACCTTTTCCCTGTTATCACACCGCCTAGCGGTGCCCAGAACACGAGGCTGAGTGAAATGAGCACACTGATCCCTTGCATCATTGCCGGTGGAGCCGGCACCCGATTGTGGCCGGTTTCACGCGAGGCCATGCCCAAGCCCTTCATGCGCATGCCCGATGGCCAGAGCCTGCTGCAGAAAACCTTCCTGCGTGCCTGCGCACTCAAGGATGTGGCCCGCGTACTCACCGTCACCAATCGCGAAGTGTTCTTCCGCACCCAGGATGAATACCGCCAGCTCAAACAGCCCGGCATCGCGCTGGACTTCATTCTCGAGCCCTGCGGGCGCAACACGGCCCCAGCGATTGCCGCCGCCGCCCTGCACTGTGCCCGTGAATACGGCGAAGACGCCCACCTGCTGGTGCTGCCCGCCGACCACCTGATCACCGACCAGGCAGCCTTCGAAGAGGCCGTGGAACGCGCCCGCGCCCTGGCCGAGCAAGGCTGGCTGACCACCTTCGGCCTGGTGCCCACCCAACCGGAAACCGGCTTCGGCTACATCGAGAAGGGCCAGGCCCTGGATGCCCATGGCTATCGCGTGGAGCGCTTCGTCGAAAAGCCGAACGCAGAGATCGCCCAGCGCTATGTCGAGGGCGGCCAGCACCTGTGGAACGCCGGCATGTTCTGCATGCGTGCAGATGCCATCCTGCGCGAGCTGCAGCAGCACGCACCGCAGGTTCTGGATGCGGTCGGCGAATGCCTGGGGCTGAGCCAGAGCAAACAGGGCAACAACAGCCTGCAACTGGAACTGGATGCCACCAGCTTCGCGCAGGTTGCCGACATCTCCATCGACTACGCCGTGATGGAGCGTTCCACCCAGGTGGCAGTGCTGCCCAGCCAGTTGGGCTGGAGTGACATCGGCTGCTGGCGGGCGGTGCGCAGCCTGGCCCAAGGCGATGCCCAGGGCAACCAGTGCAACGGCGAGACCGTGCTGCACGACGTGAGCAACTGCTACATCGATTCGCCTCGCCGCCTGGTGGGCGCCATCGGCCTGGACAACCTGATCATCATCGACACCCCCGACGCCCTGCTGATCGCCGACGCGAGCCGCAGCCAGGAGGTCAAGCTGATTGCCCAGCAGCTCAAGCGCCAGGACCACGACGCCTATCGCCTGCACCGCACCGTGACGCGCCCCTGGGGCACCTACACCGTGCTCGAGGAAGGCCCGCGCTTCAAGATCAAGCGCATCATGGTACGCCCGCAGGCCTGCCTGTCCCTGCAGATGCACCATCACCGCAGCGAACACTGGATCGTGGTCAGCGGCATGGCCTGCGTGACCAACGGCGAAGAGGAATTTCTGCTCGACACCAACGAGTCGACCTTCATCAAGCCGGGGCGCGAGCATCGCCTGAGCAACCCCGGGGTGATCGATCTGGTAATGATCGAGGTGCAAAGCGGCGAATACCTGGGCGAGGACGACATCGTGCGCTTTACTGATATCTATGGACGCGCCCCGGCAGCAGCGATCGGCTGAGGCCCGCCAGGCGCGTTTTCGCATTCAGCCTGTCGACGCCCCTGCGGCAAGAGAGGAAGTGGGTCATGCGCGTACTCTGGACACTGCCTTACCTGCCCTGGCCCACCACCAGCGGCAGCAAGGCCCGGCAATACCACCTGTTGCGTGGCCTGGCTGAACGCGGGCACAGGATCACGCTGCTGGTGCACTCGAAAGTTCCGCTTGGCGAGGCAGCCCGACAGGCACTGGAGCCACTGCTCGAGCGCCTGATCGTGTTGCCGCGAAGGCCTTTGCGCAGCCCGCTCAACCTGCTGGCGGCGCTGTACGTCGGCTACCCGATGCGGGCCAGCACCAACGGCCTGGCGCCCCACCTGCGCCACTGCTTCGAAACGTTGCTGCGCGAGCAGTGGGATGTGATCCAGATCGAGCACAGCTACAGTTTCCAACCCTTCGAAAAGGCCCTGCAAGCCAGCGGCCTGCCTTTCATGGTCAGCGAGCATCATGTGGAGTCGGACACCGGCGCGGTGTGCCAGGACCGCCTGCCCCTGTGGCTGCGCCCGTTCAACAGCTTCGACCGCTGGCGCTACCGGCGCTGGGAGTCGCGGGTGCTGCGCCAGGCCAGCGAAGTGGTGGCCGTCAACCCGCGCGATGCCGAACAGATCCGCCAGTTCACCGGCCGCCCTGCCGAGGTGGTGATCAACGGCGTGGACTACGAGTACTACCAGCACATCAGCGCCTGCCCGCACAGCCAGCGCCTGCTGCTGGTGGGCAACTTCGAATACGGCGCCAACCTGGAGGCGCTGGAGTGGGCGCTGGAGGAGATCCTGCCGCAGGTATGGCTGAGCAACCCGGCCGTGCGCCTGGCGGTGGTCGGACATGCCCTGCCCACCCAGTGGAAGCTGCGCTGGAACGACCCGCGCATCGAATGGATCGGCTACCTGCCCGACCTGCGTGAGCTGCAACGCCACTCGGCGCTGTTCTTTGCCCCGCTGCGCCATGCCGGCGGGTGCAAGATCAAGTTGCTCGAGGCCATGGCCGCAGGCCTGCCGGTGGTCACCACCACCCAGGGCGCAGCGGGGTTGGCAGTGCGCAACGGCGAGCATTACCTGGGTGGGGACGACACCGACACGCTGGCACTGATCATCACCCGCCTGCTGAGCCACCCGACGCGCATGCAGCAGTTGTCCGATGCCGCGCGCCAGTTCGTGCGCGAGCAGCATGACTGGAGCAGGGCCGCCGCGCAGCTGGAGAGCGTGTATGCGCGACTCGCCGCGCAGGCCCCACTGGGCAACGACCGGGTTGCCCGGGGCCTGCTGCCGTCAGCCGAGTAGCTCGCTGAGGGGGATGAACTGCACGCTGTCGCCCTTGCCGGGCGCAGTGCCCTCGCGCACCTCCACCAGGCCCTCGGCCCACGCGGCGCTGCGCAGCACACCCGAGCTCTGGTTCTTGTAGATCAGCGCCTGGCCCTGCTCCATGCGCGCGCGCAGGTATTCGCGGCGATTGCCTGGCTTGGGCCAGTCGAAACCGGCAGGCACGCTGAACTGCAGCGGCGTCACGTCCTGCACACCCTGGCGGCGCAACAGGTACGGCCGGGTGAGCAGGCCGAAGGTGACCAGGGTCGACGCCGGGTTGCCTGGCAGGCCGATCACCGGCACCCCGCGAAAATGCCCGAAGGTCAGCGGCTTGCCGGGCTTGATCGCAAGCTTCCACAGCGACAGCTCACCTTCTTCGCGCAGGGCGATACCCAGGTAATCGGCCTCGCCCACCGATACACCACCGGTGGACAGAATCAGGTCGACGTCCTTGAGCTGGCCCAGGCGCTCACGGGTCAACGCCAGATCATCGGGCAGGATGCCGGCGTCCTTCACCTCGCAGCCCAGGCGCTGCAGCCAGCTGACCAGCAGGCGCCGGTTGCTGTTGTAGATCTGCCCGGGGCCCAGGGGCAGCCCCGGCTCGACCAGTTCGTCGCCGGTGGAAAGCACCGCCACCCGCACCTTGCGCACTACCGACAGCACCGCGCAGCCGAGCGAGGCAGCCAGGCCCAGCTCGACCGGCCCGAGGCGGGTCCCGGCGTCCAGCACGGTTTCACCTGCCCGGGTTTCCTGGCCCTGCGGGCGCACGTTGAGCCCGGCACTGAGCGGCTCGGTGAAACACACGCGTTGATCGGGCTGAACGTCGGCGTTCTCCTGCATCTCGACGCAGTCGGCCCCTGCCGGCAGCGGCGCACCGGTAAAGATGCGCGCACAGGTACCCGGCTCCAGAGGCGCAGGCGCCTGCCCGGCCTGAATGCGCTGGCTCACCACCAGCGGCGTGCCCTGCCAGTCGGCGTGGTGCAGTGCGTAGCCGTCCATGGCGCTGTTGGGCCAGGGCGGCAGATCAAGGCCGGCGACCAGCGCCGTGGCCAGCACACGGCCCTCGGCAGCAGCCAGTGGCACCTCTTCGCAGTCTTCGATGCGCGCCGCTTCGGCCAGCGCCAGCAAGCGCTCCAGTGCCTGCTCCACGGGCAGCAGCGGCTTTGCCGCAACAGGCTCAGCCACGGCTTTCACACGGCGCCGCCTGCTTGAGGTGCGCGACGAAATTGCACGGGCGATGGCGTACATCCAGTTGCTCGGCAAGAATCCCGTCCCAGCCGGTGCGTACCGCGTTGGTCGAGCCGGGCAGGCAGCACACCAGCGTACCGTTGGCCAGCCCGGCCAGGGCGCGGGACTGCACGGTGGAGGTGCCGATATCGGCCAGGGAGATATGCCGGAACAGTTCACCGAAGCCGTCGACCTGCTTGTCGAGCAGGCAACCGACCGCCTCGGGGGTGCTGTCGCGGCCGGTGAAGCCGGTGCCGCCCGTGATCAGTACCACCTGCACCTGCTCGTCGGCGATCCAGGTAGCGACCTGCGCGCGAATCTTGTAGAGGTCGTCCTTGAGCAGTACACGGGCGGCCAGCGCGTGGCCGGCAGCAGTCAGGCGGTCGACGAACACCTGGCCGGAGGTATCGGTTTCCAGGGTGCGGGTATCGCTGACGGTCAGCACGGCAATGTTCAGCGGCACGAACGGTACATCAGCCTTGGCTTTCATGAGGAAGGTGAATCCATGACAGGGAAAGAATGCCGCCAGTTATATCACAGCCCTCCCCGCGCCCGCCCGCCAGCGGCCGATTGCATTGTTCCCGATCAATGACGCGGTTCAGCCGCTATGCTCAAGTTGCGAGGAACTTGCTGGGACGCGATGCGTCTCAATGACATGACCCGCAACTTCCCCCTCAATGGAGAAAGAATATGATTCAACGGACCCTCCCCGCTTTCCTGCTCGCCCTGGGCCTGGGCACCCTCGCCGGGTGTGCTTCGCCTACCGTGATCACGCTGAATGACGGACGTGAGATCCAGGCGGTCGACACCCCCAAGTACGATGAAGATTCGGGCTTCTATGAAATCGAACAGCTCGACGGCAAGAGCACCCGGATCAACAAGGACCAGGTCCGCACCGTGAAAGAGCTGTAAAAGGCAGTACAGACGGCAAGCTTCAGGCCCCTCGCCGGGGCTTGCCGGTCGCGTTTTTTTTTGAGTAGAATTTTGTCATCGGAGTGTAGCGCAGCCAGGTAGCGCGTCTCGTTCGGGACGAGAAGGCCGCAGGTTCGAATCCTGTCTCTCCGACCAGATCGGCAAAAACCACAAAGCCCGCTTTTGCGGGCTTTGTGGTTTCTGGCTGTACTGCATCCGCTGTGGCTCAAACCCGCCCCCACAAGGATGTCAATCATCCGGTGGGGGCGGGCTCGATCCGCGAAGCGTCAACCCGACGTTACTGCGCGGCCACCGCCGTCTCGTCCGGCAGCACCGGCACGAACAGCAGGTTCAGGCGCGAGCTGCTCCACTCACGGGTCTTGTTGGTCAGCTCGAGGTTGTTGTTGAGCTTCTGACCATAGGTCGGCACGATCTGCTTCAGCTTGGCCTGCCATTCAGGGGTCTTGATACGGTCCTTGAAGGTCTTTTCCAGCACGGTCAGCATGATCGGTGCGGCGGTGGAGGCACCTGGCGAGGCGCCCAGCAGCGCGGCGATGGTGCCGTCCTGCGAAGCCACCACCTCGGTACCGAACTGCAGGATGCCACCGTGCTCGGGATCCTTCTTGATCACCTGGACGCGCTGGCCGGCCTGCAGCAGTTTCCAGTCTTCGTTCCTGGCGTTGGGGAAGTACTCGCGCAGGGCATGCATGCGGTCTTCGAAGCTCAGCATCAACTGGCCCATCAGGTAGGTGCTCAGGTCGATGTTGTCGATACCGGCATGGGTCATCGGCATGATGTTGTGGGTGGTCAGTGCCGAGAACATGTCCAGCAGCGAACCGTTTTTCAGGAACTTGGTGGAGAAGGTCGCGAACGGGCCGAACAGCAGCACTTCCTTGCCATCGATGACACGGGTGTCCAGGTGCGGTACAGACATCGGCGGCGCACCGACCGAGGCCTTGCCGTACAGCTTGGCCTTGTGGCGTTTGACGATGTCCTGGTTGTCGGTCATCAGGAACTGGCCGCCCACCGGGAAGCCGGCATAGCCGTCAGCTTCCGGGATGCCGGACTTCTGCAGCAGCTTGAGCGCGCCACCACCGGCACCGATGAACACGAACTTGGCCTTGACGCTGGTTTCGACGCCCTTGTTGGCGAGGTCGGCGACCACCACGGTCCAGGTGTTGTCGGCGTTGCGCACGATGTCGCGCACTTCGTGCGAGGTGTGCAGCTTGACGTTGTCATGCTGGGTCAGCGAAGCGAACAGCTGGCGGGTGATCTCGCCGAAGTTCACGTCGGTACCGATCGGCATGCGCGTTGCGGCAATCTTCTGGTCGGCGGCACGGCCTTCCATCACGATCGGCACCCACTTCTGGATCTGCGCGTGGTCTTCGGAGTACTCCATGCCACGGAACAGCGAACTGTGCTGCAGGGCCGCATGACGTTTCTTGAGGAACTCGACGTTCTTGTCGCCCCACACAAAGCTCATGTGCGGCACGTTGTTGATGAACGAGGTCGGGTTGTTCAGCACCTTCTGCTCGACCTGGTAGGCCCAGAACTGCTTGGAGATCTCGAACTGCTCGTTGACGCCCACCGCCTTGCTGATGTCCATCGAACCGTCAGCCGCTTCGCTGGTGTAGTTCAGCTCGCAGAACGCAGAGTGGCCGGTACCGGCGTTGTTCCAGGCGTTGGAGCTTTCCTCGGCCACCTTGTCCATGCGCTCGTACACGTCGATGGACCAATCCGGCTCCAACTCGTTGAGGTAGGTCCCCAGGCTTGCACTCATGATGCCGCCGCCGATCAGCAGCACGTCGACGGTCTTTTCCGGTTCACTGGGCTTGGAGCAACCCATGACGCTCAGGCACAGGAGCGTCAGCAGGATTTTTTTCATAGTTCAATCCAATTGAAGTGAAGTGAAGTGATTGGCAATGACCATCACGCCCGCAGTGCACGCCCGTCTCTTGTGGTTCTGCGCGCGCAGGCCATGGCTCAAGGCATGGCGTCCAGGCCTTCGAGGCTGGCTGGCGGCTGGGGTATCGAGGGTGCGGGGAACGGTCTGACGCCATGGCTGCCGTAGCAGCCCTGAATGTTTCGCAAGGCTTAAGCCTGGGTCGCCTTAAGCAGAAAGCGGGCCAACTTGCACAAGACCAACGGCTAATAGCTAGGACCTGTGGTCGCACCCCATCGTTGATGGTTTTGCTGGCGACAATCCGCCACATTGCCCGACATAAAGGCCGGCAGGTGGCGGATTTCCCCCGGTCAGGCCCGCAGGCGCGCCGTCACCTCGCCCAACCGACCCGACAGGTCGTGCAAGTGCTGCCCGGCCTGCTCGGTCCGCTGCACGGCGCCCTGATTGGCGGTGGCGATGCGGGTGATCTCCACCAGGTTGCAGGACATGTCTTCGGCCACGCTGGTCTGTTCCTCGGCGGCGGTGGCGATCTGGCGGTTCATGTCGCGGATGGCCTCCACCGCCTGGGTGATGCGCTGCAACATGGCACCGGCACGCTGTACCTGTTCGGCCCCCTCCTCGCTGCGGGCCTGGCCGTTCTCGATGGCCTTGACCGCCTCCAGCGCGCCCGACTGCACGGCGCTGATGATCTGGTTGATCTCGGCGGTGGACGCCGCCGTGCGCTGGGCCAGGTTGCGCACCTCGTCGGCCACCACCGCAAACCCGCGCCCGGCCTGGCCGGCACGGGCCGCCTCGATGGCAGCATTGAGCGCCAGCAGGTTGGTCTGCTCGGCGATAGCGCGGATCACCTCCAGCACCTTGCCGATACGGGCGCTGTCCTGTTCCAGATGGCGAATCACCGCCGCCGTGCCGGCGATGTCCCGGTTGACCGCGTCGATGGTGGCAATGGTCGACTGCATCACCTGCTCGCCGGCCTGGGCACTGTGGTCGGCATCATCCGCGGCGTGCGCCGCGTCCGCTGCATGACGGGCCACCTCCTGGGCAGTAGCGGACATTTCCTGCATGGCCGTGGCCACCTGGTCGGTCCGCTGGAACTGGTCTTCGGTGCCCCGCGCCATACCGCCTGCCAGGCTGCGCAGCTCGCCGCTGGCGGACTCCAGCTCCCGGGCGTTGTCCTGCAGGCGCCCTACCGTGTCGGCCAGAAAATCGCGCAAGGTATTGGCAGCCACCGCCAGGCGCCCCAGCTCGTCATGGCGCCCGCAGGCCACGCGGGCATCGAAGCGGCCCTGGCTCAGGTGTGCCACGTATTCGATCAGGCGTCGAATCGGCTCGATCAGGCTGCGATCAACCAGCCACAGGCTCAGCAGCGCAATCAGCAGCGCCGAGCCGAGCATCACCAGCAGCCCCAGCCACACCGTACGCTGCGCGCGGGCATCGATGGCCGCCGCCTGCACCTGGGCATCGGCACGCAACTGGCTGACCAGTTCGCTCATCTGTTCGCTGGCCGCGCGGTCCACGCCCTTCACTGCCTGGTCCCCGACAGCGGGGTCGGCCCCTGCCGCGATGAACGCATCGCGACCGCGGGCGTAGGCAGCACCCAGTTGCGCGTGGCTGTCCTTGAGCGCCTGCAGACGCGTTCTGAGCCCCGCATCGTCGGCGTTGGCCCGCACCAGCTGGGCCAGCAGCGCCTGCACCTGCTGTTCACGCGCCGAAAACTGCTGCCAGTACTTGTCCCGCTCGACCGGCTGCTTGCCGCGCAGCAATACGTTCTTCCATTCCTGCACCTGCACCTTGAACTGCAGGTTGGCTTCGTCGATCAGTTGCGAAGCCAGTATCGGCCCCTCCACCAGCTGGCCGTAGCCACGCACGCTGGCCGACAGGAACTGAAAGCACACCAGGGCGATCAGCAACATCGCCAGCAGGCTGCCAGCCAGCAGGGCGAGAATTTGCAGCCGCAGGGATTTACGCACGAACATCGCAAGGGTCTCGGAACAAGAGGATAGGAAAGCTGGCGCGCCACCTGCCGCACCAGTCAAAGACGTCCTTGTCCTCGTTCACCGGGCAAAAAAAAGCTGCCATCGAGCGATGGCAGCAAACTGCATTGAGCATTACGCAACAGCTGATCCGATACTCTCAGGGGATTGCTACAGAAATGTTACAGACGTACAAAATCTGTAACATTTCCTTCATGCGCTGTTGAACTGCAAGGCGGCAAGCCGCGCATACAGCGGGTTCTCGGCAATCAGCTGGCGATGGGTGCCCACCGCGACCAGCCGGCCCTGGTCGATCACGGCGATACGGTCGGCGTGCTGCACCGTGGCCAGGCGATGGGCGATGACCAGCGTGGTTCGCCCGGCCATGAGGGCTGGCAAGGCCTGCTGGATCAGGTGCTCGCTTTGTGCGTCGAGGGCACTGGTGGCCTCGTCCAGCAGCAGGATCGGCGCGTCCACCAGCAGCGCCCGGGCAATGGCCAGGCGCTGGCGCTGACCACCGGAAAGCCCAAGCCCGGCATCGCCCAGGTGCGTCTGGTAGCCCTGGGGCAACTGCAGGATGAATTCATGGGCATGCGCGCTGCGCGCCGCTGCCTCGACCTCGGCACTGGTAGCCTCGGCACGCCCGTAGCGGATGTTGTCTTCGACCGTGCCGAAGAACAGCGCCGGGTTCTGCGCAACCAGTGCGAAATGCCGACGCAGGTCCTGCGGGTCGAGCCGGGTCAGTGGCTGGCCGTCGAGCAGTATCTGCCCCTGCTGCGGGTCGTAGAAGCGCAGCAGCAGGTCGAACAGCGTCGACTTGCCCGCCCCCGAGGGCCCGACCAGGGCCAGGGTCTCGCCAGGCACCACCGTCAGGCTCAGGCCGTCGATAGCCGCTGGGGTGGGCCGCGAGGGGTAGGCAAAATGCACCTCCTGCAGTTCGAGGCGGCCACTGACCCTGGGAGGCAGGCGCTCCAGCCCTTCGTCGGGGGCGTGGATCTCGCTGCGTGCCGCCAGCAGCTCGGCGATCCGCTCGGCTGCGCCCGCGGCCCGTTGCAGCTCGCCGATCACTTCGCTGAGGGTGCCGAAGGCGCTGCCGACGATCAGGCTGTAGAACACGAACGCCGCCAGCTCGCCGCCGGAAATACGCCCGGCGATCACGTCCATGCCACCGACCCACAGCATCACACCGACCGCCCCGAGCACTAGCACGATCACCAGGGTGATCAGCCAGGCGCGCTGCACGATTCGCTGGCGAGCGGTGGTAAAGGCAGCCTCCACGGTCAGGCCGAAACGCTGCTGGTCACGGGCCTGGTGGTTGTAGGCCTGCACGGTCTTGATCTGGCCGAGGGTTTCGGCCACGTAGCTGCCCACGTCGGCGATGCGATCCTGACTCTGGCGCGACAGGCCGCGCACCCGCCGGCCGAAGATCAGGATCGGCGCCAGCACCAGCGGCAAGGCCAGCACCACGATGCTGGTGAGCTTGGGGTTGGTGACAAACAGCAGCACGATGCCGCCCAGCACCATCAGGGCATTGCGCAGGAACAGCGAGAGCGACGAGCCGATCACCGATTGCAGCAGCGTGGTGTCGGTGGTCAGGCGCGACTGGATCTCCGAACTGCGGTTGCTTTCGAAAAAGCCCGGGTGCAGGTAAACCAGGTGGTCGAACACCTGCTGGCGTATATCCGCCACGCACCGCTCGCCGATCCACGACACCAGGTAGAAACGACTGAAGGTACCCACCGCCAGTGCCAGCACCAGCAACATGAACAGGCCGATGGACTGGTTGAGCAGGTGTGGCGACTGGGTCATGAAACCCTGGTCCACCAGCAGGCGAATGCCCTGGCCCATGGACAGCGTGATGCCTGCAGTGACCACCAGCGCCAGCAGTGCGGCCATGGCCTGTTTGCGGTAAGGGCGAATGAAACGCCAGGCCAGGCGCAGGGCCTGGCGCTGGCGAGCAGAAAGAAGGCTGGGCATGAAGGTCTTCGTTTATCCGGAGTATGCAGGTCAGCCTACACCCGACCACCGGTCAGGCGCCAAGGAACTCTGCAGCGCGTGGGGCATCACTGACAAGACCAGGCAACAAGTTCACTAGAGCGTTTCGTTCTAAAGTGCCGCTGGAGATTTGTCTGACTTTCTGTTGGACTGGAGGTGTGACAGGGCTGTCATGGTGCGGTCATGTCGCGGATCTAGTCTGAGCTTGCAACCTGATGAGGAGACAGGAAATGAGCTTGCAAAACAGCAATACCCAAGCGCAACGCCCAAGCCATCCGAACCCGGCGTGCGGGTCGATCATCGATGCCCAGGGTCGGGAAATCGAGATCACCGAAGACATGATCAGAAAAGCCTGCGAGGACCTGGAGAAAAGCCGGGTAGAGCTCGCCAAGAAAGCCTGACCCCTATTCAAATCAACCCGGCCCTGGTGCCGGGTTTTTTATGCCTGGTGTAAAGCCCGCTTCGCCGGCAAGGCCGGCGCCTGCAGGAAGACGCGTTGCCGGCCGGCGAAAGCAGTACCTCACACCAACAGGCCACCCAACGCCTTGACCATCTGCTGCAACTGCGGCGCATCACCCTCGATGCGCACCATCAGCCCCTCGATCTCACGCCGCGGCGGGTACTGTTTGCGCAACACATCGAAGGCCGCGCGCTGGGCCTGCGGGTCACGGTCAAGGCTGCGACGAAAATCCGCATCGTCGCGGCGCGGGTCGTACACCGCACGGCACAGTGTGGCCAGAGCCCAGGCCGGATCGGTTTCGGCCTGCAGGCTGAGCTGCGCCAGCCATGGGCGCGGCAGCAGGTCGGCCAGGCGCACCGTTTTGGCCTCGCCCCGCCAGGCGCAGAACGCCTGGTAGATCTGCGCCGTGCCGCGCTGCTTGCCATCCAGGCTGTAGCCGGCGATATGCGGGGTGGCAATCACGCACAGGTCGGCCAGCGCCTGATCGACCTGCGGCTCGCCCTCCCACACATCCAGCACCGCCTGCACATCATCACGCGCCTGCAGCAGGCTGCGCAATGCCGCATTGTCGACCACCGGGCCGCGGCTGGCGTTGATAAGCCAGGCGCCGGGGCGCAGTTGCGCCAAGCGCTCGGCGTCCAGCAGGTGCCAGGTCGAATGCTCGCCGCCCTTGGTCAAGGGCGTGTGCAGGCTGATCACATCGCACTCGGCCAGCACCTGCTCCAGGCTCACGTAGTCCCCCCCCTCCTGCGCCTGGCGCAACGGATCGCATACCCGTACCGCCCAGCCCAGCCCGCGCAGCACCTCCACCAGACGCCCGCCGACTTCACCGGCGCCAACCACCCCGTAGGTGCGCCGCGCCAGGTCTGCGCCATCCAGCTCGGCCAGGGTCAGCAGGCTGCCCAGCACATAATCCACCACGCCCCGCGCATTGCAGCCCGGCGCGCTGGACCACTGGATACCGGCCTGGGCAAAGTAGTCCAGGGCCAGGTGATCGGTGCCGATGGTGCAGGTGCCGACGAAGCGCACCTTGCTGCCTTCGAGCAGGGCCTGGTCGACGTTTGTCACCGAGCGCACCAGCAATACATCGGCGTCCTGCACGCAGGCGCGGTCGATGCTGCGGCCCGGGTAACGGCGGATCTCGCCGAAGCCTGCGAAGAAGGCATCGAGCAGCGGTATATTCTCGTCGGCAACAATCAGCATGGCGCTCTCCTGTAAGGGAGCGCAGTGTAGGCCCATACACCCGGCTCGATCCAGCCGAGATAAAGCCCGCCGGTGTATTTCCTGACCCATGCGTCAAGGCGTAGACTAGGCGGTTTTCCGCGCCTTTATTGTGGACATCCGCCCCGTGACACAGTCGAACACCGCTACCACCCGCCTCTCCCGCCCAGCCAGGGTCGGCACTGAAGTGCGCAGCCTGCTGCAGTTGGCCACGCCGATCATCATCGCCCAGCTGGCCACCACCGCCATGGGCTTCGTGGATGCCGTGATGGCTGGCCGGGTCGGCCCGCGCGACCTGGCAGCGGTTGCCCTGGGCAACTCGATCTGGGTACCGGTGTTTTTGCTGATGACCGGCATCCTGCTGGCCACCACGCCCAAGGTGGCACAGCGCTTCGGTGCCGGCCAGCATGCCGAGATCGGCCCGCTGGTGCGCCAGGCCCTGTGGCTGGCCGGCGTGGTCGGCCTGGGCGGTTGCGGCCTGCTGCTCAGCGCCGAGCCGGTACTGCACCTGATGAAGGTCGACCCGGAACTGATCGCACCGTGCATGGGCTACCTGCAAGGCATCGCCTTCGGCCTGCCGGCGGTGGCGCTGTACTACGTGCTGCGCTGCAGCAGCGACGGCCTGGGCCGTACCCGGCCGAGCATGGTGATCGGGCTGAGCGGGCTGATGCTGAACATCCCGCTGAACTACGTGTTCATCTACGGCCACCTGGGCGTGCCAGCCATGGGCGGCGTGGGCTGCGGCTGGGCCAGCGGCATCGTGATGTGGTTCATGGCCCTGGCCATGGCGCTGTGGGTCGGCCGTGCAGCGGCCTATCGCCAGGCCCAGGTGTTCGCCCGTTTCGACTGGCCGCAATGGTCGGTGATCAAGCGCCTGCTCACCGTCGGCCTGCCGATCGGCATCGCGGTGTTCGCCGAATCGAGCATCTTCGGCGTGATCGCCCTGTTGATCGGCAGCCTGGGCTCCACCGTGGTGGCCGGGCACCAGATCGCCCTGAACGTGAGTTCGCTGGTGTTCATGATCCCGTACTCGCTGGGCATGGCGGTAACCGTGCGGGTCGGCCAGGCCATCGGTGCCGGCGACCCGCGCCAGGCGCGCTTTGCCGCCGGGGTGGGCATGGGTACGGCGCTGGCCTACGCCTGCTTTTCGGCCAGCCTGATGCTGTTGCTGCGCGAGCCTATCGCCAGCATCTACACCACGGACCTGGCGGTGATCCAGATCGCCTCGATGCTGATCGTGTATTCGGCGCTGTTCCAGTTCTCGGACGCGATCCAGGTGACTGCGGCCGGCGCCTTGCGCGGCTATCAGGACACCCGCGTGACCATGATCCTGACCCTGTTCGCCTATTGGGGCATCGGCCTGCCGGTGGGCTACCTGCTGGGGCTTACCGACCACTTCGGGCCGGCCAGCGGCCCCAGCGGGCTATGGGAAGGCCTTATCGTGGGGCTGACCTGTGCGGCGCTGATGCTGTCGGTGCGCCTGGCGCGCAGCGCACGCAAGCGCATCCGCCAGCAGCGCCGGGGTTAGGCGAGCTTCTTGCGGATCCAGTACAGGTAGGTGCCGGCGTCTTCCTGCTGCTGCACCAGTTCATGGTCCAGAAACACACAGAACTTGGGGATGTCGCGGCGGGTCGAGGGGTCGGTGGCAATCACCTTGAGCAGGCCGCCGGGCGCCAGGTCGCGGATGTGCTGGTGCAGCATCATGACCGGCTCGGGGCAGTTGAGGCCGGTGGCATCCAGGGTGGCGTCGGGGGTGAGGTCGGTCATCAGGTACTCCGGGGTCAGCGGTTGTTCGGTGTTGATTGAAGGCCTTGCCGGCGAAGGCCTCAACGCGGTTTCAGATCCAGACGACGCAGGTGACACGTCACCTCTTCACGGTCGTGATACAGCTGCTTGCAGCCGATCGACACCTTGACCTTGCGCGCCTTGAATCCGTCCTCGATACGCTCGAGCAGCCGCCGCACCTCGGCATAGCGCTGCTTCATCGGCAGCTTGAGGTTGACCACTGCCTCGCGGCACAGCCCTTCCCCCAGCCAGGTTTCCAGCAGCGCTGCGCTGCGCGCCGGCTTCTCGACAATGTCGCACACCATCCAGTCCACGGTCTGCCTGGGCTTGTAGGTAAACCCGTCGGCCATCAGGTGCTGCACCAGCCCGGTATCCATCAGGCTCTCGGCCATCGGCCCGTTGTCGATCGCGGTCACCAGCATGCCGCGCTTGACCAGCTGGTAGGTCCAGCCACCCGGCGCGGCGCCCAGGTCGACCCCGGTCATGTCGCCCGACAGGCGCTGCTCCCACTGCTCACGCGGGATGAAATGGTGCCAGGCCTCCTCGAGCTTGAGGGTCGAACGGCTCGGCGCCTCTCGCGGAAACTTCAGGCGCGGGATGCCCATCGGCCACATCGCCGAGTTGTCCGCTGCGGCCAGGCCCACGAACACGCGCCGGCCACTGACGAAGGTCAGCAGCAGACGCGGCCTGGCCGGGTCGTCAACCAGCCGGCCAGCCTTGCTCAAGGCCTTGCACAACGGCGCCTCGAACTTGCGGCAGAAGGTCGACAGCTCTTTGCCGTCATTGGTGTCCATCACCTCCAGCCACACGCTGCCACACACCGGGTAGGCGGCCAGGTGCTCGAGCAGCACGCTGATACGGTCGGTTTCGGGCAACTCGACGAAGCTGCCGCGGGCCCACTGGCGCGGAAAGATCAGCTGCTTGAAACGCAGCTCGCGCATCAGGCGCTCGGCGCCCTCGGCGTCGTTGCACACGAACTCGGCACAGGCGCTCTGCGGCTTGCCCTTGGCATAACCGGCAACCCCCAGGCGTGCGGCATGCTCGGCGATCTCGGCGCACACTTCACCCTCGAAACCGGGCCGGCAATGCATAAACAGGGTATTCATCAACTACTCCAGAACGGCTGGCCTGCACGCCAACCCTGACCGGGCGCAACACCTGCACACGGCAAATCGGCGAATGATAAAGCAGTTTAGGAACTGGCGACACGCCCCGCCGGTCCAGTACATGGTCAGGTCCGCCAAACAGGGCTAACCTGACCGCTTAGCCAGGTCCGTGCCGTGCGGACCGTCACAGAGGCGGTGAACTGGCGACTGCAAGGATGATTGCCAGGCACCGACGCAGAAGGAGTTGGCAGATGCCCTCGCTCGACAGCCTGAAAACCCTCAAGACCCTGACGGTGGAGAACCGTGAATACCATTACTACAGCCTGACCGAGGCCGCCCGCAGCCTCGGCGACCTGCAGCGCCTGCCGATGTCGCTCAAGGTGCTGCTGGAAAACCTGCTGCGCTGGGAAGACGGCAAGACCGTCACCGGCCAGGACCTGCACGCACTGGCCGAATGGCTGCAGCAGCGCCGCTCGGACCGCGAGATCCAGTACCGCCCGGCACGGGTGCTGATGCAAGACTTCACCGGCGTGCCCGCCGTGGTCGACCTGGCCGCCATGCGCGCCGCCATGGCCAAGGCCGGCGGCGATCCGCAGCGCATCAACCCGCTTTCCCCGGTCGACCTGGTGATCGACCACTCGGTGATGGTCGATCGCTACGCCACCGCACAGGCCTTCGGCGAGAACGTCGACATCGAGATGCAGCGCAACGGCGAACGCTATGCGTTTCTGCGCTGGGGCCAGAACGCCTTCGACAACTTCAGCGTAGTGCCGCCGGGCACTGGCATCTGTCACCAGGTCAACCTGGAGTACCTGGGCCGCACCGTGTGGACCCGCGAGGAAGACGGACGCACCTATGCCTTCCCCGACACCCTGGTCGGCACCGACTCGCACACCACCATGATCAACGGCCTGGGCGTGCTGGGCTGGGGCGTGGGCGGCATCGAGGCAGAGGCGGCCATGCTCGGCCAGCCGGTGTCGATGCTGATCCCCGAGGTGATCGGGTTCAAGCTGACCGGCAAGCTGCGCGAAGGCATCACCGCCACCGACCTGGTGCTGACGGTGACGCAGATGCTGCGCAAGAAGGGCGTGGTGGGCAAGTTCGTCGAGTTCTACGGCGACGGCCTGGCCCAGTTGCCCCTGGCCGACCGCGCGACCATTGCCAACATGGCGCCGGAGTACGGCGCCACGTGCGGTTTCTTCCCGGTGGACGACGTGACCCTGGACTACCTGCGCCTGTCCGGTCGCCCCGCCGCCACCGTGCAACTGGTGGAGGCCTACTGCAAGGCCCAGGGTCTGTGGCGCGAGGCGGGCCAGGAGCCGGTGTTCACCGACACCCTGGCACTGGACATGGACGAAGTCGAAGCCAGCCTGGCCGGGCCCAAGCGCCCGCAGGACCGTGTGGCGCTGTCCCAGGTGGCCCAGGCATTCAACAACTTCATCGGCTTGCAACTGAAGGTGTCGACCAAGGAGGTTGGGCGCCTGGAAAGTGAAGGGGGCGGCGGCGTCGCGGTGGGCAATGCCGACCAGGCCGGCGAAATCGAATACGAGCACGAGGGCGCCAATCACCTGCTCAAGGACGGTGCCGTGGTGATCGCCGCGATCACCTCCTGCACCAACACCTCCAACCCCAGCGTGATGATGGCTGCCGGGCTGGTGGCCAAGAAGGCCGTGGAAAAGGGCCTGCAGCGCAAGCCCTGGGTCAAGACCTCACTGGCCCCCGGCTCCAAGGTGGTGACCGACTACTACAAGGCGGCCGGGCTGACCCCTTATCTGGATGCCCTGGGCTTCGACCTGGTCGGCTACGGCTGCACCACCTGCATCGGCAACTCCGGCCCGCTGGCCGAGCCGATCGAAAAGGCCATCACCCAGGCCGACCTTACCGTCGCCTCGGTACTGTCGGGCAACCGCAACTTCGAAGGCCGGGTACACCCGCTGGTCAAGACCAACTGGCTGGCGTCGCCGCCGCTGGTGGTGGCCTACGCCCTGGCCGGCAGCGTGCGCGTCGACCTGTCCAGCGAGGCCCTGGGCCTGGGCAAGGACGGCAAGCCGGTGTACCTGCGCGATATCTGGCCCAGCCAGCAGGAAATCGCCGAAGCCGTGGCCAAGGTCGATACCGCAATGTTCCACAAGGAATATGCCGAGGTATTTGCCGGCGACGCACAGTGGCAGGCCATCGAGGTGCCGCAGGCAGCGACCTATGTGTGGCAGGAGGACTCCACCTACATCCAGCATCCGCCCTTCTTCGACGACATCACCGGCCCGCTGCCGGTCATCGAAGACATCCACGGCGCCCGGATACTCGCGCTGCTGGGCGATTCGGTGACCACCGACCACATCTCACCCGCCGGCAACATCAAGGCCGACAGCCCGGCCGGACGCTACCTGCGCGACAAGGGCGTGGAGCCGCGGGACTTCAACTCCTACGGCTCGCGTCGCGGCAACCATGAGGTCATGATGCGCGGCACCTTCGCCAACATCCGCATCCGCAACGAGATGCTCGGTGGCGAGGAAGGCGGCAACACGGTGCATGTGCCCAGCGCCGAGAAGCTGGCGATCTATGACGCGGCCATGCGCTACAAGGCCGAAGGTACACCACTGGTGGTGATCGCCGGGCAGGAATACGGCACCGGTTCCAGCCGCGACTGGGCCGCCAAGGGCACCAACCTGCTGGGGGTCAAGGCGGTACTGGCCGAAAGCTTCGAGCGTATCCACCGCTCCAACCTGGTGGGCATGGGCGTGCTGCCCCTGCAGTTCGCCGAGGGCCAGACGCGCAAGACCCTGGGGCTGACCGGCCATGAGCGCATCGACATTCTCGGCCTCAGCCAGACCCAGGTGCAGCCACGCATGACGCTGACCCTGCACATCACCCGCGAAGACGCATCGACGCAGCAGATCCAGGTACTGTGCCGCATCGATACGCTCAACGAAGTGGAGTACTTCAAGGCTGGCGGCATTCTGCACTACGTGCTGCGCCAGTTGATCGCTAGCTAGCCTGAAGCAGGCCCGGCGCCGTTGCGCCGGGCCTGCACCGGCCCGCAGTGTGGCCACTGAGTTCGACCTGAACCGGAGGCACTGTGCGGCGTTGCCCGCCCGCTACCTGCCCCCGCGTGAACACCAAGTCACTAGCTGACTAACATGACAAATATATGAAAGAATGCAAACAAGTTGCTTGACTTTGCAGCCTTTCAACTACAACACGAACAGCTAAGGCACCTTGAGCCGGATCAATATTCTTTAAATATCCATTCAATAAAAACGCCTGTCTGCCGATACACCACGAAAGCCTTCCGGATAGAACAGCTTATGCGTAACAATCAGCCGATTACCCAGCGCGAACGGACTTTCCCTGCCCAACAACGTCTGATATCGACCACCGATGCCAAGGGTGTGATCACCTACTGCAACGATGCGTTCGTCGAGATCAGCGGCTTTTCGCGGGAGGAGCTCATTCGTGCGCCACACAACCTGGTCCGGCACCCGGATGTGCCGCCGGCTGTGTTTGCGCATATGTGGAGTACGCTCAAGCAGGGCCTGCCGTGGATGGGCATCGTCAAGAACCGCTGCAAGTCGGGTGATCATTACTGGGTCAACGCCTACGTCACCCCCATCTTCGAGAACAACCAGGTAGTCGGCTACGAGTCGGTGCGGGTCAAGCCCAGCGCCGAACAGATCCGTCGCGCCGAGGCGCTGTATCACCGCATCAATCAGGGCAAGCCACCCATTCCGCGCCGCGACCGCTGGCTGCCGGTACTGCAGGACTGGCTGCCGTTCATCCTGGTCAGCCAGGTCGGCTTCCTGATCGGCAGCTGGCTGGGCCACTCCTGGGGCTTCGCCGTGGCGGCCGCCCTGTCGGTACCGCTGGGGCTGCTGGGCCTGAGCTGGCAGCAGCGTGGCCTCAAGCGCCTGCTGCGCCTGGCCGAACAGACCACCTCCGACCCGCTGATCGCGCAGATGTACACCGACAGCCGCGGCGTGCAGGCTCGCCTGGAAATGGCCATGCTCAGCCAGGACGCGCGCCTCAAGACCTGCCTGACCCGCCTGCAGGACACCGCCGAGCACCTCAACGAGCAGGCCCGCCAGTCCGACACCCTGGCCCACAACAGCTCCTCGGGCCTGGAGCGCCAGCGCGTGGAGACCGAGCAGGTGGCCGCTGCCGTCAACCAGATGGCCGCCACCACCCAGGAAGTGGCCAACCACGTGCAGCGCACCGCCGATGCCACCCAGGAAGCCAACCGCCTGACCGGGCGCGGCCGCGACATCGCCGGCGAAACCCGCGATGCGATCCAGCGTCTGTCGGCTGCCGTGGGCGAAACCGGCCTGACCGTGACCCAGCTGGCCCGCGACAGCGACGAGATTGGTGGCGTGGTTGATGTGATCAAGGGCATTGCCGACCAGACCAACCTGCTGGCGCTCAACGCCGCCATCGAAGCGGCACGCGCCGGTGAAATGGGCCGCGGCTTCGCGGTGGTGGCCGACGAAGTGCGTCAGCTGGCGCAGCGCACCAGTGAATCGACCGGGCAGATTCACGGCCTGATTGCCAAGCTCCAGCAAACCGCCAGCAATGCCGTACAGACCATGGAAACCGGCCATCGCCAGGCCGAGGAAGGTGTGGCACGGGTGATGGAAGCCGACCAGGCGCTGGTGGGCATCAGCGAGGCGGTGGCCAACATCACCGACATGACCACGCAGATTGCCGCCGCTACCGAAGAGCAGACCGCAGTGGCCGATGAAATCAGCCGCAACATCAGCACCATCGCCCAGCTTGCCGACCAGACCTCCGAGCAGGCCCAGCATTCGGCGCTGCTCAGCGAGGAACTGACCCTCACCGCCACCACCCAGTATTCCCTGGTGGAGCGCTTCAACCGTTGACCCGGTGGCGCACAACCTCTGGTTGTGCGCCCACAGCGGTCTACCAGTCCAGTGTCAGCCGGCTTTCGAAATAGCGCTCCTGCCCATCGAGCGGGTCGTTGAAGCGCAGGTTGTGGGCCAGCAGCTTGAGTGGCCTTGCGTAGTCATCGGGCCCCTGCACGATCTGCGGGTAGAACGGATCATTGCAGATACTCGCCCCCAGCGCCGTCATGTGCACCCGCAACTGGTGGGTCTTGCCGGTGACCGGTGACAGGCCGTAGCGCCACCACTCGCCGTTTTTTTCCAGAACCCGGGCAATGGTTTCGCTGTTGCTGACGCCGGGCACCTCCTGCATGCGAAAGAACGGCTCGCCATTGACCAGCCGGCTCTTGTGCACCCGCGGGAACTCCAGCTGCGGCAAGGCGCGGGCAATGGCCTGGTAGTGCTTGTCGATCTGTCGGGTGGGAAACAGCTGCTGATAGGCCGAACGGCTTTGCGGGTTGGCCGAGAACAGCACCAGGCCCGCCGTGTGCCGGTCGATGCGGTGCAATGGCACCAGGTGCGGGTTGTCGAGCCGGCGAATCAAACGGCGCAGCAACGTGTGCTCGACATATTCGCCAGTGGGCGTCACCGGCAGAAAGTGCGGTTTGTCGGCCACCACCAGGTGCTCGTCGACGTGCAGGATATGCTCCTGCACCGGCATCGGCTTTTCGTTGGGTACTTCGCGAAAATAGTGGATACGCAGGCCTGGCTTGTAGGCAAGGCCCACGTCAATCGGCGCGCCCTGGGCATCCAGCACCCGCCCACGGGAGATGCGATCGAGCCATTGTTCACGGCTGATCGCCTTGAAGTGGTCGCACAGGCAGTCGAGCACGGTGGCCCAACTGCCCGGTGGCAGGCAGACAGTGCTGGCCTGGTGCTGGGCCGGATCGAAAGGGACACTCATGGACATGCTCGCCAGTTGGGGGCCGTCCATTATCCGGCATGCCTGCCGGCTCAGCCAGCCCGGGTTGCCGCAGCCTCGGTAAACTCCTTGAGCCAGCGCAGCACATCCACCGCCTCCCAGCGGCCCGGATCGTACAACGCATACATCAGGCCCTGATAACCGACCACATCCAGCGCCCGGTGGTAACCGGCGCGCTGGAACAATGCCTCTATCTCGGCAAAGCAGGTATTGAAGTGGATCTTGCTGAAAGGGGTCTTGCCCTCGGTGACCAGGCCATCGAGGCGCAATTCGAGCACGGCCTCGCGCACCTGTTCGACAGCCATGCGGTTGACGCTGTATTTCAATTGTTCGACGTTGACCATCGTCCGGCCCCTCTGGCGCAAGCGCTCACCCGATTACTGTATTTGCATACAGTGTATGAATGAACAGTACTCACTGCAACCCCGGCAGGTAGCCGGTACCCTCGCGCACCGTCAGCACCTGCTTGCGCCCTGCCCCTTCGGCGATGGCGAGGTGAACCCAGCGGTCGAACTCCAGAATGAGCTGGTCGAATGCCAGACCGCTGTCCAGGATACGTTGCGCCACCACCAGGGGTGAAAGCGCCGCCACGCTGATATCGGCTGCCAGCCCGAGGGTATGCGCACTGCCGCTCACCCCGCCGACACGGCGGTTGAGCTCGTTGCTGCGGTAGGCACTGTTGACGCGGATGGGATGCCCGAGCAGGCTGCGTACCTGCTCCAGGGTCTGGCTCAGACGGCGCAGGTTGGCCAGGGCATCGGGGCCGGGGTGGTTGGTCAGGCCTTCACGCCGGGCAGTTTCGGAAGCGGTCAGTTCTTCCAGTGTGAAATGCGGACTCAGGTGCATGGTTCGCCACTCCTTGGCGGATGAGACTTCGTCACGGGTGTATGCTGCGCTGGCGATTCTCCAACAGCACCTGCGCCGTTGCATCACAGATTGTGCATCGGCATGTGAACATCCCGCTGGCGACGCTCAGCTCAGAAACGCGACCACCTGCTCGGTATCGAACGGCCAGAGCAGCTCGGCACCGGAGTCACAGCGACGCAGCACCGGAATCAGCAGGCCGTAGCGCTCGACATCGGCCGGATCATCGGCAATATCGACCAGCTCGACCAGCAGCCCGTGCTCGACAAGCGGCATCAGAATGGCCTCGGCCACCTCGCACAGGTGACAGCCCAGGGTGCCGAGCAGTTGAGTTTCAGGAAGCATGGGAAGTACCGTGAAACGTGAAAAGCGGACCCGTATTCTAGGCCCGTACACCTGGCGGGTCGAGACACCAACGACTGACCTGGGTCAGCCTGCGTGGCCTCGAGCGCTGTAGACTGACAAATTTTTTCGCGCCCGTCGGCATTGCAATGGAGTGTATTGAGTGTTTGCCAACCTGCTGATCATCCTGGCCTCGTCACTGGTGGTCATCGCCATTTTCCGGCGCCTGCAACTGCCCCCCGTGCTGGGCTACCTGTGCGTCGGCCTGTTCGTCGGCCCCACCGCCCTGGACTGGGTCAATGAAAGCGAAGAACTGCCCGACCTCGCCGAAATGGGCGTGGTGTTCCTGCTGTTTTCCCTGGGCCTTGAATTCTCCCTGAGCAAGATGCTCGCCCTGCGCCGCGTGGTCTTCGGCCTGGGCAGCCTGCAGGTGATCTGCTCGGCGCTGCTGCTGGCCGGCCTGCTGGGGCTGCTTGGCATGCCGGCCGGGGCTGCCCTGCTGCTGGGCGGCGGCCTGGCGCTGTCGTCCACCGCCATCGTCAGCAAGGAGCTCACCAGCCTCGGCGAAATCTTCAGCAGCCACGGCCAGAACGCCATTGGCGTGCTGCTGTTCCAGGACGTGATTGCGGTACTGCTGCTGACCCTGGTGCCGGTGTTCGCCGGCCAGGGCGGCCAGGCCTGGTACTGGGCGCTGCCGCTGACCCTGGGCAAGACCGTGATCCTGTTCATCGGCCTGCTGCTGGCCAACCGCTGGCTGCTGCCGCGCCTGTTCCACGAGGTGGCCCGCTCGCACTCGGCCGAGCTGTTCGTGCTGCTGGCGCTGGTGATCGTGCTGCTGACCGCCTGGCTTACCCACCTGCTGGGCCTGTCTCCGGCACTGGGGGCGTTCCTCGCCGGGATGCTGCTGGGCGAAAGCAACTATCGCCACCAGATCGAAGCCGATATCCGCCCCTTCCGCGACATCCTGCTGGGGCTGTTCTTTGTCAGTATCGGCATGCTCATCGACCTGCAACTGTTTGCCAGCCACGGCCTGGAAATCCTCGGCCTGACCCTGGCCCTGCTGGCCATCAAGGGCGTGGTGGTGGCGGTGCTGGTCAAGCTGCGCGGCAGCGACAGCGAAACCGCCTGGCGCAGTGGCGTGGCCCTGGCCCAGGGCGGCGAGTTCTGCTTCGCACTGATGGCGCAGATGCAACAGACCCGCCTGCTGCCCGAAGACCTCGGGCACCTGCTGCTGGCCGCCACCTTCTGTTCGATGCTGGTCACCCCGCTGATGCTGCGCGGCGCTCCGGCGCTGGCCGCCCGCCTGCATCGCAAACCCAACCAGGAGGTGCAACTCGAAGAGATCCAGGCACAAAGCGCCTCGCTCAGCGGGCACGTGCTGATCTGTGGTTATGGCCGGGTAGGCCAGTCTATCGGGCGCTTCCTGCGGCGCGAACAGCTGGCCTTCATTGCCCTGGACGACGACCCGGTCAGGGTGCAGGAGGCCGCCGCCGGCGAGCAGCGCGTGCACTACGGCGACTCGCGGCGCGGCGAACTGCTGGCGGCCATCGGCCTGGAGCGTGCCCGGCTGCTGGTGATCGCGGTGGACAAGACCGATGTCGCCATGAGCGTGCTCAAGGCCGCCCGTCACTTCAACACCCAGGTGCCGATCCTGGTGCGCACCCGCGACGACAGCCTGCGCGACGAACTGCGCGCCGCAGGTGCCACGGCGGTGGTACCGGAGTTGCTGGAGTCCAGCCTGATGCTCGCCTCCCATGCCCTGGTGATGCTCGGCGTACCCCAGGAGCGTGTACAGCAGCGTATCGACGAGGTGCGCCAGAGCCGCTATCGCCTGCTGCACGGGTTCTACCAGGGGGCGCAGACCAGCCCGGTCGACAGCGAAGGCCTGCCAAAGGTCATGCTGCATGCGGTCAACCTGGGCGCCGATGCCTATGCCTGCGGTCGCCCGCTGACCGAGCTGGGCCTGGACCTGCTCGGGGTGGAAGTACAGGCCGTGCAGCGCGATGGCGAGGAAGTGGCCCTGGCCACCGATACCTGCCTGCATGCCGGTGACGCGGTGCTGCTGAGCGGCCCCTCCAACGCCATCGATGCCTGCCAGGCCCGCCTGCTGACCGGGCGCTAGCGGCTGCCGTGCGCACTACCCTGGCCCGCGATGTGGGGGCCGGGGGCGCGAATGCAGCGCTGACGTGGAGTTTTTTCCGGGGTTTGTCGTGGATTGGGTTATGGTTTATCGACCGGCCGTCGTTTCGCGCCCTGATCTGGCGCGGCCGCCCGGCCTGCTGCACCAAGGCAAGGCAAATGCTGTACCACTGCCGATTGCACTGAACCTTACGCAGCGCTCGGCACTCGAAATGCCAGACGCCCACTTGACACGGAGAGACCCATGGCCCGCAAAACTGCAAAAGACATCCTTCAGGCAGACTTCGAAATCCTGGTACAGGATGCCGAAAAACTGCTGGAGCACTCCGCGACCCTGGCCGGCGATCAGGCCGACGAGTTGCGCAGGCAGATCGAGGAAAGCGTGTCGCGTGCCCGCGAGACCCTCAAGCAGACCCAGGACTCGGTACGTGAACGCAGCCAGGCTGCACTCAGCGCCACCGAGGACTACGTGCAGTCCAACCCCTGGCAATCCGTCGGCATCGCCGCTGGCGTGGGCTTTCTGATCGGCCTGCTGGCCAGTCGTCGCTGAGGTACGGGGTATGGAAACCGAAACCACCGGCTCGTCTTCACGGCGCCTTGGCGCTGCCATCCTTGGTCTGCTGCACGGCCACGTCGAACTGTTCGGCATCGAACTGCAGGAACAGAAGGCGCGCACCCTGAGCCTGCTGCTGTTCGCCGGGCTGGCCCTGGTGTTCGCCCTGCTGTTGCTGACGGCCTTGTCGGCGCTGCTGCTGATTCTGCTGTGGGACAGTTATCGCCTGGCCGGCATCATCGGCCTGTGCGTGTTCTACAGCCTGGCGGCGGTGTTCTGCGGGCTGCGCCTCAAGGCAGCGGTGTTCGACGAGTCCTCGCCGTTCCATGCCACCCTCGAAGAACTTGCCAAGGACCGGGAGCGCCTGTTGCCATGAGCCTGCCTGAATTGCCGCAAACCACCGACCGCCGCGAACTGCGCAAGGCCCTGGTACGCCTGCGCCTGGAAATGCGTCGCCAGGAAATCCGCCACGAATCCGGGCAACTGCTCAAGCCGCTGACACGCCTGCGCGGGGTGGGCGACTCCCTGCAAGGCGGGCTGCAGGGCGGCCTGGGCATCAAGCACGCACCCCTCTGGGGTATCGGCGCCGTGGTGCTGCTGGGCTTTCTGACCGGCAAGGGCGCACGCAACGGCAGCCTGACACGGCTGGCCGGCGTGGGCAGCAGCCTGACGCCGCTGATACGCCTGTTCATGCAGTCAAGGCGCTGAACGCAAACTGGCTGCATTCTTGCAATACGAGGCGGCGGGCCGCAGGCTTGCCGTGCTGAGCATCCGGCCAGCCGTCTCGTAAAAACAAGGAGCCGCCGTGTACGACGGGCACCCGCTCGCCTGCTATCAACCCTTCATCGATACGGCCACTGGCCGCATCGCCGGTATCGAAGCCCTTGGCCGACTGGTTCAGGCCGACGGCCAGCTGCGCTCGGTCGGCCCGCTGTTCATTGACCCGCAAATGCCCACCGCAGCCCTGCGCACCCTCGATCGCACGCTGCGTGGCCAGGCCCTGGCAACCTTCAGCCAGGCACCGGGCGACTGGTTTCTGAGCCTGAACATCTCGCCCCGCTGGATCAGCGAGCTGACTGCCGACGAACCCTTGCCCAGCCTGATGCAGGTACGACAGCACGGCATCGATCCACGCCGGGTGGTCTTCGAGATCACCGAACAGGGCGGCGACCTGCAGCGCCTGGCCGATGTGGTCACGCGCTATCGCCAGGCCGGCGCGCGCATCGCCATCGATGATTTCGGCGCCGGCTACTCGCAGCTGGACCGGGTGCTGGCGCTGCAGCCAGACATTCTCAAGCTCGACATGCGCCTGTTCCAGGCCGCCGCCCGCGGCGGGCCCAGCAGCGAAGTGGTCAAGGCCCTGGCCCAGATGGCCGAGAAGACCGGGTGCTGGATCATTGCCGAAGGCGTCGAGAACGAGGCCGAGCT
This sequence comes from Pseudomonas sp. UBA7500, assembly GCF_002478435.1. Taxonomy (NCBI): domain Bacteria; kingdom Pseudomonadati; phylum Pseudomonadota; class Gammaproteobacteria; order Pseudomonadales; family Pseudomonadaceae; genus Pseudomonas; species Pseudomonas sp. UBA7500. Next base: position 70,698 of record NZ_DLNW01000001.1, on the reverse strand, counting down.
TGACTTCGCTCTGGAATGTGGCGCGCGTTACCTGCAGGGCCACCTGTTCGCCCAGGCCCAGGCCGGTTTTTTCGCCAGCGATGCATTCGTCACCCGCTTCGGCCACCTGCGCGAGCGCTACGTGCAGGGCAAGCTGGACGAGCGCGCACGGCTGATGCAGCGCCGCCAGCAACTGGCCGAACTGATGCCCCGGCTGCAGGCCTGGGCGCAGGCCCAGGCCTCGGTCGAACAGTTGCCGAACCTGCACGCCTACCCTTGGGTGCTGCGGTTTTTTCTGTGTGACCGGCACGGCACCCAGCTCACCCCCAATCTGGAATGGCACGGCCAGCACTGGCACGTGAACAACGGCTACCAGGGCCACAACTGGTCATGGCGGCCCTACTTTTATCACCTGCTGGCCGAGGGCTGGGATGAGCGCCGGTTGATCCTGTCCAGCACCTACCGCGACGCCACCACCAACCAGTACTGCATGACCGCCGGCCAGTTCTTCGACGACGGGCGCCGCCTGCTGCTGATCGACCTGGATGCCGATGGCCTCTGAGGGTTGCGGCCACGTCCGGGACACGGGAAGCTAGGGGCCTGCCCCGCACTGGAGAACCGGCCTTGGACTGGCACACACTGCTTACCCGCGAACGCCTCGGCAAAACCCTGCACAGCCCCGAAGAACTCGGGCGCAGCCCCTTCCACAAGGACCATGACCGGATCATCTTCTCGGGTGCCTTTCGCCGCCTGGGGCGCAAGACCCAGGTACACCCGGTCACCAGCAACGATCACATCCACACGCGTCTGACCCACTCGCTGGAGGTCAGTTGCGTGGGCCGCTCGCTGGGCATGCGGGTGGGCGAGACACTGCGCGACAGCCTGCCGGACTGGTGCGCGCCCAGCGACCTGGGCATGGTGGTGCAGTCTGCCTGCCTGGCCCACGATATCGGCAACCCGCCGTTCGGCCACTCCGGCGAGGACGCGATCCGGCACTGGTTCCAGCAGGCCGCCGGACGCGGCTGGCTGGATGCGATGAGCGATGCCGAACGGGGCGACTTCCTCAATTTCGAAGGCAATGCCCAGGGCTTTCGCGTGTTGACCCAACTGGAGTATCACCAGTTCGATGGCGGCACGCGCCTCACCTACGCCACCCTGGGCACCTACCTCAAGTACCCCTGGAGCGCCCGCCACGCCGATGCCCTGGGCTACAAGAAGCACAAGTTCGGCTGCTACCAGAGCGAGCTGCCGCTGCTGGAGCAGATCGCACGCAAGCTGGGCATGCCGCAACTCGAGCCGCAACGCTGGGCCCGGCACCCGCTTGTGTACCTGATGGAGGCCGCCGACGATATCTGCTATGCGCTGATCGACCTGGAGGACGGCCTGGAAATGGAGCTGCTCGACTACGCCGAGGTAGAAGCGCTGCTGCTGGGGCTGGTGGGTGACGACCTGCCGCAAACCTACCGCCAGCTGGGCCCCGGGGATTCGCGCCGGCGCAAGCTGGCGATCCTGCGCGGCAAGGCGATCGAGCACCTGACCAACGCCGCCGCACGGGCATTCGTCGAGCAGCAGCAAGCCTTGCTGGCCGGCACCCTGCACGGCGACCTGGTCGAGCACATGCACGGCCCGGCCAAGCGCTGTGTGCTGCAGGCCAAGGACATGGCGCGCAAGAAGATCTTCCAGGACAAGCGCAAGACACTGCATGAAATCGGTGCCTACACCACACTGGAGATTCTGCTCAATGCATTTTGCGGCGCAGCGCTGGAACAGCACGGCGGACGCACGCCATCGTTCAAGCACCGGCGCATCCTTGACCTGCTGGGCAACAATGCGCCCGACCCCAACAGCACATTGCACAGCGCCTTCCTGCGCATGATCGACTTCATTGCCGGCATGACCGACAGCTATGCCAGCGAAATGGCCCGCGAAATGACCGGGCGTTCAAGCCCGATCTGATGCAGTTGATCCGATCAATACGCTGCAACTTCCACGTATGTAACGTAGGCGATTGCAGCCGTATTGATTAGTGCGCAAAACGATATGGCGCGCTTGAAAATCAACTATTTGTAGCCTTGCGCCCAACTTATTGTAGGAATTTTCCCATATTAAGTTTGAGCGCAACTCTATTTACGTGCACGCCTTCCAACTGGGCTATGGTGCGGCTTCTTTATGGCCCCTACCTGGAAGGTGATTATGCACTCCGTATTTATTGTCGACGATCATCCCGTCATTCGCCTGGCTGTACGCATGTTGCTGGAGAACGAGGGTTATCGGGTCACCGGCGAATCCGACAATGGCGTGGACGCCATGCAGATGACCCGCGAAACCGTGCCCGACCTGATCATCCTCGACATCGGCATCCCCAAGCTGGACGGCCTGGAAGTGCTGTCACGCTTCAACAGCATGGCCGTGCCGATGAAGGTTCTGGTGCTGACTGCGCAATCACCCGTACTGTTTGCAACACGCTGCATGTTGTCGGGCGCCTGCGGTTATGTATGCAAGCAGGAGGACCTCAGCGAGTTGCTCAGTGCCATCAAGGCGGTACTTTCCGGTTACAACTATTTCCCCAGCCAGGCAATAAACCCACTTCGCCATCAGGACAGCGGCGACAGCGAGATGGAACTGTTCAAGACCGTCAATGATCGCGAACTGATGGTTCTGCAACTGTTTGCCCAGGGCAAGAGCAACAAGGAAATTGCGTCCGGCATGTTTCTCAGCAATAAAACCGTGAGCACCTATAAAAAACGCCTGATGCAGAAACTCAAGGCCAACTCGCTGGTGGAACTGATCGAGATGGCCAAACGCAACGCGCTGGTATGAGTGCGAGCATGGCCAAACGTCTTCTGTTGTTCTGCCTGCTGTTCGTCGGGGCCTGCCTCGCCCCTTCGCTCTGCGCCAACGAACCCGGCGAGCGCAACTACGAGCTGCTCAGCCGCAGCGGCCTGGCGGCCATGGCTGTAACCCCCACACCGGCCCAGGCCGACTGGCTCGACAAGCATGACGTGCTGGTACTGGGCACTTCGGCGCCGGACTACGCGCCGTTCGACATCACCGCCAGTGGCCGCGATTATGAGGGCCTGACCGCCGACTACGCCGGCCTGATCGGCAATACCTTGAACCGGCCCATTCGGGTCAAGCGCTTCGCCAACCGCGACAAGGCCCTGCAAGCCCTGATAGACGGGCACATCGACCTGCTGGGAAGTGCCAATGGCTACGATGCCGCCCTCCCCGAGGTGGCCCTGTCGCGCCCCTATGCCGAAGACCTGCCGGTGCTGGTCACCCGCGAAAATGAAACCCGGGCACTGGACAACGGCCTCAAGGGGCTGCGCCTGAGCGTGGTTGCCCATTACCTGCCATTGAGCGAGGTTCGCGCCACCTACCCCAACGCCACGGTGCAGACCTACAGCTCCTACCACAATGCCCTCAACGCGGTGGCCTTCGAACAGGCCGACGTGTTCCTGGGGGACGCCTTGTCGACCTATTACCAGATCAACCAGGGCTACCTGAAAAACCTCAAGATGGTGAACTTCGGCAAACACGAGCCTGTGGGCTTCAGCTTCGCCCTGCGCGCCGACAACCCGCTGCTGCTCGAGCTGGTCAATACCACCCTGGACGCGGTCACCAGCGCCATGCGCACCAGCATCTTCCAGCGCTGGAGCATCGGCGACGGCATGCTGCTGACTGATCGCAAGCTGCAACTTTCCCCACGCGAACAACGCTGGCTGGCGGCACACCCGGTGGTGCGCGTGGTGGTGGACGAAAACGCCGCGCCGCTGTCGTTCTACGACAGTGCCAACAACCTGCGAGGTATCGTTGCCGACCTGCTCGAGCTGATCCGTCTGCGCACCGGCCTGCGTTTCGAGATCCATCGCAGCGCCGGCATCAGCGACATGATCGACCAGTTGCACCAGGGTCGCGCCGACGTCATCGCCACCATCACGCCCAGCACACAGCGCGAAGCCACCCTGAACATCAGCCGGCCCTACCTGGAGAACGCCTACGTGCTGGTCACGCGCAAGGGCGAGGACGAACCTGCCTCGCTGCGCCAGCTGTATGGCAAGCGCCTGGCCGTGACCCGCGGCAGCACGCTCAACGACGGGCTGCGCATTCGCCATGGCGGCATCGAGCTGGTTGAAACGGAAAGCCCCGCAGCCTCCGCCGAACTGCTGTCGCGTCACCAGGTGGACGGCATGGTCACCGCGCTGATCAATGCCAATTTCAGGCTCACCACCCAAAAGCAGCTGATCATCCGCGCCAACATCGGCGACGAGCCGGCGACCTACTCCATGGCCACCGCCCAGGGCGCCGACGAACTGACCTCTATCCTCGACAAGGCCCTGCTTAGCATCCCGCCCCAGGAGCTGGGCGCAATCAATGGCCGCTGGCGCGATTTCAGCGGCGAACCCAGCTCCTACTGGCAAAGCCACCAGCGCTTCATCATTCAACTGGTGCTGGGCACCGGCCTGCTGCTGATCCTGTCGCTGGCCTGGAACGGCTGGATGCGTCGCCAGATCAAGAAGCGCGAGCAGATCGAGCGCGCCCTGGGCGACCAGCTCGAGTTCATGCGGGCGCTGGTCAACGGCACGCCGCACCCGATCTACGTGCGTGACCGCCAAGGCCTGCTCAAGAGCTGCAACGACAGCTACCTGCAGGCCGTTGAGGCGCGCGCCGAAGAGGTACTGGGCAAGTCCATCCACGATGCGCCGCTCACCGATGCCGACAATGCCAGTCAGTTTCAGGCGGACTACCAGCAGGTGATGAACGAAGGCCTGCCATTGATCGTCGACCGCCCCATGATGCTGAAGAACCGCGAGCTGACCATCTACCACTGGGTACTGCCGTACCGCGACTCGCTGGGCGAGGTACAGGGCATCATCGGCGGCTGGCTGGACATCAGCGACCGCCGCCAGCTGATCCAGGAACTGCGCCAGGCCAAGGAGCAGGCCGATAACGCCAACCGCGCAAAAAGCAAGTTCCTGGCCACCATGAGCCACGAGATCCGTACCCCCATGAACGCGGTGATCGGCATGCTCGAGCTGGCACTCAAGCGCGCCGATGCCGGGCACCTCGACCGTCCCGCCATCGAGGTGGCCTACAGCTCGGCCAGGGACCTGCTGTCGCTGATCGGCGATATCCTCGACATCGCGCGTATCGAGTCCGGCCACATGAGCCTGAGCCCCCAGCGCGTCAACCTGGGTGAGCTGGTGGAGTCGGTGGGTCGGGTGTTCGAGGCCCTGGCCCGGCAGAAGGACCTCAGCCTGAGCCTGGTCATCGACGAGAGCGCCTGCCGCGACGTGCTGCTCGACCCGCTGCGCTTCAAGCAGATCCTCTCGAACCTGGTCAGCAACGCGATCAAGTTCACCGACCAGGGCCAGGTACGCGTGGACCTGGCCCTGCAACCGGGCGCCGGGCCCGATACCCTGCAACTGCTGCTCTCGGTCAGCGACAGCGGTATCGGCATCAGCGCGACCGACCAGCAGTACCTGTTCCAGCCCTTCGCCCAGGTCGCCCCCGACAGCCCGCTGGCACGCAGCGGCACCGGCCTGGGCCTGGTCATCAGCCGCAGCCTGTGCGCCATGATGGGCGGCCAGCTGACGCTGCACAGCGAACCGGGCACCGGGACCGAGGTGAAGATCAGCATGCCACTGACGGGGCTGGCAGCCTGCGAGAAGCTCGCCGACCCCGTGCCCCAGCCGACCTTGCCGGCGCCGGCGGTGAAGGTGCTGGTGGTCGACGACCACCCGGCCAACCTGCTGCTGATGGGCCAGCAGCTGGACTTTCTCGGCGTGCAGCACACCAATGCCGACAGCGGCCTGAGTGCGCTGCAGGCATGGCGCCTGGAGCCTTTCGACGTGTTGATCGTGGACTGCAACATGCCGCAGATGGACGGCTACCAGTTGGCCCAGGCCGTACGCGAGGAAGAGCGCATACTCGGGCGCGCGCCCTGCACCATCCTGGCCTACACCGCCAACACCCAACCTGAAGTGCGTGATCGCTGCCACGCCGCGGGCATGAACGACTGCCTGCTCAAACCCATCACCCTGCATGAACTCAGCCAGCGCCTGAACGACGCTCCCCTGTCGGCAGGCCGCGCCCGTGGTGACATGCCCCTGATCGACCTGATGGGGCTGGGGCCGATCATCGGCAACGACCCAGGCGAACTGCGCCGCCTGCTCGAACAGTTGCTCAGCTGCGCCCCGATCGACCGTCAGCAGCTGCTCGACGCCGATACTCGCGGCTCGCCGGCAATACTCAGGGACGCTGCACACAAGGTGCTGGGGGTGGCGCGCATGGTGCAGTCCGAAGCGCTGATGCTGGCCTGCGAACGGCTGGAAGCGGCGTGCGAGGACGCTGCGCCAGAACCTGTGCTCAGGCGACGCAAACGGCAGGTGCTAAGGGCAATGAACGAGGTGGATCAGGCGTTGCGCGATACGCTGGAGGCGCTGTCGCAGCCCACGGGAACGGGGCCGATGCAGGGGTAGAACGCAAGCGGCAGCCACCAGGGCTGCCGCTTTGACGAGGTATCAGCTAGCCGGGTTGACCGGCTTTTCCGGATACCAGGCATCCAGCAACGGGCTGACTTCGATCTTGGTCAGCTCGCTGCGGCCTTTGAGCCATGCCTGCACTGCAGCACGCTGCTCTTCGGTGACCGAGCCACGATCTGCCTTGCAGACCAGACCGAAGTCGTCGCCGCCGACGTAGTCCAGGCCGTTGGCATCCATGGCTTCATCCAGGAAGGCGTCGAGGAAAGCGTCAATGGCTTCGTCGGACAGGTCTTCCTTGAACTCCAGGTTCAGTTCGAAACCCAGCTCCTGGAACTCGTCTACACACAGTTTTTTACGCAGACGGCGGGAACGGTTGGTCGCCATGAAACAATCCTCTTAAGTAATAACGCGCGGCACTTTACCAGTTCCACCGCGAAACTGCCTGAATAAAACCCGAAAAATCGCCGCACTGACAGGCATTGTTAGGCACATGGGCAGCATGCGTGGTGCATAATGCGCGCTATATTTTTCCATACCGGGGCCGTCACCCTATTGCGCTCTGGTTTTTTTCACCCCTCGCCTGCAGGGTTTCAGTGCAAATGACCACATCTCTACGTTCACTGCTGTTCGCCGGCCTGCTGCTGCCACTGGCCATGCCGGCCCACGCCGCCCCCGTCAACACCACCCTTTCGCCCAAGGTGCAACAGGCCCTCAAGACCAACAAGCTCGACGGTTCCGCGCTGTCGCTGGTGATGCTGCCGCTCAATGGCCCGGGCACACCCACGGTGTTCAACGCCGATGTGTCGGTCAACCCGGCCTCGACCATGAAACTGGTCACCACTTATGCCGCGCTGGAAATGCTCGGCCCGACCCACCAGTGGAAAACCGAGTTCTACACCGACGGCACCCTGAGCAACGGCACCCTCAACGGCAACCTGTACCTCAAGGGCGGCGGCGACCCCAAGCTGAACATGGAAAAACTCTGGCTGCTGATGCGCGACCTGCGCGCCAACGGCGTACAGACCATCAATGGCGACCTGGTGCTGGACCGTAGCCACTTCGTGCAGCCCCAGCTTCCCCAGTTCAACGACGACGGCGGCGATGAAAACAAGCCGTTCCTGGTCAAGCCCGACTCCCTGCTGGTCAACCTCAAGGCCTTGCGCTTCGTGGCACGCAACGATGGCGGCAAGGTCCTGGTATCGGTAGAGCCGCCCATCGCCAGCATCCGCATCGACAACCAGGTCAAGGCGGTACCGGGCAACCAGTGCAAGGGCGAAGTGCGCTACAACCCGGTGACCCAGGCCGACGGCGTCAGCGTGGTGGTCAGCGGCCAGTTGGCTGACGGCTGCAACTCCCAGACCTACCTGGCACTGCTCGACCACCAGACCTACGCCGCCGGCGCGGTACGTGCCATCTGGAACGAACTGGGCGGGCGCATCATGGGGGCTGACCGGGTTGCCGAAGTTCCCAAGAGTGCACGCCTGCTGGCCCGCGCATTCTCCCCGGACCTGGTGGAGGTGATCCGCGACATCAACAAATACAGCAACAACACCATGGCCCAGCAACTGTTCCTGAGCCTGGGCGCGCAGTACCGCACCGATGCCGACGGCGACGATGCCCGTGCCGCACAGCGCGTGGTGCGCCAGTGGCTGGCGAAGAAAGGCATCACCGCGCCGCATCTGGTCATGGAGAACGGTTCAGGGCTGTCCCGTGCCGAGCGTGTCAGCGCCAGGGAAATGGCTACCCTGCTGCAGGCAGCCTGGAAGAGCCCCTACGCTGCCGAATTCATCAGTTCGATGCCGCTGACCGGCATGGACGGCACCATGCGCAAGCGCCTCAAGCGCACCGCCATGACCGGTGAAGCACACATCAAGACCGGCACCCTGAATACGGTGCGTGCCATCGCCGGCTTCAGCCGCGACAGCAACGGCAACACCTGGGCGGTGGTGGCAATTCTCAACGACCCAAAACCCTGGGGCGCCTCGGCAGTGCTCGACCAGGTGCTGCTGGACCTGTACCGCCAGCCAAAGCTCAACAGCAGTACCGCAGCGCTGCAACCCTGAGCCGGGCTCAGGGCTCCACCCGGGCGTGTAGGCGGTGGCTGCAAGGTAGCCACCCCCACACGCCTGATCACATCCTGCGCGCCATCAGCGCGCCTGGATGCGCCATGCGCGGTGGATCTTGCTGTTGCGCGCGAAGTCCGGGTCCAGGGTCTGGGCGGTGATCTCCTCGACCGCGTAACGCTCCTGCAAGTGTTCGTCGAGCTGGAACTTGCGGAAGTTGTTGGAGAAATACAGCACGCCACCCGGTGCCAGGCGCGCAACGGCCAGGTCAAGTAGCTCCACATGGTCACGCTGCACGTCGAACACCCCTTCCATGCGCTTGGAGTTGGAGAAGGTCGGCGGGTCGATGAAGATCAGCTCGTACTCCTCGCGGCAGGCCTGCAGCCACGCCATCACGTCGCCCTGCTCCAGGCGGTTCTTGTCCGAGAAGCCGTTGAGCGAGAAGTTGCGCCGCGCCCAATCCAGGTAGGTTTTCGACAGGTCGACACTGGTGGTGCTGCGCGCGCCACCCTTGGCCGCATGCACGCTGGCCGTGGCGGTATAGCAGAACAGGTTGAGGAAGCGTTTGCCGGCCGCCTCGCGCTGGATGCGCATGCGCATCGGGCGATGGTCGAGGAACAGCCCGGTATCGAGGTAGTCGGTCAGGTTGACCAGCAGCTTGACGCCGCCTTCGCTCACCTCGGTGAACTGACCCTGGCTGCTCTGGCGCTCGTACTGCTTGGTGCCGGATTGCCGCTCGCGCCGCTTGATCACCACGCGGCTCTGGTCGATGTTCAGCGCCTGGGGGATCGCCGCCAGGGCATCGAACAGACGCGCCTGGGCTTTTTCCGGGTCGATCGAACGCGGCGCGGCGTACTCCTGAACATGCACCCAGTCATGGTAGAGGTCGATGGCCAGCGCGTATTCCGGCATGTCGGCATCGTAGACGCGATAGCAGGTGATGCTCTCGCGCTTGGCCCACTTGCCCAGCTGCTTGAGGTTCTTCTGCAGGCGGTTGGCGAACATCTGCCCGCCTTCGCTCAGACGCGCCGGCTCGCTGGCGACTGAAACCACGGGCTCGCTCGGCTCGCTGCCCCGCTCGCGCTCTGGCTGACGACGCTCGCCGGTGACGAACTGATCGGGCTGCACCCTGATCAGCAGCAGCTTGCACGGCAGCGCGCCGTTCCAGAAGGCGTACTGCTTGTGGCTGCGAATACCCATGCGCTTGCCCAGATCGGGCGCGCCGGTGAATACCGCCGCCTCCCAGTTCAGGCAGGCCTGGCGCAGGCGTTCGCCCAGGTTCTGGTAGAGATACAGCAGGCTGGCTTCATCACCCAGACGCTCACCGTAGGGCGGGTTGCAGATTACCAGGCCCTTCTGGTTCTGGTCGGGACGCGGCTCGAAGCTGCCCACTTCGCCCTGGTAGATCTTGATCCAGTCGCTCAGGCCCGCACGCTCGACGTTGTTGCGCCCTGGCTGGATCAGCCGCGGATCGGCCTCGTAGCCGCGGATCCACAGCGGCGGACGTGCCAGCCCGGCTTCGGCGCGCGCCTTGGCCTCGTCGTGCAGCTTGCGCCACAGCGCCGGCACGTGACCCAGCCAGGCGCTGAAGCCCCAGCGCTCGCGGCGCAGGTTCGGCGCGATATCGGCGGCAATCATCGCCGCCTCCACCAGGAAGGTACCCACACCGCACATCGGGTCGGCCAGCGCGCCGCCCTGGGCGGCAATACGCGGCCAGCCAGCACGGATCAGCACGGCAGCGGCAAGGTTTTCCTTCAGTGGCGCAGCCCCCTGCTGCAGACGGTAGCCTCGCTGGTGCAGGCTGTGGCCGGACAGGTCCAGGGACAGAATCGCCTCGCCGCGTTCCAGGCGCAGGTGCACACGCAGATCGGGGTTGAGCTTGTCTACCGAAGGCCGCTCGCCCGCCGCGTTGCGCAGCTTGTCGACGATGGCATCCTTGACCTTGAGCGCGCCGAAGTGGGTGTTGTCGATGCCCGAGCCGTGCCCGCTGAACTCCACAGCCAGGCTGCCAGTGGCTTCCAGGTGATCCTGCCAGTCGACGGCGTTGACCCCGTCATACAGGTCATCGGCGTTCTTCATGTTGAAGCGCTTGAGCACCAGCAGTACGCGGTTGCCCAGACGCGACCAGAGGCACAGGCGATAGGCGGTTTCCATGTCGGCTTCGCCGCGAATGGCCGAGGTGTGCTCTCGCACATCCTCCAGGCCCAGCCCACGGGCTTCTTCGGCAAGCAGGCCTTCCAGGCCCTTGGGGCAGGTGAGATAGAGTTCGAAACGGTCCGACATGAGTAATCCAAGCCTTGAGCAATAGGTGAAAAGGCAAGCGCATCGCCCCTTCGCTGTTTGATCGAACGCCTTCCAGCAGGCGTTCGAATGGCGCTGACATGGCGCCGGGCCGCCGGACAACGGCCATTTACCCCAGGGTAAAAAGGCTTTGATCGTCCGGCAGAATGAAAAATTCTAGTAAAACTGCGACTTTTTATGACCCTTCGTCGTTTTGAGCCCCTGCGTTGGAAGTGATTCTCAACGATGGCGTTCTGACCTGAGCCATGAGCAAAGCCTGATCATAGCTGGCTTTGCCTTCATTTCGCCGCTGAAGCAATTTTTTACTTATCCCCTGACCCTTGGAAAGGTTACGTCCTTATGACAAAACGATCATTCACACTGTGACCTGCATTGGTTAGAACTCGTATCAGGTTGTCCTGCAACGGGGCAACACTTCCAGCTCGCCACGCCGGCAGCGAGCGCATAACCGGCAGAACGACTCTGCCCGGCCTCAGCCGAGGCCGACGGGACATTACAGTCAACAAGTGAGGGCAACACCCTATGAGAAGACTTAAGCGTGATCCGTTGGAAAGAGCATTTTTACGTGGCTACCAATATGGGGTCACCGGCAAATCCCGCGAGCTTTGCCCTTTTACTCTACCGTCAGTACGCCAAGCCTGGGTCAACGGCTGGCGCGAGGGACGTGGCGACAACTGGGACGGTATGACCGGCACTGCGGGTATCCATAGACTCAACGAACTTCACGCCGTTGGCTGAACGAGGATCTGAATTCTAGTCACCATGCACGCTCTATCCGAGCGGCGGGCTGCGGCCCAGGGGCCCCTTTTGAGGGGCCCTTTTTTATGCCCGCTCAGCGTGGCCCCATGGCGGCGATGGCGTCCACCGACTCGCGAATCAGCGCAGGCCCCTTGTAGATGAAACCGGAGTAGATCTGCACAAGGCTTGCACCGGCCGCGATCTTCTCGGCGGCGTGCTTGCCTTCGGTGATACCGCCTGCTGCGATGATCGGCAGCTTGCCACCCAGTTCGGCGGCCAGCATGCGCACCGTGTGGGTACTCTTGTCGCGTACCGGGGCGCCCGACAGCCCACCGGCCTCGTCAGCATGCGCCAGGCCTTCCACGCCTTCGCGGCTGAGGGTGGTGTTGGTCGCGATCACTGCGTCCATGCCAGTGGCCAGCAAAGCCGACGCCACCTGTACGGTTTCCTCATCGCTCATGTCCGGGGCAATCTTGATGGCCAGTGGTACGCGCTTGGCATGGGTCAGGGCCAACGCCTCACGGCGCTCGGCCAGGGCCTGGAGCAGTTGCTTGAGCGAATCGCCAAACTGCAGGCTGCGCAGGCCCGGGGTGTTGGGCGAACTGACGTTGACGGTGACGTAGCTGGCGTGACCGTAGACCTTCTCCAGGCAGATCAGGTAATCGTCCACTGCCCGCTCCACCGGGGTATCGAAGTTCTTGCCGATATTGATGCCCAGCACGCCATGGTAATTGGCCGCACGCACACGCTCGAGCAGATGGTCGACGCCCAGGTTGTTGAAGCCCATGCGGTTGATGATCGCCTCGGCTTCAGGCAGGCGGAACAGCCGCGGCTTGGGATTGCCTGGCTGCGGGCGCGGGGTGACGGTGCCGATCTCGACGAAACCGAAGCCCAGTTGAGCGAAGCCGTCGATGGCGGCACCGTTCTTGTCCAGCCCCGCTGCCAGCCCGACCGGGTTGGCGAACTGCAAGCCCATGACGGTTACCGGCAACTGCGCCGGCGCCTTGGTCAACAGCCCGTTGAGGCCCAGGCGCCCACCTGCACCGATCAGGTCCAGCGACAGGTCGTGGGAGGTTTCCGGGGACAGTTTGAACAGCAGCTGGCGGGCCAGGGTATACATGGGCAGGCTTAGCTCGAGGTGTGGGAAGGCAGCGATTATAGCGGTGCAGCCGCCACGAAGACAGGCCCGCGTACGCCTCGCACCCACCGCCTGATCAAATCGCAGGCAAAGAAAAGCCCGGCCGGAGCCGGGCTTTTCTCAAGCGTCAGACCAATTACTTGGCTTGGGCTTCTACTTGAGCTTCAACGCGACGGTTGACAGCGCGACCAGCTTCGGTGGCGTTGTCAGCTACCGGACGGGTCTCACCGTAGCCAACCGATTCAACGCGGTTCGACTCAACACCGTACTGGTTGGTCAGAACCTGCTTCACGGCGTTTGCACGACGCTCGGACAGCTTCTGGTTGTAAGCGTCAGGACCGACGGAGTCAGTGTGACCTTCAACAGTGGTGGTGGTGGATGGGTACTGCTTCATGAAGTCAGCCAGGTTCTTGATGTCGCCGTAGCTGTTTGGCTTGACGACCGACTTGTCGAAGTCGAACTTGACGTCCAGCTCTACACGAACGACTTCAGCAACAGCCGGGCAGCCATCAGCGTCAACGGTAACGTTGGCTGGGGTGTCAGGGCACTTGTCGACGTTGTCGCACACGCCATCGTTGTCGCTGTCGGAGCAGACTTCAGCTACTGGAGCTGGCGCAGGAGTCGGTGCAACCTTGCCACCGCTACCACCGAAGTTCAGACCCAGACCCAGGGATGGGCCCCACTCGGTGTTGCCGTTGTCGATGTTGTACATCGCTTCAACGCCAGCACGGGCGAACAGGTTGTCGGTGATGTACCACTTGGCGCCAGCGCCCAGGTTGGCGAAGGTGGAGTGATCGCGACCGTTACGGGTAGCTTGGCCCAGGCTCTCGTGAGCGAAACCAGCCGATACGTAAGGACGGATTGCGTCACCAACGGTACCCAGGTGGTAGGTGGCGTCCAGCTTGGCCTTGGAACCTTTGATGTCCTTGTTGAACACGTCGCCACGAGCGTTGTGAGTCTCGTTGTAGCCCAGGTCCAAGGACACGTCGTCGGTCAGGAAGTAACCGAGGCGAACACCAGGATTGGTGCCGTCGTTCTTGAAGTTACGCTCGCTGTCGTAGTACTGCTTGGTGACGTTGCCTTCAATTTCGACTGCGCCTTGGCCTTGTGCCAGAGCGCCGAAGGAAGTTGCGGCAACAAAAGAACCAATGGCCAAGCCCAAGGTGTTTTTCAATTTCATCCGTTAAATCCCCATCTGGTGATTGTTAAGTAGTCCCACCAAACCCGGGGGACAACTCGTCGACAAGTTTAGCAGACCTTGTCGATACGTTAGAGATATTTGCGACTCACTAAGTTTCGGTGAGGCCCGCAAATTTCTCGCGTAGCTTGTCGAGCGCACGCTTGTAGCGCATTTTCGTGGCGCTCAGGCCCATGTGCATGATGTCGGCGATCTCCTGGAACTCCAGCTCTGCGACAAATCGTAGCACCAGGATTTCGCGGTCGATCGGGTTCACATGAACCAGCCATTTATCCAGCCCGCCTTTCTCTTCCGGTTTGGGGGCCTTCTCTTCAGAGGCCTCCTCGAGCGGATCGAGACTTAGCGCATCCATCAAACGACGTTTGCGCCGCTCCTTGCGGTACTGGGTGATGCATTCGTTGTAGGTGATGCTGTAGAGCCAGGTCTTGAATTTCGACTTGCCTTCGAAATTCTTCAGGCCGTACAGCACCTTCAACATCACCTCCTGACAGACATCGTCAGCATCCCGATCGTTCCCCAGATAACGTGCACACACGTTAAAAAGGGTCCGCTGGTAGCGCCGCATGAGCTCTTCATAGGCGCGAGTAACATGAAAAAGCTCCTCATGCGAACGCGCCACCAACTCCTCATCAGTGAGCTCGCGGGGGTCGTAACGCATGGGCAGCGAGTGAACTTTATTCAAAACAAATCTGGCCGACAGTCAGGTCATTGTCGCCGCTCGCCCTACCTGGGCGATTTTGCGGCGGCATACATTAGCAGGATTTGCCCGGTTAGCGGCTACTGACCCGCTGCTCCAGGAGGATCCGGTTCGACAGCGATACCAGTTCACCCTCGTCGGTGAGCACGGTCGTCTTGACCGTGCCGATCTCTTCGATCTGCCCCTCGACCTCGCCAATCTGGACCTGCTGGCCGACCTGATAGAGCTCACGTACGTAAATTCCAGCCAGGATCTGCCCGGCGATTTCACGGCTGCCCAGGCCCATGGCCAGCGCAACTGCCAGACCAACGGTAATCAACCCGATGACAATCACGTGGTTGAGCAGGTCGGTCTTGACCTCCAACTGGCTGATGGCCACCGAAATGCTGATGATGATGACCAGGCCCTGGGCGATACGCCCGACCCCTGCGGCGTATTCCAGGCCGATGCCCTCGGCGGCACCGCGCACCAGGCCGTTGACGATCTGGGCCAGCAGCACACCGGCCAGCAGCACCAGCGCACCGCCAAACACCTTGGGCAGGTACAGCGCCAGCATGTCCAGGGTCGCCGAAACACGTTCAAGCCCCAGGGATTCGGCGGCCGAAACCAGGAAGATCAACAGCACGAACCAGTAGACGATCTTGCCGATCAGCGTCGAGATCGGCACCTGGATGCCCACCCGGCTGAGCATCTTGGTCAGGCCGGTGCCGCCCATCAGGCGATCCAGGCCAAGCTTGGCCAGCAGCTTGGACAACAGGGTATCGAGCAGCTTGGCAACCACAAAGCCCAGCAGCACCACCACCAGCGCCCCAAACAGGTTGGGAATGAAGTTGGCGACTTTGGTCCACAAGGCGGTCATCGCCGCCACCAGGCTCTGGGTCCAGAGATCAAGTTCCATAATCAATCAGCCTTATCAGCTTTACGGGCAGAAGCGTTACGACGCACCGGCGCGACATGCGCCGAGCCATTGTTCACTGCGATCATCAGCGCCTGGCTCCAACGGCCGAGCAGGCTGAACAGATCGCCCGCGCCTACCTGACGGTTGGCGGTCTTGAGGACCCGGCCCAGGCAGGCGTCGTCGTCGCGGTCTTTGCCGGACGGCGAGGCCTTGAGCAGGTCCCGCAGGGATTCTTCAAACGGATCGTGCATGGGCACCTCGCGCAATGTCTGTCAAAGACGAGACGCTCATAGGGCGGGTCACATGAACAATCTGCGCAAATGTTGTAGGAAATTTCAAGAAAGTGCCCCTATACCCAGCGAAGACGGCGAAACAGCCACCATTGGCCCAGGGCCAGCACGAGCACCAGCAAGCTGGCATAAAGGAAGCCGTAGGGGTTTTCCGAACCCGGAATGCCCCCCACGTTGATGCCCAGCAAGCCGGTCAGAAAGCTCATGGGCAGGAAGATACAGGTGATGATTCCGAAGCGGTACATGGTCTTGTTCATGCGTTCGCTCAGGCGCCGGTCCTCGCTTTCAAGCACCAGCGCCACGCGCTCGCGGGTCAGTTCCAGCTCTTCGAGGTAGCGGATCAGGCTGTTGTTGAGCTCGTTCCAGTAGTCGGCATCGTCCGGCGCGAACCATGGCCATTTGTTGCGCGCCAGCTGCGCATAGATTTCCCGCTGCGGCGCCAGGAACCGACGCAGGCCGGCGGCGCGCCGCCGCATCTGCTGCAGGCTGCCGTGCTCAGGCGTATACCGTTCGTCGGATTCGAGTTTTTCTTCCTCTTCATCCACCACTTCGGACAGGTCCGACACAAGCGCCTGGACCTTTTCGGTCAGCAACTGGGCCAGGCTCAGCAACAGCTCGGAGGCCGTGGTCGGGCCACGCCCCTCGTCCAGTTGCTGAAGCAGCTCGTCGGTGGCGCGCAGCGGCCGCAGGCGCAGCGAAATCACCCGCTGCGCCTGGGCGAAGATGCGCACCGACACCATGTCTTCGGGTTCGGCGCCCGGGTTGAGGTTGACCCCGCGCAGAAACAGCAACATCTGCGCATCCGGTAAAGGCACCAGGCGCGGCCGGGTGTTTTCCTCCAGCAGCAGGTCACAGGCGAAGGGGCTCAGGCCGCTGTCATGGCGCAGCCAGGTCTGGGTTTGCGGGTGGCTGCGATCCCAGTGCAGCCACAGGCTCTGCTCCGGCTGCAACTGCAGATCGTCCAGTTCGGTTCGAGCGATCGAACGCGCACCGCCCTTGCCATCGAGTACCAGGGCATGCACCAGCCCCCACTGCGCGTTTTCTTCCTCGAACATCCCTACCCCACGCACCGTCAGCGAAAATTACTCGGGCATCTTCAACGGGCTGGGCGACACGATGACACCGTTGTTGTCAGCGTACACGTACTCCCCCGGCCGGAAGGTCACACCAGCGAACGTGACCACCACATTCAGGTCACCAATGCCGCGCTTGTCGGTCTTCATCGGGTGGCTGGCCAGCGCCTGCACACCCAGATTGGTTTGCGCCAGCGCATCCACGTCACGCACGCAACCGTAGATCACCAGCCCTTCCCAGCCATTCTTGGCGGCCTTCTCGGCAATCATGTCACCCAGCAGCGCCCGGCGCAGCGAACCGCCGCCGTCGACCACCAGCACCTTGCCCTTGCCATCCAGGTCGGCTTGCGCCTTTACCAGCGAGTTGTCCTCGAAGCACTTGACGGTGACGATCTGACCGCCGAACGAATCGCGGCCGCCGAAGTTGCTGAACATCGGCTCCAGCACCTGCACCAGGTCCGGGTAGGCGTCACACAAGTCGGGGGTAAGGTAATGCATGGGAAACTCCTGTCGATGGCCAATTGAATGGAAAGCGGATTTCACACGTTCACTGAAAAGACGAAGCCGGCGCACCGGCGTTTAACCAAGGCTACACGCCGACGGGCTGCGGGTCACCTGTCTCGGCCGGGGCCAGCATGGCCTGCGGGTCGCTCAGCCAGCGCTCCACCAGCGGCCACACCTGGGCCTGGGCCGGTTTGCTGACCAGCATATCGACATGACCGAAATTGTCGAAGCCTTCCTCGCGCCCCAGCCGCACGAAACGCTTGTGCTCGCTGCCTATTTGCTCGAACAACTTGCGACAGGCCCACACAGGGTCCTGGTGATCTCCGGCCCCAGCCACCGCCAGCACCGGCACGCGCACCTCGGCAAGCCCGGCCCACCAGTCGCTCTGCTTGTCGCCAAAGCGTCCGAACAGGCCGAACCAGCGCATGCTTTCCAGCGCCAGGCCGATGGGCTCATCTTCGGGCCCGCGCTTGAGCCGCGAACCTGACAGGTGTGCAAAGCGCTTGAGCAGCAGGCGCCCGCCCCACTCCACCGGTGGGATTTTCAATGGCCAGTAGGTTCGGCTGACCTGGGTGCCGAAAAAGGCCGCACTGGCGACCTGCTCCTGGGCCAGGTACGCCCCGCCCAGTGCTGCCGCCAGCGTGGTACCGCCCAGCGAGTGGCCAAGCCAGTGCGGGGTGCGCCCGCTCACCTCGCACACGAACGCGGCAATTGCCGGCAGATCGTAACGGGCATAGTCCGCCACACGGTTGTGGCGGTAGTCGCGGTTGCGGGGCGACAGCCCATGGCCGCGCATTTCCGGTATCCACACGTCGAAGCCGGCGCGTGCCAGGGTCGCGCCAAGGCCGATACCGCGCGGCGAGAACCAGAAGCGCCGGTTGGAAAAGCTGCCATGCAACAGGATGACCGGGGCACCGCGCACCTCGCTCTGGTCGGCCATGCCAAGGCGTGTCAGCGCCAGCTCGACCGTACGGTCGGGGCTGTTGCCGGCCTTGAGCCGATACACGTCTTCGCTGAGGTCGCCGCGCCGCTCGGCACTGAGCAGGGCAACGGGAAAAAGAGTACTGCTGCTTTGCATAGGTTACTTGCACAAAAAAGGGCGAGCCCATCACTGGATCACGCCCTGAAAATCCGTTGAAGCGGCCGCCCGACGCCTCCTGGCTGGCGGCCGCTCCTCTTCAGCGCATCAGGCCTGGGCCTGGCCCTCGGCCAGGAAGAACCAGGTTTCGAGCACCGAGTCAGGGTTCAGCGAGACGCTTTCGATGCCCTGCTCCATCAGCCACTTGGCCAGGTCAGGGTGATCGGACGGGCCCTGGCCGCAGATACCGATGTACTTGCCGGCCTTGTTGCAGGCCTGGATGGCGTTGGCCAGCAGCTTCTTGACCGCAGGGTTACGCTCGTCGAACAGGTGCGCAATGATGCCGGAGTCGCGGTCCAGGCCCAGGGTCAGCTGGGTCAGGTCGTTGGACCCGATGGAGAACCCGTCGAAGTACTCGAGGAACTCATCGGCCAGGATCGCGTTGGAGGGCAGCTCGCACATCATGATCACACGCAGGCCGTTGACGCCACGGCCCAGGCCGTTCTCGGCCAGCAGGTCGACCACCTGGCTGGCTTCGCCCAGGGTCCGTACGAACGGCACCATGATCTCGACGTTGGTCAGGCCCATTTCGTCGCGCACGCGCTTGAGTGCACGGCACTCGAGCTCGAAGCAGTCACGGAACGATTCGCTGATGTAGCGCGAGGCGCCACGGAAGCCCAGCATCGGGTTTTCTTCTTCCGGCTCGTACAGCTTGCCGCCGATCAGGTTGGCGTACTCGTTGGACTTGAAGTCCGACAGGCGCACGATGACCTTCTTCGGCCAGAACGCTGCGGCCAGGGTGCTGATGCCCTCGACCAGCTTCTCGACGTAGAAACCGACCGGATCGCCGTAGCCGGCAATGCGCTTGTCGACGCTTTCCTTGAGCTCGGCCGGCAGGCCGGCATAGTTGAGCAGTGCCTTGGGGTGCACGCCGATCATGCGATTGATGATGAATTCCAGGCGCGCCAGGCCGACACCGGCGTTGGGCAGCTGGGCAAAATCGAATGCGCGATCCGGGTTGCCGACGTTCATCATGATCTTGAACGGCAGGTCGGGCATGGCATCCACCGAGTTCTGGCGAATGTCGAAGCCCAGCTCGCCTTCGAAGATGAAGCCGGTATCGCCTTCGGCGCACGACACGGTCACGCCCTGGCCATCCTTGAGCAGCTGGGTGGCGTTGCCGCACCCGACCACCGCCGGAATGCCCAGTTCACGGGCAATGATCGCGGCGTGGCAGGTACGCCCGCCACGGTTGGTGACAATGGCGCTGGCGCGCTTCATCACCGGTTCCCAGTCCGGGTCGGTCATGTCGGACACCAGCACGTCGCCGGGCTGGACCTTGTCCATCTCCGACACGTCCTTGATGATCCGCACCTTGCCGGCACCGATGCGCTGGCCGATGGCACGGCCTTCCACCAGCACGGTGCCGGTTTCCTTGAGCAGGTAGCGCTCCATGACGTTGGCCTGGGCGCGGCTCTTCACGGTTTCAGGGCGCGCCTGCACGATGTACAGCTTGCCGTCGTCACCGTCCTTGGCCCACTCGATGTCCATCGGGCACTTGTAGTGCTGCTCGATGATCATGGCCTGCTTGGCCAGCTCGCTGACCTCTTCGTCGCTCAGGCAGAAACGGGTGCGGTCGGCCTTGTCGACATCGACGGTCTTGACCGAACGACCGGCCTTGGCCTCGTCGCCGTAGATCATCTTGATGGCCTTGCTGCCCAGGTTGCGGCGCAGGATGGCCGGGCGCCCGGCTTGCAGGGTGCCCTTGTGCACGTAGAATTCGTCGGGGTTGACTGCGCCCTGCACGACGGTTTCGCCCAGGCCGTAGGCGCCGGTGATGAACACCACGTCACGGAAACCCGACTCGGTGTCCAGGGTGAACATCACGCCGGCGGTGCCGGTTTCTGAACGCACCATGCGCTGCACGCCGGCCGACAGGGCCACCAGCTTGTGGTCGAAGCCCTGGTGCACGCGGTAGGAAATGGCGCGGTCGTTGAACAGCGAGGCGAACACTTCCTTGGCCGCGCGGATCACGTTGTCCACGCCGCGGATGTTCAGGAAGGTTTCCTGCTGCCCGGCAAACGAGGCGTCCGGCAGGTCTTCGGCAGTGGCCGAGGAACGCACGGCGACAGCCATGTTCGGGTTGCCCTGGGACATTTCGGCGAAGGCGGTACGGATTTCGGTGTTCAGCCGCTCGGGGAATTCGGCTTCCATGATCCACTGGCGGATCTGTGCGCCGGTGCGGGCCAGGGCATTGACGTCATCCACATCCAGCGCGTCGAGGGCGGCATGGATCTGGGCGTTCAGGCCGCTCTGCTCGAGAAAGTCACGGTACGCCTGAGCCGTAGTGGCAAAGCCGCCGGGGACCGATACACCGGCGCCCGCGAGATTACTGATCATCTCTCCGAGGGATGCGTTCTTGCCCCCCACATGCTCTACATCATGGACGCCGAGCTTATCGAGGGAAACTACGTACTCTACCAAGGTGATCTCTCCACTAACTGTGTTGGAAAAGCTCATGACGCCGGTCAGTTCGCTGTGACCGTACCGGGCGTTTGTGGCCTGGACCTGGAAAATAAGTGAGAATGCCGACCAGGGATGTTCGGCAAACCGAACGTATCATATCCAAGAATCGTCACCAGCTTAAGGCCCAAGGCGCAAATGAAACGATCTGCTTTCTTTATTTCCGACGGCACCGGCATCACTGCCGAAACGCTGGGACAAAGCTTGTTGGCACAATTCGAGAGCATCGGGTTCAACAAGTTCACGCGACCGTACATCGACACCGTGGACAAAGCGCGCACCATGGTACAGCAAATCAATACCGCCGCAGAACGCGACGGCGTGCGCCCGATCATCTTCGACACCATCGTCAACCAGGATATCCGCGAGATCCTGGCTACCTCCAACGGCTTCATGATCGACATCTTCTCGACCTTCCTGGCGCCGCTGGAACAGGAGCTGACCGCCCATTCGTCGTATTCGGTGGGCAAATCGCACTCGATCGGCGGCAACTCCAACTACATGGAGCGCATCGAGGCGGTGAACTTCGCCCTGGACAACGACGACGGTGCGCGCACCCACTACTACGACAAGGCCGACCTGATCCTGGTGGGCGTATCGCGCTGCGGCAAGACCCCCACCTGCCTGTACATGGCCATGCAGTTCGGCATTCGCGCAGCCAACTACCCGCTGACCGAAGACGACATGGAGCGCCTGCAGCTGCCACCGGCCTTGAAGAACCACCAGCACAAGCTGTTCGGCCTGACCATCGACCCCGACCGCCTCACTGCCATTCGCCACGAGCGCAAGCCCAACAGCCGCTACGCCAGCTTTGCCCAGTGCGAGTTCGAGGTGCGCGAGGTGGAGAACCTGTTCCGGCGCGAGAACATTCCCAACATCAACTCCACGCATTTTTCGGTGGAAGAGATATCCGCCAAGATCCTGGTGGAGAAAGGCGTGGAGCGGCGCTTCAAGTAAGCCGCCCGGCCGGCCTTGCCGGCGCAACGGCCCACCCCGCCAAAAGAAAGCCCCGGCACAGGCCGGGGCTTCTTTTTATCTGCTACACAATCACGACGGCACCGCTGCCGACTGCCCGCTCAGCGCCAGGTCAACCAGCTCGCGGTTGGCCACCGCGTACATGGCGTAATCGGTGCCGGTGGCCGCACGCAGCTCATCGAGCATCGCGCGCCAGCGCTCCACCATCACCGCATGCTGCGCCAGCCACAAGGCTACCCGCGCATCCATGTCGGCAGGCGCATCGACCATCTGCAACACGGAGATGGTGATGGCGCGCTGCTGCAGGTCGATGTCATCGCGAAACGCTTCACGTGCCAGTGCCTGCCAGTTGTTCTCCACCGGCAGATTGCTGATTTCCTGCAGGTACCAGGTCAGGTCCAGCGCGCTGCCCACGGCGAAGAACGCCTTGGCCACCTCGGCCGGGTCCTGGCCGGTTACATCGGAAGCCTCGATGATCGGCAACAGGGTGTACAGGTGCGTAGTGCCAGCCACCATGCGCGCCAGCAGCTCCGGCACGCCGGCTTCGACGAAGCCCTGGTAGCGGGTCATCCAGCGCTCGCGGGTCGGCCCCTCCAGCAGTTCGTCCAGCTTGAGCCCCAGCGCCGCGATCTTGGGCCCGAAGTGGGCCACGTCACGCCCGGCATCCTGCTCGTTGCGACGGCTGCGCAGGAACCAGCGGGTGGCCCGGCGGCCCAGGCGCATCAGCTCGTCCATCAGCGTCAGCTGCACTTCGGCGGGCACCAGGTAGTCCAGTGCCTCGATCTGGCGGAACCAGTGCGGCAGGTGGAAGATGTCGCGCACGATCACGTAGGCACCGGCAACGTTCGCCGGGCTCATGCCCGTGGACTCCTTGAGCCGCTGCACGAAGGTGATGCCCATGTTGTTGACCAGGTCGTTGGCGATCTGGGTGCTGACGATCTCGCGCTTGAGGCGATGGCGACGCATGGCCTCGGCGAACTTGTTCACCAGCGACGGCGGGAAGGCCGTCTCCATGTCGCGGGTCAGGTAGTCGTCATCCGGCACCAGCGACTGCAGCAGGGCTTCCTTGAGGTCGATCTTGCTGTACGAGATCAGCACCGACAGCTCGGCCCGGGTCAGGCCCTGGTTGGCCGCAATGCGCTCGGCCAGTTGCTCTTCGGTAGGCAGGAACTCGATGGCCCGGTCCAGCTTGCCGCGACTTTCCAGGTCGGCCATCAGGCGCTTGTACTCGGAAATCCGCTCACGCGCCCGGCGCGCCGCCAGCGACAGTGCCTGGGTCTGCTTGTAGTTGTTGCCCAGCACCAGCGCAGACACTTCGTCGGTCATGCTGCCCAGCAACTGGTTGCGCTGCTTCTCGGTCATGTCACCGGCCTGCACCACCTCGTTGAGCAGGATCTTGATGTTGACCTCGTGGTCGGAGCAGTCCACGCCACCGGCGTTGTCGATGAAGTCGGTGTTGGTCGCGCCGCCGTTGAGGCCGAACTCGACCCGACCCAGCTGGGTCATGCCCAGGTTGCCGCCCTCGCCCACCACCTTGCAGCGCAGCTCGTTGCCGTCCACGCGCAACGCGTCGTTGGCCTTGTCGCCCACATCGGCGTGGCTCTCTTCGCTGGACTTGACGTAGGTGCCGATACCGCCGTTCCACAGCAGGTCGACCGGCGCCTTGAGCAGCGCATTGAGCAGCTCGGTCGGGGTCAGCTTGTCGGCCTCGATGGCAAAGCGTTCCTTCATCTGCGGGCTGATGGCGATGCTCTTGGCACTGCGCGAGAAGATCCCGCCACCTTCGGACATGATGCTGGTGTCGTAGTCGCTCCAGGCCGACCGCGGCAGGTCGAACAGGCGCTTGCGCTCGGCAAAGCTGCTGGCAGGCTCCGGGTTCGGGTCGATGAAGATATGCAGGTGGTTGAAGGCGGCCACCAGTTGCAGCTTGTCTGACATCAGCAGGCCGTTGCCGAACACGTCGCCGGCCATGTCGCCCACACCGACCACGGTGATCGGGTCCTGCTGCACGTTGATGCCACGCTCGCGGAAATG
Source organism: Pseudomonas sp. UBA7500 (assembly GCF_002478435.1). Classification (NCBI taxonomy): domain Bacteria; kingdom Pseudomonadati; phylum Pseudomonadota; class Gammaproteobacteria; order Pseudomonadales; family Pseudomonadaceae; genus Pseudomonas; species Pseudomonas sp. UBA7500. The sequence goes on along the minus strand of NZ_DLNW01000001.1, from coordinate 46,724 downwards.
GCGCTGCACGCCAACCCACGCACCACGGGCGGTAATCCCCATCTTCTTGTGGTCGTAGCCGGCCGAACCGCCCGAGGCAAAGGCGTCGCCCAGCCAGAAGCCGTAGTCGATGGCGATGCCGTTGGCGATGTCCGAGAAGGTCGCGGTGCCCTTGTCGGCCGCCACCACCAGGTACGGGTCGTCATCGTCGTGACGCACCACGTTGACCGGCGGCACCAGCACGCCGTCCTTGAGGTTGTCGGTAATGTCCAGCAGGCCGGAAATGAAGATGCGGTAGCAGGCGATGCCTTCGGCCTGGATATCGTCGCGGCTGCCGCCCAGCGGCAGGCGGCGCGGCAGGAAGCCACCCTTGGCGCCCACCGGCACGATCACCGAGTTCTTCACCTGCTGCGCCTTCACCAGGCCCAGCACTTCGGTACGGAAGTCCTCTTCGCGGTCCGACCAGCGCAGCCCGCCGCGTGCCACGTTGCCAAAGCGCAGGTGCACGCCCTCGACCCGCGGCGAATACACGAAGATCTCGAACTTGGGCACCGGCTTGGGCAGCTCGGGAATCAGCCTTGGGTTGAACTTGAAGCTGAAGTACGACTTGGCCTGGCCATTGGCGTCGGTCTGGTAGAAGTTGGTGCGCAGGGTGGCCTTGATCAGGTCCAGGTAGCGACGCAGGATGCGGTCTTCGTTGAGCACCTGCACGTCGTCCAGCGCGGTCAGGATCGCCTGTTCCAGGCGTTGCTGCTTGTCGTCCAGGTCATCCCCGGCCAGCTTGCGCGCCAGGTAGAAGCGGGTCTTGAACAGCCGGGTCAGCTCGCGGGCGATGTCGGTATGGTTGTTCAGGGTGCTGGCGATGTAGCCCAGGTCGAAGCCCAGGCGAATCTGCTTGAGGTAGCGGGCATAGGCGCGCAGCAGCGCCACGTCGCGCCACGGCAGGCCGGCAGTCAGCACCAGACGGTTGAACGCATCGTTTTCGGCGTCGCCGTTGACGATGTGCACGAAGGCGTCCTGCAGGGTGTCGTTGAGCTGCTGGATATCCAGGTTCAGGCCTTCGCTGTAGGTGAAGGCAAAGTCATGAATCCAGAACTCGCGGCCATTGCTGTGGCGAAGACGGTACGGGAACTCGCCCAGTACGCGCAGGCCCAGGTTTTCCAGGATCGGCAGCACGTCCGACAGCGCCAGCGGGGTGTCGGCGTGGTACAGCTTGCAGTGCAGCTGCTGTTTGCCGGCCTGGGTCAGCGGCTGGTAGAAGCTCATCACCAGCGGCTTGCTGTCGGACAGGGTCAGCAGGTGCTGCATGTCCACCACCGCCGAATGCGCGGCAAAGCGCTCGCGGTAGCCGGCCGGGAAGCCTTTGGGGAAGTCGGCCAGCACATTGGTGCCCTGGGCCTCGCCGAAGCTCTCGACGGTCAGGCTGGCATAGTCGTCCTGCCACGAACGGCAGGCCTGCACCACTTCGTTTTCCAGCTGCTGGGGGTCGATGTCGATGCGGTTTTTCGGGTCGACCCGCAGAATCAGTTGCACGCGGGCCAGCACCGACTCGGAGAAGAAGGTCCAGAACTCGCAGTCGCTGGCCTTCAGGCGCTCCATCAGCACCTGCTGGATCTTCTGGCGCACCTCGGTGGAATAGATGTCGCGCGGCACATAGGCCAGGCAGTAGCAGAAGCGCCCGTAGGGGTCCTTGCGCAGGAACACGCGAATCTTGTTGCGCTCCTGGATCTGCACGATCGACATCACGGTGCTGAACAGCTCGTCCACCGGGGTCTGGAACAGGTCGTCGCGCGGCAGCACCTCAAGTACCTGGGCCAGCTCCTTGCCCAGGTGGGCCTTGGCGTCGAAGCCCGAACGGCGCTCCACTTCGGCGACCTTGCCGCGAATGTACGGGATCACCCGCACACTTTCGCCATACACCGACGAGGTGTACAGGCCCATGAAGCGGCATTCCTTGATCACCTTGCCGTCGGCGTCCAGCTGGCGGATCGACACGTAGTCCGGGTAGGCCGGGCGGTGCACGCGGCTGGGGTGCGCGGCCTTGGCGAACGACAGCAGCAGCGGCTCGTTGAGGTAATTGACGGCGTAGTCTTCGATGCGCAGGTCGTCGGCGCTGAGGCCGCTGCGCAGGCGGCGGGTCAGGCCGAGGAAGGACTGCTCGTCATACTCCAGCTGGCCGCCCTGGGCGTCGGCCTTGACCACGAACTCTTCGTAGCCCAGGAAGGTGAAATGGTTGCTCACCAGCCATTGCAGGAAGCTCTTGACCTCGTCCTTCTCGGCAGCGGCCGGGGCGTAGGCCGTGTGGTCGATCAGCTCGAGCAGCTCGCGCACCTTGGCCTTCATCGGCTCGAAATCGGCCACCACCACGCGCACTTCGGCCAGCACCTGCTCCAACTCGCGGGCCAGCAGGTTGAGCTCGGCGGCATTGGCGCAGCGGTCGATCTCCAGGTACATCAGCGATTCCTGCAGGATGCCCTCACCCTGGGTGCCCTTGGGCAGAATCTCCAGCAGCTCGCCCTTGGCCCCGCGACGCACGCTGAGCACGGTGGTCTGCAGGGTATGGATGCTGTAGCCGCGGCGGTTGAGCTCGGTACGCACCGAGTCGACCAGAAACGGCAGGTCATGGTGCAGCACTTCCACGGCCGTGTGGGTGGACTGCCAGCCGTGGCGTTCGTAATCGGGGTTGTAGACCCGAACCTGGGGTTCGGTGTGGTCGAAGCGTTCGATGATGCGCCAGGCCGAGAGGGTGCAGCCGGCCAGGTCGGAGAGGCGACGCTGGGTCAATTCGTCAAGAGAGATGATGCCAAAGAACTGCTCGGCAAACAGCGCCACTTGTGGCAGTGCCTGTTCCCCGATGTGCTGCGCCAGGGCCGCCTGCAGTTGATGCTGGAAGTCGGCTTTGCTGGCTGCGGTGAAAAACGCCATCTGTGGTACTCCGCTTGGGCTTGTTATTGAGTGAAGCGTCGCGCACATGCCGTCATGCTCGGATCAACCATAGCCAACCACACGCTGGGTGTCGTCGGGTTGTCCATCGACAGGGCAGCTTAACGACTGGCCGGTCACCCCTGCTTGCGATGCTGCGACATATTCGGTCAATCAGCGGCAGGCGGCGATTTATCCATTGACCGAAGACTGGCACACTCGCGTTTCACTTCTTGACCACCGAGCCGTCCATGCAACTGACCACCCCCCTGCTCTTCGCCACCCCCTGCGATGATGAAGAAGACAACATGGCCACCCTGTGCTGCCACAGCGACAAGGGCCAGATGTTCCTCATGACCCGCTACCCGGACGAAGACACGGTGGACATCACCCTGGATGACGAACCGAGCACACTGGACGGCATCAAGGTCACCCTCAGTGCCAGGCGCCTGCTGATCGAAGTGGCGCCGGGAGACGCCGACGTGTTCAACGGCGCCGATCATCTGGAAATCACCCTCAGCAGCGACGGCACCGACCTCGCCGAAGTCGAGCAGACCCTGCAGAACATCCTCAAGGGCACCGGCACCTACGTCAGCGAGCTGTAACCCCGTCAAGGAGCCCCCATGCCCCAGCCGATCTTCGACGCCCACTGCCACATCATCGACCCGCGCTTCGCGCTGGTGCCCAACAACGGCTACCTGCCCGAGGCCTTCACCACCGAAGACTACCTGGCGGCCGTCACGCCGCTGGGCATCTGCGGCGGCGCGGTGGTGTCGGGCTCGTTCCAGGCCTTCGACCAGGGCTACCTGCTGGCCGCCTTGAAACAGCTGGGCCCAGGCTACGTGGGGGTGACCCAGGTGCCGGCCGGCATCAGCGATGCCGAGCTGCTCGCGCTGGATGCCGCCGGCGTGCGTGCGCTGCGCTTCAACCTCAAACGCGGCGGCTCGGCGCAGGCCGATCAGCTCGAAGCCATGGCCCTGCGCGTGTTCGAGCTGGCCGGCTGGCACGTCGAGCTGTACGTCGATTCGCGCGAGCTGGGCGAGCTGACCCCGCTGCTGCGCCGCTTGCCGGCGGTGAGCATCGACCACCTGGGCCTTCGCCGCGAAGGCCTGCCGGCGCTGCTGCAACTGGCCGAGGCAGGTGTGCGCATCAAGGCCTGCGGCTTTGGCCGGGTCGATTTCGACGTGGCCAAAGCCCTGCGCGACATCGATGCCGCCAACCCCCACGCCCTGATGTTCGGCAGCGACCTGCCCTCCACCCGCGCACCGCGCCCGTTCGACCCGGCCGATATCCAGCTGATCCGCCACACGTTGGGCAGCGCCAGTGTCGAGCGCGTGCTGTGGGGTAACGCACGGGCGTTCTATCGCCTGCAACCCCAGGCACATTCTTGACAACATGCGGCTGCACGGGCATTGTCTGACAACCTGACCTACTGGCTTTATCCTTCATGCTCGAGCTTCAACGCCCCGACACCCTGGTGGAACGCGTCGTCAGCGCCATCCGCACCGAGATCGACTCGGGGCGCCTGGCTGCCGAAGCACGCCTGCCCACCGAGCAGCAACTGGCCGAACAGCTGAATGTCAGCCGCTCGGTGGTGCGCGAGGCGATCTCCCAGCTCAAGGCCGATGGCGTACTGATCGCCCGGCGCGGGCTGGGCTCGTACATTTCGCAGAATCCGACCGGCACGGTGTTCCGCTTCCCCAGCAACAACGGGCGCAGTGCCGACCTGGTGCAGATGTTCGAAGTGCGCCTGTGGATCGAAACCCAGGCCGCTTCGATTGCCGCCCAGCGCCGCGACCAGGCAGACCTGGCGCGCATGGCCAAGGCCCTGCAGGAAATGATCGACAAGCGCAGCCAGTTCGACGTGGCCGCGGCTGCCGACGTGGAGTTTCACCGCGCAATTGCCGAAGCCAGCAAGAACGACTACTTCGTCGCCTTCCATGACTTTCTGCGCGGCCAGCTGGCTGCCGCGCGCAAGACCGCGTGGGAGAACTCGGCGGCGCATTCGGTAGGCGGCTCGGCCGACGCCAATCGCGAACACCAGGCGCTGTACCAGGCGATTGCCGACGGTGACCGCCAGCGCGCCGCGGCCTGCGCCGAAGCGCACCTGCGGGCCTCGGCCAAGCGCCTGAAGCTGGACCTGCCAGCCATGGAATGAACAACACGTGACGGGCGCTGCGGATCAGCGCCCTTTTCTTCGCACTACTTAGTCTGACAACCTGATAACCTGATAAGAATACCAAGGTGACCCCTGCATGATTTACGACTACTGCATCATCGGCGGCGGCATCGTCGGCCTCGCCACCGCCATGGCGCTGCTCAAGCGCCAGCCTGGCGCCTCGCTGGTCATCCTGGAGAAGGAAACCACACTGGCCCGGCACCAGACCGGCCATAACAGCGGGGTCATCCACGCCGGCATCTACTACGCACCCGGCAGCCTCAAGGCCGACCTGTGCAAGCGCGGCGCCCAGGCCACCAAGGACTTCTGCGACACCCACGCCATCAAGTACGAGGTGTGCGGCAAGCTGCTGGTGGCGTCCAACCAGCTCGAGGTGCAACGCATGCAGGCGCTGTACGAGCGCTCGCAACAGAACGGGCTGAAGGTCGAGCGCCTGGATGCCGCCGAACTGCGCCGTCGTGAGCCGAACATCGTCGGCCTGGGCGGGCTGTTCCTCGATGCCACCGGCATCGTCGACTACAAGCAGGTGTGCCAGGCCATGGCCAAGGTCATCCAGGCCGCCGGCGGCGAGATCTGCCTGGACACCCGCGTGGCGGCGATCGCCGAAAGCGGCGACAGCGTCACCATCAGCAGCGAAGACCGCGTATGGCGCGCCAGGCAGCTGGTCGCCTGCGCCGGCCTGCAGTCGGACCGCCTGGCGGCGCTGGCCGGGGTCAGGATCGACCACCAGATCATCCCGTTTCGCGGCGAATACTTCCGCCTGCCAGCCACCAAGAACCAGATCGTCAATCACCTGATCTACCCGATCCCCGACCCGGAGCTGCCGTTTCTGGGCGTGCACCTCACCCGCATGATCGACGGCAGCGTCACTGTCGGGCCGAATGCGGTGCTGGGCCTGGGCCGCGAGAACTACGGCAAGTTCTCGATCAACTGGCGCGACGTGGCGCAGTACGCCAGCTTCCCCGGCTTCTGGAAAACCCTGTGGAACAACCTCGGCTCGGGCACCACCGAGATGAAGAACTCCCTGTTCAAGCGCGGCTACCTGGAACAGTGCCGCAAATACTGCCCTTCGCTCGAGGTCGACGACCTGCTGCCCTACGAGGCGGGCATCCGCGCCCAGGCAGTGATGCGTGACGGCACTCTGGTGCACGACTTCCTGTTCGCCGAGACCCCGCGCATGGTCCACGTGTGCAACGCACCGTCGCCGGCAGCCACCTCGGCCATCCCGATCGGCGAAATGATCGCCGACCGCCTGCTCACACCACGCTGATCCGCATTGCTGCACGGGCGCCCGCCGCCCGCTTGAAAATAACTACAAAGACCAACAAGGAATCTCTCGATGTCGGTACATGAAGCGGTCACCACCGCAACCGAAACCCCGGAACAGAACAGGAAGCGCCTGCGCAAGGTCGCGGCGGCCACCATCTTCGGCTCGATGCTGGAGTGGTACGACTTCTACCTGTACGCCACCATGGCGGCCATCGTGTTCTCGAAGATCTTCTTCGACGCCAGCAACCCTCAGGTTGCCTCGCTGCTGGCCTTCTCCACCTTTGCCATCGGCTTTATCGCCCGCCCGTTCGGCGGCGTGCTGTTCGGCTACCTGGGCGACCGCTTCGGGCGCAAGCAGGTACTGGTGGTGACCTTCTGCATGATGGGCCTGTGCACCACCCTGATCGGCCTGATCCCCAGCTACGCCAGCATTGGCATCTGGGCGCCGATCATCCTGGTGCTGGTGCGCATCATCCAGGGCCTGGGCGCGGGCGCCGAGCTGTCCGCCGCGGCCGTGACCAGCTACGAACATGCCAGCGAAGGCAAGCGCGGCAGTCAGGGTGCCTGGCCTGCGCTGGGGCTCAACCTGGGCCTGCTGCTGTCGTCGCTGACCGTGTACCTGCTGACCATGAACGGCAACGACTTCCTGCTCTCGGGCGGCTGGCGCATCCCGTTCATCTGCAGCATCGTGCTGGTGGGCGTGGGCTTCTGGGTACGCCGCAGCATTCCGGAAACCCCGCAGTTCGCCGAACTCGAGCAGGCGCCGAAAAAAGCCAAGGTGTCGCCGCTCAAGGCGCTGTTCAAGAACGACCTCAAGGGCCTGGCCGTGGTGTTCTTCGTGGCCATCGGCTACAACGCCCTGAGCTACATCTTCAAGACCTTCTCGCTGGCCTACCTGACCCAGTTCAAGGGTGTGGAGGCCCACGTGACCTCGCTGTCGGTGACCATTGCCAGCCTGGTGGCGATCGTGGCGGTGCCATGCTTCGGCTGGTTGTGCGACAAATGGAGCAGCAAGGCCGTGCTGATCATGGGCGGTCTGTTCTCGGTACTGTTCGCGTACCCGTTCATGGCCCTGCTCAACACCGCCGAGCCGCTGATGATCTACATCGCCATCGCCATTGGTACCGGCCTGCTGGCGCCGATGATGTTCGCCCCGCAGGGTTCGTTCCTCAGCCGCCAGTTCCCCACGGCCACGCGCTCTTCGGGCTTTGGCACCGGGCGCGAGATCGGCACCGCGGTGGCCGGTGGCCTGGCGCCACTGGGCGGCCTGGCACTGGTGGCCAGCTCGCCGACCCATTCGACCGACGGCGTGGTGGCGATCCTGGCGATTGCCGCAGTGTTCGTGGTGGTGTTCGCCCTGTGTGACCAGGGGCGCAAGCACTCCAGCTTCAAGAACTGACTCGCCTGGCTAATCATCGCGGGTCAAGCCCGCTCCCACAAGAACAGCGCCGACCTTGTGGGAGCGGGCTTGACCCGCAATGGCGGCACCGATGATTTGTGATCTGCGCTCAAATTTACCCACCCACCATTAGTCGCCACACCCCCGGATGGATTAAAGTATCAGCCCCTGCCCGGGCGTTGTTGCCCTCCCCCCGGGCGCACGCCCAGGAACCGTCCCGATGGAACATCGTGAAGCGCTCATCGCGCTGCGCACCTTTCTCTCCACCCAGATTCTTGGCCAGGAAAAACTGGTCGAGCGCCTGCTCATCGTGCTGCTCGCCGATGGTCATATGCTGGTGGAGGGTGCGCCGGGCCTGGCCAAGACCAAGGCCATCAAGGAACTCGCCGAAGGCGTCGAGGCGCAGTTCCACCGCATCCAGTTCACCCCCGACCTGCTGCCCGCCGACATCACCGGCACCGAAATCTATCGCCCTGAAACCGGCAGCTTCGTGTTCCAGCAGGGTCCGATCTTCCACAACCTGGTGCTGGCCGACGAAATCAACCGCGCCCCGGCCAAGGTCCAGTCGGCCCTGCTCGAGGCCATGGCCGAGCGCCAGGTCAGCGTGGGGCGCAGCACCTACGAGCTGTCGCCCCTGTTCCTGGTGATGGCCACGCAGAACCCCATCGAGCAGGAAGGCACCTACCCGCTGCCCGAAGCCCAGCTCGACCGTTTCCTGATGCACGTGAAAATCGGCTTTCCCGATGCCGCCGTGGAGCGGCGCATCCTGCAGCAGGCCCGCGGCGAGGCGCTCAACGGCGAAACCAAGCCCGAACGCCGGGTCAGCCAGCAGGCGATCTTCGCCGCACGCAAGGAGATCCTCGGCCTGTACATGGCCGACGCAGTGGAGGAGTACCTGGTGCAACTGGTGATGGCCACCCGCACCGGTGCCAAGTACGACGCCGAACTCGGCGACTGGATCGCCTACGGCGCCAGCCCGCGCGGCTCCATTGCCCTGGACCGCTGCGCACGCGCCCACGCCTGGCTGGCCGGACGCGACTTCGTCAGCCCCGAAGACATCCAGGCGGTGCTGTTCGATGTGCTGCGCCACCGCATCATTCTTTCGTTCGAGGCCGAAGCGGCCGGTATCGACCAGGACCGGGTGATCCAGCGCATCCTCGACGTCGTCGCCGTGGCCTGAAGCCATGCCTCTTTCAGCGCAGGCCGAGCCCGGCATCCGCATCGGCCTTTCCGAGCTGATCGAGATGCGTCATCGCGTGCGCGAGGTGCAGCTGTTCTCCGCCCCCGGGCAACGCAGCCCGCTGGTGGGCCTGCATCACTCGCGCCTGCGCGGGCGCGGCGTGGACTTCGACCAGGTGCGCGTTTACCAGGCCGGCGACGATGTGCGCAACATCGACTGGCGAGTCACCGCCCGCACCCAGGAACCCCACACCAAGCTGTTCCACGAAGAGCGCGAGCGGCCCATTTTCATCCTGGTCGAACAGAGCCGACGCCTGTTCTTCGGCTCCGGGCTGATGTTCAAGTCGGTACTTGCCGCCCAGGCCGCCGCCCTGATCGGCTGGGCCGCGCTGGGCCACAACGACCGCATCGGCGGCCTGGTGTTCGGCGACAACGAGCACTATGAAATCAAGCCACGGCGCAGCAAGCAGAGCCTGCTGCAACTGCTCAACCGCCTGGCGCGGGTCAACCAGTCGCTGCACACCGAGGCCCAGCCCCAGGGCGACAACCTCAACATCGCCCTGCGCCGCGCCCGCGAAGTGCTGCGCCCGGGCAGCCTGGCCATCGTGATCTGCGACGAACGCGCGCTCACCCCCGGGGTGGAGCAACAGATGAGCCTGCTGGCGCGCCACTGCGACCTGCTGCTGCTGCCGGTGTCCGACCCACTCGACCACGCCCTGCCCGCCGCCGGCTTGTTGCGCTTTGCCCAGCGCGGCGCACAGCTGGAGCTCGATACCCTGGATGCCAACCTGCGCAAGAGCTATCGCCAGCAGAGCGAGGCACGCATCGAACGCTGGGAACTGCTGGCCCAGAAACTGCGCGTGGTGCTGATGCCCTTGAGCACGCAGAGCGAAATGATCGAGCAACTGCGCGAATACCTCGACCCGCAACGCTCGGGTAAAAGCCGATGAACCCACTGGACGCACTGCAACCGCTGATCGCCCCCGCCCCCATCGGCGCGTGGCCGCCCGCGCCGGGCTGGTGGGTGCTGCTGGCATTGCTGCCCGTGCTCGCCTGGGGCCTGTGGCGGCTGCGTCACTGGCGCCCGCGCAAGGCTCCGCTGCCACGCGCCGAACAACCGCTGGAACCGATCCGCATCGCCGCCCTGGCAGAGCTGGCGGCGCTGCCCAAGCCCTACGACGGCGCACCGGCCGGCGCCTGGCTGCAGCAGATCAACGCCCTGCTCAAACGCCTGTGCCGCAACCACTACCCCGACAGCCACAGTCACACCCTCAACGGGCGCAAGTGGTTGGCGTTTCTCGACAACCGCTGCCCGGCCGCCGGCCTGACCCGCTGGATGGTACTGGTGGAAGGCGCCTACAAGCCCGAGTGCCGGCTTGACGACAAGGCCATCGCCGGGCTCAACCAGGCGGTCGACACCTGGATTCGCAAACATGTTTGAACTGGCCTGGCCGTGGGTCTTCGCGCTGTTGCCGCTGCCGTGGCTGGCCCGCCTGCTGCTGCCGGCCGCCGACAGCGGCGAACCGGTGCTCAAGGTGAGCTTTCTGGACGAACTCGAAGGCCTGGCCGGGCGCCGCGCGCGGCTCAACCTGCCGACCTGGCGCCAGCAGGCGCCGTTCGTGCTGGTGTGGCTGCTGTTGCTGTGCGCCGCCGCGCGCCCGCAATGGCTGGGCGAGCCGCTGCCGGTGGCCGCCAGTGGGCGCGACCTGCTGGTGGCGGTGGATGTATCCGGCTCGATGGACTTCCCCGACATGCGCTGGGACGACGAGGACGTCAGCCGCCTGACCCTGGTCAAGCAACTGATGGGCGACTTTCTGCAAGCGCGTGAAGGCGACCGCGTGGGGCTCATCCTGTTCGGCAGCCAGGCCTACCTGCAGGCCCCGCTGACGTTCGACCGACGCACCGTGCGCAGCTTTCTCGACGAGGCGCAGATCGGTATCGCCGGCAAGAACACCGCCATTGGCGATGCCATCGGCCTGGCGGTCAAGCGCCTGCGCATGCGCCCTGCGCAAAGCCGCGTGCTGATTCTGCTGACCGATGGCGCCAACAACGGCGGGCAGATCCACCCGCTGACCGCCGCGCGCCTGGCCGCCCAGGAAAGCATCAGGATCTACACCATCGGCATCGGCGCCGACCCGGACGAAACCGGCACCGCCGGCATGCTCGGGCTCAACCCGAGCCTGGACCTGGACGAAGCCTCGCTCAGGGAGATCGCCGAGGTCACCCACGGCGCCTACTTCCGCGCCCGCGACGGCAACGAACTCAACGCCATCGGCCAGACCCTCGACCGCCTCGAGCCGGTAGCCCAGCAACCGACCCAGGCGCGTACCGCGCATGCCCTGTACAGCTGGCCGCTGGCCCTGGCGCTGGGCCTGAGCGTACTGCTGGTGGTGCGCGATCGCTGGCCCGACAACCTGCTGCAACGCCTGCTGCGCCGGCCGCACTTTCTGCAGCCGCACCCCGAATGGCGCGAGCGCCTCAAGCGCCTGCGCCTGCGGAGGCGTCGATGATCGAGCTCTGGCCCCAATGGTTGCGCCCGGCCTGGCTGTTGCTGCTGCCGCTGCTCGGCTGGCTGCTGTGGAAGCTGTGGCACCGGCAAAAGCGCGCCGGACGCTGGCAGATGATCCTGCCCGCGGCGTTCCATGCCGTGCTGCTGGGCGGCGGCAATGGCCGCGACAGCAAGCTGCCGTGGATCGCCCTGGGCCTGGCCTGGCTGCTGGCCGTGCTGGCCCTGGTCGGCCCCAGCTGGGAGCGCCTGGAAGAGACCCGCCAGCGCGCCGCCGACCCGCTGGTGGTCATGCTCGAACTGACCCCGCAGATGCTCGCCGACGACACCCCGCCCAACCGCCTGCAGCAGGCCAGGCGCAAGCTGCTCGACCTGCTCGAACACCGCCGCGACAGCCAGACCGCGATCATCGTGTATGCCGGCAGCGCACACACCCTGGTGCCACTGTCCGACGACCTGGCCACCAGCCGCAACCTGCTCGACGCCCTGGACCCCGCCATCATGCCGCAACCTGGTCAGCGCGCCGACCTGGCGGTACGCAAGGCGCTGGCACTGCTGGCCCAGGGCGCGCTGGGCCAGGGGCGCCTGCTGCTGATCGGCTCCTCGCTCAGCCCGCAGGAACGTCAGGGCATCACCCAGGCACTGGGGCGTCATGGTCCCAAGCTGCTGATGCTGGGCGTGGGCACCCCCGAAGGCGCGCCGGTCAGGCAGACCAACGGCGAATACCTCAAGGACGCGGACGGGGCAATCCTGGTTCCGCGCCTGGACAGCGCCGAGCTCAAGGCCTTCATCAACAGTACCGGCGGGCGTTACCGCAAGGCGCGCATCGACGACCTCGACCTGCGCGGCCTGGGCCTGTTCGACAATCCCCAGGCGCTGCGCGCCGACGGCCAGACCCTGCAACTGGACAGCTGGGCCGACCAGGGCTACTGGCTGCTGATCCCGCTACTGCTGCTGGCCGCGTGCGCTGGCCGGCGTGGCTGGCTGTTCTGCCTGCCGCTGCTGCTCGGCCTGCTGCCGCAACCGAGCTACGCCTTCACCTTCAACGACCTGTGGCTGCGTCCCGACCAGCAGGGCCAGCGCCTGCTCGAACAGCAGCGTCCGGCCGAGGCCGCCCGCCACTTCGAAGACCCGCAATGGAAAGGCATGGCGCTGTACCAGGCTGGCGACTATGCTGGCGCCGCCCGTGAATTCGCACGGGCCAGCAGCGCCAGCGCCCATTACAATCGCGGCAATGCCCTGGCCCGCAGCGGCGAACTGGAGGCGGCCGTGGATGCCTGGGAGCAGGCCCTGGAGCTGGAGCCCGAGCTGGAAGCGGCCCAGGCCAACAAGGACCTGGTAGAGCAAATGCTGCGCCGCCAGCCCGAACAGCCCCAGCAACCGCCGGCCACCGAAGACCCGCCTCAGGGCCGGCCCGACCTGCCGACCGATTCGGCCAGCAACGGCCAGCAATCGAACAGCAGCGACAGCAGCCAGGGCGATGCCAAGGCCGGCGCCGGCGAAGACACCGCCACCGCGCCAGAGCACGCGCACAACGCCAGCGAGCCGCCGGACGAAGACACCACCCGGCCACCGCAGCGCCCCGTCGACAGCACCCTGGATGCCGAGCAGCGCCAGGCCCTGGAACAATGGCTGCGCCAGATCCCGGACAACCCGTCCGAGCTGTTGCGCCGCAAGTTCTGGTACGAACAGCAACTGCATCAGGAAAACCCCAAATGATCCGCGTCTGCGCCCTGGTTTTCAGCTTCTTGTTCGCCCTGCAGGTGCAGGCGGCGACGCTGCTCGCCAGCGTCGACCGCAGCCGCCTGATCGCGGGCGAAACCCTGGAGCTGACCCTGGAAATCGAAGACGTGACCCAGTTCGGCAAGCCCGACCTGACCCCGCTGCAGGCCGACTTCGAAGTGCGCGACACGCGCCAGGTCAACAGCCTCAAGAGCCTCGACGGCCAGACCCAGGCCAATACCCGCTGGATCATCACCCTGCGCCCGCGCCAGAGCGGCACGGTCCAGGTGCCGGTGCTGCACCTGGGCGAGGCGCAGAGCCAGCCGGTGACGTTGCAGGTACTGCCGGCCGAGGCGGCCAGCGACATCAGCCAGGCGCCGGTGAGCATCGATGCCAGCCTGGACGCAGACAGCGTGTACGTGCAGGCCCAGGCCGTACTGACCCTGCGCATCTACCACTCGGTGTCGCTTTACGATGACAGCAGCCTCAGCCCGCTGGTGATCGCCAATGCCCGGGTCGAACCGCTGGGCGAGTCGCGCACCTATGAAAAACTGATCAACGGCGTGCGCTTTGGCGTGATCGAGATGCGCTACGCGATCTTCCCCCAGCAAAGCGGCGCACTGAGCATACCCGCCCTGACCTTCAGCGCCACCAGCGCCGACGAGCCGGCCCAGGGCGACAGCGGCGCGGCACGTGGCAAGCAGGTACGGGTCAGTTCCACGCCGCTGCCCTTGCAGGTGCTGCCGATACCGGCCGAGTACCCCGCTGACCAGCCGTGGCTGCCGGCACGCAGCCTGAGCCTTGAGGAACGCTGGAGCCCGGACCCGGCGCAGACCCCGACCCAGATCGGCGACTCGCTGACGCGCAGCGTGATCCTCAGCGCCGACGGGCTGTCCAGTGCGCAACTGCCACCGCTGCCCGCCACCGAAGTCAACGGCCTGCGCCGATACCCGGATCAGCCGCAACTGCGTGAAGAGGTCAGCGAACGCGGGCTGGTAGGCCTGCGCGAGGAACGCGAGGCGCTGGTGCCGACCCACAGTGGCGCACTGGAACTGCCGAGCCTCGAGGTGGTGTGGTGGAACACCCGCGAACAGCACGTGGAGCGCACCAGCCTGCCGGCGCGCGGGTTGAAGATCGAAGACAACCCGGCCCTCACGGCAGACACCCCGGCCAGCGTCGTCAACCTCGAGAACCGGCCGCTATGGCCGTGGCAACTGAGTACGCTGCTGCTGGCCCTGACCACCCTGCTCGGCTTCGCCCTGTGGTGGCGCGCACGCTCGCAGCCGGCGGTAATGCGTGCGGCGCAGAGCGGGCCGAGCCCGCGCACCCTGCTCGACGACCTCAAGCGTGCCTGTCAGGCCAACGACCCGCAGGCCACCCGCCAGGCGCTGGATGCCTGGGCCCGCCAGCAGCCCGAGACCCTGGCCGAGATGGCGGCGCGCTTCGTGCCGCTGTCGGATGCGCTGGACGGGCTCAACGGCGCGCTGTACAGCGAGAGCGGGCAATACTGGCAGGGCGATGAACTGTGGCGGGCGATCGGCACCATTCCCGCAGCCGAACAGGCGCAGCCGAGCGCCGCCGAGAACGGCAGCTTGCCGCCGCTCTATCCCAAATAACGCGGCGCCTGCGCAGGGGCTATCGCAGCCCCCAAAACCTGCCACCCGCGTTACCATAGCCGGCTACCGGCTCGACCTTCACGGGACTTCCAATGCGTCTGTTTCACACCTCCGACTGGCACCTGGGGCAAACCCTGCATGGCCAGGAGCGCGACTTCGAACATGCCTGCTTTCTCGACTGGCTGCTCGGCCAGCTCAAGCTGCGCCAGCCTGACGCGCTGCTGATCGCCGGCGACATCTTCGACACCGTCAACCCGCCGGTCAAAGCGCAGGAGCGCCTCTACGACTTCATCGTCCAGGCCCACGAACAGCAGCCCAGGCTGAACATCGTGATGATCGCCGGCAACCACGACTCCGGCTCGCGCATCGAATTGCCCGCACCGCTGATGCGCCGTCTCAGGACCTACGCCCTGGGTCGCGTGCACTGGCTCGACGACGGCCAGCTCGACAGCGAGCGCCTGCTGGTGCCGCTGACCAACGCCAAGGGCAAGGTGACCGCCTGGTGCCTGGCCCTGCCCTTCCTGCGCCCGGCCGAAGTCACCGGTGCGCACCTGGGTGACGACTACCTGCGCGGCATCGGCCAGGTGCACGAATGGCTGATCGAGGCCGCCCTCAAGCAACGCAAGCCTGGCCAGGCGCTGATCGCCGTGAGCCACGCACACATGGCCGGCGGCTCGGTATCGGAAGACTCCGAGCGCAGCCTGATCATCGGCAATGCCGAGGCCCTGCCCGCCAGCCTGTTCGGCAGCCAGATCAGCTACGTTGCCCTGGGCCACCTGCACAAGCCGCAGAAGGTCAACCGCGAAGACCGCATCCGCTACAGCGGCTCGCCGATTCCGCTGTCGTTCTCCGAAATCGGCTATCAGCACCAGATCCTCGAAGTCGAACTCGACGGCGCCACCCTGACCAGTGTCGAACCACGCCTGATACCGCGTGCCGTGCCCCTGCAACGCCTGGGCCCGGCGCCGCTGGTGGAGATTCTCGAACAACTCGGGCAACTGCCCCAGGTCGACCTGCTCGACGACCCGCAGCGCCAGCCCTGGCTGGAGGTGCGGGTGCGCCTGGACGAACCGCAGCCCGACCTGCGCCAGCAGCTCGAAGCCTGCCTGCAAGGCAAGGCCGTGCGCCTGGTACGCATCGCCGCCGAATACGCCGGCACCGGCGCCAGCGACGGCGAGGATGACACCCGCCTGATCGAGCTGGGCCAGCTCAGCCCCCACGACCTGTTCAGCCGTGCCTGGGAACAGGCCTACGGCACCAGCGTCGACGAACAGACCCTGGCCGACTTCGCCCTGCTGTTGCAGGACGTGCAGCAGGAGGAGGAACAGCCATGAAGATTCTTGCCATTCGCCTGAAGAACCTCGCCTCCCTGGCCGGCCCGTTCGAGATCGACTTCACCTGCGAGCCGCTGGCCAGCGCCGGCCTGTTCGCCATCACCGGGCCGACCGGGGCCGGCAAGAGCACCCTGCTCGACGCCTTGTGCCTGGCGCTGTTCGGCGCGGTGCCGCGGCTGAACAACATCGGCCGCGAGACCAAGCTGCCCGAGGTCGACAGCGAAATACTCACCAGCGACCCGCGCACCCTGCTGCGCCGCGGCACCGGCAGCGGCTTTGCCGAAGTCGACTTCGTCGGCATCGACGGGCGCCATTACCGCGCCCGCTGGGAAGCCAACCGCGCCCGTGACAAACCCACCGGCAAGTTGCAGGGCAGCCGCCAGAGCCTGCACGACCTGGACAGCAACCAGTTGCTGAGCAACCAGAGCAAGCGCGAATACGAGCAGATGATCGAGGCCCGCCTGGGCCTGAACTTCGAACAGTTCACCCGCGCCGTGATGCTGGCGCAGAGCGAATTCAGCGCGTTCCTCAAGGCCGACGACAAGGAACGCAGCGAACTGCTCGAAAAGCTCACCAACACCGCCATCTACAGCCAGCTGGGCCGGCGCGCCTACAGCAAGAGCAAGGAGGCCGAAGAGGCGCACAAGGCGCTCACCGACCAGGCCCAGGGCGTGATGCCGATGGCCGACGAGGCACGCGCCGAGCTCGACCAGCGCCTCGCCGAGGCGCAGCGCCAGCTCAAGGCCGAACAGGCCCGCCTGCGCCTGCTCGAACAGCAGCGCAGCTGGTTCGCCGAACTCAAGCAGCTGCAGGACCAGCAGGCCGCCGCCAGCGAGCAGTTGCACAGCGCCCAGCAACAGTGGGCGCAGTTGCAGGGCGAACGCCTGAACCTGAGCCGCCTCGAACAACTCGCCCCGCAGCGCCATCAGTTCGCCCGCCAGCGGGAACTGGCCAGCCAGCTCAGCCCACTGGCAGCGAGCATCCAGCAGCAACGCCAGCAGCAGGCCGAGTTGCAGCAACGCCTGCAGCAGCTTGAACAGGCGCAGCAAGCCGCCGGTGAGCACCTGGCCACAGCCCTGGCCCGGCAGACCGAATGCGCGCCGCTGCTGCGCCAGGCCTTCGCCGAGCAGCAGACGCTGGCGCGCCTGGAGCAGGAACTTGACCAGCGCAACGTTCAATGTCAGCAGGCCGAGCAAGCCAGTCGCCAAGGCCAGCAGCAGATCCAGGCGCTGATCGAGCGCCAGCAGCTCACCCACCAGCGCCTGGCCCAGGTCGACGAGCAGTTGAGCCAGAGCGCTCACCTGGCCAGCATCGGTGATGCCTGGAACGCCTACCGCGCCCAGTTGCAGCAACTGATGCTGGTCGGCAACCGCCTCAGCCAGGGCCGCGAGGAACTGCCCGGCCTGCAGCAGCGCGCCGATGAATGCGCACGCCAGTTGCAGGCACACCGTGAAAGCCTGGCCCTGCTCTACCACGAGGCCGGCGCCGAGCCCGAGGCGCTGGCCGAACAGATCGACCTGCTCGGCACCCTGCTGCAGGACAACCGCAAGCAACAGCGCGCCGTCGAAGAGCTGTCCCGCCTGTGGGCCAGCCAGCAGGAGCTCACGCAACGCGCCCAGGCCCTGCGCGAGCGCCAGCAGGCGGCCCAGCAACAGCGTGAAGGCCTGATCGCCGAAGGCCTGCAGGGCAAGACCGAGCTGACCGCCGCCGAACAGGCCCTGCAGGTCACCCGCCAGGTGCTCGAACGTCAGCGCCTGGCCCGCAGCGCCAGCGTCGAGGAACTGCGCGCGCAGTTGCAGGACGACCAGCCCTGCCCGGTGTGTGGCAGCCAGGAGCACCCCTATCACCAGCCCGAAGCCCTGCTGCAAAGTCTCGGCCGGCACGACCAGACTGAAGAGGCCGGCGCCCTGCAGGCGGTGGAGGCGCTCAAGCTCAAGCTCGACGAACTGCGCAGCACCCTGGGCGGCGTGAATGGCCAGATCAAGGAGTACCTGCACCAGCAGGAACAACTGGCCGTCCAGCAGCAGGCACTGGCTCCTGGCCTGGAGGCGCACGCGCTGTATGCGCAACTCTCGGCACAGGATGTGGGCGAGCGCTCGGCCTGGCTGGAGCATCAGCTACGCCGCCTGAACGACGACATCGCCCGCGACGAGCAACGCCTCGCTACCCTGCTGACCCTGCAGAAAGATGCCGCCCGTGTGCAGCAGCAGGTGCAGGCGAGCGCCGAGGCGAACCAGCAGGCCGCGCACCACCTGAGCCAGCAACAGCATGCGCTGCAGGCCGACGACGAACACCTGGAGCAGGCGCTGGCCGGCTTCGCCACGCTGCTGCCAGGCGACATTCTCGACGCCTTGCGCCAGGAGCCCGCCGCGACCTTCCTGCAACTGGACCAGCAACTGGCCCAGCGCCTGGAGCTGCTGGACCGGCAAAAGGACGAGCAGCAGGAAAACGCCGAGCGTCAGCAGCAGCTTGAAAAGACCCAGGTGCAGCAACAGGCGCTCGAACTCAGCCATCAGGCCGTGCAGCAACAGGTCGATGCACTGCGCACCCAGCAGCAACAGGCCCGCGACGCCCTGACCGCGCTGATTGGCGAGCATGCCGGTGCCGAGCACTGGCAGCAGCACCTGGAGCAGCAGGTCGAGGCAGCGCGCAGCACGCAGGCAACGACCGGCCAGCAGTTGCAGCAGGCCCAGGCCCAGGCCATCGAACGGGCGGCCGAACTCAAGGCAGACGAACAGCGTCTGGGCGCCCTGGAGCAGGAAAGCCAGCAGCTCGACCACGCCATCGGGCAATGGCGCCAGGGTCACCCGGAACTCGACGATACCGGGCTGGACCAGCTGCTGACGGTGGATGACGAGCAGGTCAGTCAACTGCGCCAGCGCCTGCAACAGGCAGAAAAGGCCATCGAGCAGGCCGGCGTGCTCGTCGCAGAGCGCGAACAGCGCCTGCAGCAGCATCAGGCCCAGGCCAGCGGCGAGGTACCCGCCGAGCAGCTGGAGCAGGCGCTGAGCGAGCTGCAGCAACACCTGGTGATCAGCGAACAGCAGTGCGCCGAACTGCGCGCCGAGCAGGCCGACGACCAGCGCCGGCAACTGGCCAACCAGGCCCTGGCCGAGCGCATCGCCCAGGCCTATGCCCAGTGGCAGCGCTGGGCACGCCTGAACGCGCTGATCGGCTCGGCCACCGGCGACGTGTTCCGCAAGATCGCCCAGGGCTACAACCTCGATCTGTTGGTGCACCACGCCAACGCCCAGTTGCGCCAGCTGGCACGGCGCTACCGGCTCAAGCGTGGCGGCAGCGCGCTGGGGCTGCTGGTACTGGATACCGAGATGGGCGACGAACTGCGTTCGGTGCACTCGCTGTCCGGCGGCGAGACCTTCCTGGTGTCGCTGGCACTGGCGCTGGGCCTGGCCTCGATGGCCTCGAGCACCTTGCGCATCGAGTCGCTGTTCATCGACGAAGGCTTCGGCAGCCTCGACCCGGAGTCGCTGCAACTGGCCATGGACGCGCTGGATGGCCTGCAGGCCCAGGGCCGCAAGGTGGCGGTGATCTCCCACGTGCAGGAAATGCATGAGCGGATCCCGGTGCAGATCCAGGTGCGGCGCCAGGGCAATGGGTTGAGCACGGTGGAGGTCAGCGGATGATCCTGTATTCGTTCCGCCGCTGCCCCTACGCGATGCGTGCGCGCATGGCCTTGCGCTACGCCGGTTGCCCGGTGCAGATCTGCGAAGTGAGCCTGAAGGCCAAGCCGGCCGACATGCTGGCGCTGTCGCCCAAGGGCACGGTGCCGGTGTTGAGCGTGGACGGTGAGGTACTGGAGGAAAGCCTGCAGATCATGCACTGGGCGCTGGCCCGGCATGATCCGCAAAACTGGGCGCTGCGGGACGACCCGAACGCAGCGCAGCAGGCCACGCAACTGATCGAGCGCAATGACACGCTGTTCAAGCAGCAGCTCAATCACTACAAGTATGCCGAGCGTTACCCGGAGCAGTCGCGCGAGACGTATCGTGCGCTGGCCGAGGCGGTACTGCTGGACCTGGAACAGCGCCTCGAGCGGCAGGCCTACCTGGTGACGGCGCACCCGAGCATCGCGGACGTGGCGCTGATGCCATTCGTTCGCCAGTTTGCCGGGGTCGAGCCGGACTGGTTTGCCACAGCGCCCTACCCGCGCTTGCGCGTGTGGTTGCAGGGGTGGCTGGAGTCGGCGCTGTTCAAGGCGATCATGGCACGCTGACCAGCGAAGGGGCCGGTACTGACGCTACAAGGTCAGCACCGGAAACGATCAGTGCTGGACCTTGTGATCCAGCGCCGCATAGAAATTCGCGCTTTGCTGCAGGTACTTCTGGGTGTAGCTCGGGGTGGAGGATTTTTTCTCGCGGATCTCGACCTGGGCGCCGGCAGGCAGCACCACGGAGGCAGAAATGGCCGAAGCCGCGATAACCGAAAAAAGATTGAAGTTCATGGCAATGCCCTCGAAAGCGTCAGGTTGAAGTGGCCGGTTGGGCCGTGGTTCAAACCTACGCCGCTGCCGGCGCACTGAAAAATTCATTGCGCCAGTAGCGAATATCAAGGCGATTGATAGTTCAGTCGACGAACTTGAGGTCCGAAGGCGATTGCAGTGCCAGCGTCTGCACCACCTCGCCCAGCAGGCCGGTCTGCGCATCGCGCCGGATCACCACGATCTGGTTGCTCTGCTGGTTGCCGACCAGCACGTAGCCCCCGGTCGGGTCCAGGGTGAACTCGCGCGGGTGATCACCCTCCACCGAACGGCGCTGCACCTGGCGCAGGCTGCCATCCTGACGGTCGATGGCGAACACGATCAGTTCGTTGCGGGTGCCGCGGTTGCTCACGTACACGAAGCGCCCGTCGGCGGACACATGCACCGCGCTGGCCGCCTTGGCCGCGGCATCGGCCTGTTCGGTCAACGGCAGGATCTGGCGCTGGCTCAGGGTGCCGTCTTGGTAGTCGAACACCACCAGCTGTGCACTCATTTCCAGGGTCAGGTAGGCATGCTTGCCGTTTGGACCGAACGCCAGGTGACGCGGCCCGCTGCCCGGCGGCAGGACGACCGGGGTTGCCGCGCCCAGTGGCCGGGTCGGGGTCTGGGGCTGGTAGCGGTAGCCGATCACCTGGTCGGCGCCAAGGTCGCTGGCAAACAGGTATCGCCCGTCCGGGGACGGCACCACCGAATGCACATGCGGCCCGGCCTGGCGCTCGGGGTTCACCCCGCTGGCCACATGGCGCACCTGCTGCACCGACGCCGACAAACGGCCACCGGCGGCGACCGGCAACACGCTGAGGCTGCCGCCCGGCTCAGGCTTGACGCCGTAGTTGGCCACGAACAGATAACGCCCATCCAGGCTCAGGCTCGAGTGGGTCGGTTCGTCACCGTCGCTGGACACCTGGCTCGACAGGCTCAGTTCACCGCTGTCATGCGCCCGGGCAAAGCTGCTGACCTGGCCCTGGCCGTCACCGTTCTCGTTCACCGCGAACACGTTGCGCCGGTCCGGCGACAGCGTCAGCCAGGACGGGTTGCTGCTTCTGAGCACTTGCAGGGGCGTGGGGTCGAGCTGGCCGCGCTGGCTGTCGAAGCGGTAGCGGTAGATCCCGTCATGGGTGCCCACCAGCAGTTCATGGCCATGGGCGTTGAGCGTCAGCGCCATGGCACTAGCGGTCAGCAGGGACATCAGCTGGCGTTTCATCGTCGTCCTCTTCAGAAGCGCGCAAGGCACTCATGCAGACTAGTTGATGCTCGCCCGTGTCGTCGCTGAGCTGCCAGTGCTCGCCGGCAAGCGTCGCGTTGCCGATCTGCTCGGGGCTGAACTGCCATTTCTTCAACGCACGGCCGTCCATCAATTCGATGCGCAGGCCCGTATCGTCGAAGGTGAAGTCGAATGCGTGCAGGCCATCGATCAACAGCATGTCGCAGGATTCAAGGGCTTGGGCAAGGGTGGTCATGGGGGGTATCCCTGATTAAACACGCATGATACCCCAACCTTAAAAGCATCGCGGGTCAAGCCCGCTCCTACAAGGACCGCGGTAGTCATTGTGGGAGCGGGCTTGACCCGCGATGAAAACGACGCAGTGTGTCAGTGCGCGAAAATCGACTTGCTCTGGGTGCCCGCCATCTTCTCCGGCTTGATCAGGAAGCGTGCCAGCGCCGGCAACAGCCACAGCGCACCGAACATGTTCCACAGCAGCATGAAGGTCAGCATCAGGCCCATGTCGGCCTGGAACTTGATGGCCGAGAAGATCCAGGTGCACACCCCGATCGCCAGGCACAACCCGGTGAACAGCACCGCCTTGCCGGTGGAGCGCAGCGTCTGGTAGTAGGCCTCCTGCAACGGCAGGCCGGCGCGCAGGAAGCTCTCCAGGCGGCTGTAGATGTAGATCCCGTAGTCCACGCCGATGCCCACGCCCAGCGCCACCACCGGCAAGGTCGCGACCTTGACGCCGATGCCCATGAACGCCATCAGCGCGTTGCCCAGCACCGAGGTCAGCACCAGCGGCAGCACGATGCACAGGGTGGCAGCAAACGAGCGGAAGGTGATCATGCACATCACCGCCACGCACAGGTACACCAGGATCAGGATGGTCAGCTCGGCCGACCGGATCACCTCGTTGGTGGCCGCCTCGATCCCTGCGTTGCCCGCCGCCAGCAGGAACTCCAGGCCCTCCTGGTCATGCTCGGCAGCGAATGCCTTGACCGCATCCACCACGCGGTCGAGGGTCTCGGCCTTGTGGTCGTTGAGGAACACCAGCACCGGCGCCAGCGAGCAGTCGGCGTTGTACAGGCCCTCGGCACGCGACACCGAGGTGTTGAGGATGTCCGGGTTGCGCGACAGGCTTTCCCATTTCAGGTTGCCCTCGTTCATGCCCTTGATCATCTGCTTGGACACGGTCACCAGCGAGATCGCCGACTGCACCCCGGGGGTGTTCTCCATCTTCCACATCAGCTCGTCGACCGGCGCCATGGTCTTGTACACCGAGCAGCCTTCGGTCGGGGTCTTGACCATCACCACCAGCACGTCGGAGCTGGTGGAGTAGTTGTCGATGATGAAGGCGTTGTCCTTGTTGTAGCGCGAATCCGGACGCAGCTCCGGCGCACCCTGGTCGAGGTCGCCGATCTTCAGGTTCTGGCTGTACCACAGGCCGCCACCGAACATCGCCAGCGCCAGCAGCACCGACACCGGCGCCACCTTGGGGCTGGCGAAGCTGGACAGCAGGCGCCAGAACGGATGCTCGCGGGTCGCATCCTTCTTGCTGCGTTCGATGGCCTTCTTGCTGATGCCCACATAGGAGATCGCCACCGGCAGCAGGATCAGGTTGGTGAACACGATCACCGCCACGCCGATCGAGGCACCGATGGCCAGTTCACGGATGACCCCGATGTCGATGATCAGCAAGGTGATGAAGCCCACCGCATCGGCCAGGATGGCGATCATGCCCGGCAGGAACAGCTGGCGGAAGGTACGCCGCGCCGCAGTCAGCGCGTTCTCGGCCTCGCTGGACTGCAAGGCGATGCCGTTGATCTTCTGCACCCCGTGGGAGATGCCGATGGCGAAGATCAGGAACGGCACCAGCATCGAATACGGGTCGAGCCCGAAGCCCACCGCGTGCATCAGCCCCAGTTGCCACACCACCGCCACCAGGGTGGTGATGAGCACGGCAATGGTGCTGCGGATGCACCAGGTGAACCAGTACAGCAGCACCCAGGTGATCACCAGGGCGATGCCGAAGAACATCACCACCATCATCAGGCCGTCGATCAGGTCGCCGACCTTCTTGGCAAAGCCCACGATGTGGATCTTGACGTTGGGGTTCTGCGCCTCGAACTTGTTGCGGATCAGGTCTTCGAGCTGGTGCGAGAACGCCTGGTAGTCGAGCTTGATCTGGCGCCCCGGGTCGTTGGGGTCGGGGTAGGATTCGAGCAGCGGCACATCGACGATGCTCGACTTGAAGTTGTTGGCCACCAGCCGGCCGACCTGACCGGACTTGAGCACGTTGTTGCGCAGTTGCTCCAGGCTGTCGGGCGAACCGTCGTAGGTCTGCGGGATCACCTCGCCACCGGCGAAGCCCTCCTCGGTCACCTCGGTCCAGCGCACGCTGGGGCTCCACAGCGACTTGAGCGCCGAACGATCGACGCCAGGAATGTAGAACACCTCGTCGTGGATCTGGCGCAGGGTCTCCATGTACGCCTTGCTGAAGATGTCACCGTCCTTGGCCTCCACCGAGATCCGCACGGTGTTGCCCAGGTTGGCCAGGTCGTTGCGGTGCTCGATCATGTTCTGGATGAACGGATGCTCCAGCGGGATCATCTTCTCGAAGCTGGTGGACGGGCGAATCAGCATGGCCTGCCAGAACAGGAACAGGCTCACCAGCACACAGATGCCGATCACCGCCGGGCGGTTGTTGAATATCAGGCGCTCGAGCAGGCTCGCCTTGTCCTGGTTGTGCTGCATGTTGAACGACTCCTGACTGCTCATGGTTGCGCCCTCGCGGCGCCGGTGGCGGTAGCCAGGCGTGCCCCGCCCTGGCCGACCAGGATCAGCTGCCCATCGGCCTGGCCGCTCACGCCCGAAAGGGCGATACGGTCGGGCCGGTTGAACACGCTGAAGCTCTGGCCGTCATCGGTGCTGCGCAACACGCTGCCGCCGTTGCCCACCAGCACCAGGCTGCCGTCTTCGAGTAGCGTAGCGCTTGCCAGGCCGAATTCGAGCGCACCGCGCTCGCCCTGGAGCGCGATGGCCTGCCAGGTGCTGCCGAAATCGCTGGAACGGTACAGGTTGCCGCGCAGGCCGTAGACCAGCAAGGTATCGGCGCGGGCGGTACCGATCGCTCCGAACAGCGAGCCCTCGTAGGGGCCGTCGAGGTGTTCCCAGGTCTGCCCGGCATCGCGGGAGCGGAACATGCTGCCCTGCTCGCCCACGATGAACAGGCCCGCGTCCTTCACGGCAGCGATGCCGTTGAGGTGATACTGATCGGGGTTGTCGAGGCGCTCTGCGACGTCCTGCCAGTGCGCGCCGCCGTCGGTGGTTTCGAACAGGCTGCCATAGGCCCCCACGGCCAGCCCGTGCCGGGTGTCCTGGAACCAGACATCCAGCAGCGGGGATTCGCGGGACGGGTCTTCGAACTGTTTGCTCCAGGTGGCGCCGCCGTCGCTGCTGGCGAGGATCTGCGCATCATGGCCGACCGCCCAGCCGTGCTTGGCATCGGCGAAGTACACGGCAGTGAGCAGTTGGCGGCTGGGTACGCGGGCCTGGGTCCAGCTCTGGCCCTGGTCGTCGGAGAAGAGGATATGCCCGCGTTCGCCCACCGCCACCAGGCGCGGCCCGGCCTTGGCGATGTCGATCAGCAGGCTGTGGGAGGCCTTGTTCGAGGTCTGTGAATACACCGTCTGCGGTGTCGGGCCGTCATCGGCAGCCCCGGCGGTTGCGGCGAACAGCCCCAGGCCCAGGCTCAGCAAGACGCTGGCCGTGAATACATTCATAGTCCTCTCCCACATTATTGTTATTCGGTGCTACTGGCGGGGCTGGAAGCGGCAATCTAGAGCCCCGCGAATGCTGGCCTCAAGCTAGCAGGCTTTGGAAATGGATGACAACGTACAACGCGTTATGTTTTGTTAAGCGCGGCCTCTGGATCGTGGATGTCGCGTTGTCCTCCCGCACCTTCATCATAAAAAAGGGGGCTGCCCCGAAAAGGCCAGCCCCCTGTTCAACCTGCCCTCAACCTCAGGCCAGGCTCTTGCTCACCACCTCGAACACATCGCTGGACAACCCGCCCGAGCCGCGAATGCGCTCCAGCTCGGCCTTCATCAGCGCCTGGCGCGCGGCATCGTACTTGCGCCAGCGGGTCAGCGGCGCCAGCTGGCGCGAGGCGATCTGCGGGTTGAAGCCGTTCAGTTCGATCACCAGGTCCGCCAGGAAGCGATAACCCGAGCCATCGGCCGCATGGAAGTTGACCAGGTTCTGCCCGGCGAACGCACCGATCAACGCGCGCACCTTGTTCGGGTTCTTCAGGGTGAACGCCGGGTGCTCCATCAACCCACGCACTCGCGCCAGGCCGCCCGGCAACGGGCTACCCGCCTGCACGCTGAACCACTGGTCCATCACCAGCGGGTTGTCCTTGAAGTGCTCGGCAAAGCTTTGCAGGGCCCTGGCGCGCTCGTCCTGGAACGGCGAATTGACCAGCACGGCCAGTGCGGTCAGGCGTTCGGTCATGTTGTCGCACGCCTCGAACTGCTCGAGCGTCGCCTCCAGCACCTGCGCCCGGCCCGTGAGCATCAGGTACGACAGCGCGATGTTCTGCAGGCTGCGCCGGGCAAAGTGCTCGGCCTCGGCCACATAGGCGGTTTCGCGCGAGACCGCACGGTTGGCCTGGTAGCGCGCCCACAGCGCGTCGAACAGCTGCTCGGCCAGTTGCTGGCGGGCAAAGTCGCGGGCCGCGTGAATCGCGTCCACATCGGCCACTTCGCTGATTTCGGTGAGGTAGGCCTCACTCGGCAGCGAGAGCATTTCGGCGACCATGGCCTGGTCGAGTGCCTCGTTGGCCAGCACGCTGCCCAGGGCAGTGACCAGGCGCTGATCGAGCACCAGGGCTTCACCGCGCTGATGCTGCGCGATCAGTTCCTGCAAGACCTGAACCGACAGTTGCTGGCCGGCTTCCCAGCGATTGAAGCCATCGCTGTCATGCTGCATCAGGAACATGAGTTGGTCGCGGTCGTACGGGAAGCTCAGCTTGACCGGCGCACTGAAGCCGCGCAGCAGCGACGGCAACGGCCTGGCGGCCACGTCGACGAAGGTGAAGGTCTGCTCGGCCTCGGTCACCGACAGCACCCGCGTGGTCGCGCCCGCCTGCGTTTCGCCTTGCAGGCGCAGGGCAATGTCGTTGCCCTGGGCATCGAGCAGGCCCAGTTCGACCGGGATCACGAACGGCTGCTTCTCGACCTTGTCCGGGGTTGCCGGGCAGCTCTGGCTGAAGGTCAGGCTGTAGGTCTGGGCAGCGGCGTCGTACGCCTCGCTGACGTTCAGGCGCGGCGTGCCGGCCTGGCTGTACCAGCGCTTGAACTGGGTCAGGTCGACGCCGTTGGCGTCTTCCATGGCCTTGATGAAGTCGTCGCAGGTCACGGCCTGGCCGTCATGGCGTTCGAAGTACAGGTCGCTGCCCTTGCGAAAGCCTTCGGCACCCAGCAGCGTGTGCACCATGCGTACCACTTCCGAGCCCTTCTCGTACACGGTCAGGGTGTAGAAGTTGGAAATCTCGATGAAGCTGTCCGGGCGCACGGCGTGGGCCATGGGGCCGGCGTCTTCGGCGAACTGGTGGGTACGCAGGTAGGCCACGTCCTCGATGCGCTTGACCGTGCGCGAGTTCATGTCGGCGCTGAACTCGGAATCGCGGAACACCGTGAAGCCTTCCTTGAGCGACAGCTGGAACCAGTCGCGGCAGGTCACGCGGTTGCCCGACCAGTTGTGGAAGTACTCGTGGGCCACCACCGCCTCGACCCGCTGGTGCGCGGCATCGGTGGCGGTCTCGGCACGCGCCAGCACGCAGCTGGAGTTGAAGATGTTGAGGCCCTTGTTCTCCATGGCGCCCATGTTGAAGTCGTTGACCGCCACGATCATGAAGATGTCCAGGTCGTATTCGCGGCCATACACCTCTTCGTCCCAGCGCATGGATTTCTTCAGGCTGACCATGGCGTGCTGGCACTTGTCGATGTTCTCCGGCTCGACATAGATGCGCAGGGTCACGTCGCGCCCCGACTGGCGGGTGAAGGTGTCTTCGACACACCACAGGTCGCCGGCCACCAGTGCGAACAGGTAGGCCGGTTTCTTGAACGGGTCTTCCCAGGTGGCCCAGTGCCGACCGTCCTGCTGCGGCCCGCTGCCGATGGGGTTGCCGTTGGACAGCAGGACCGGGTAGCGATGCTGCTCGGCGATCACCGTGGTGGTGAAGGTGCTCATCACGTCCGGGCGGTCGAGGTAGTAGGTGATCTTGCGAAAGCCCTCGGCCTCGCACTGGGTGCAGAACATGCCGCCGGACTTGTACAGGCCCTCGAGCGCGGTGTTGGTCTCGGGGTGGATCTTCACGCTGGTGTCGAGGGTGAAGCGCTCGGCAGTGGGCTGCAGGGTCAGGTGGCTGTCGTCGAGCTGGTAGTCGTCAGCGCCCAGCGGCTGGTCGTCCAGCGCCACGCTGAGCAGTTCCAGCTGCTGGCCGTCGAGCACCAGCGCCGGCAGGCCGGCACCGCGCGCCGGGTTGCGGCGCATGACCAGCTGCGCGTGGACCAGGCTGTGGTCCTCGAACAGTTCGAAGGTCAGGTGCGTCTCGTCGATCAGGTACTCGGGTGCCTGATAGTCCTTGAGGTAGATCACTTGCGGCTGTTCGGTACGCATGTGGCGGTCCTTTTACTGATGCACGGCCAGCTGGTAGGCCGTGTACTTGCGAATATTGATCACGCCGGTATCGAAAATCAGGTACTGGCCCTTGATCCCCAGCAGGGTGCCTTCGGCGACAGGGTTCTTGTCCAGGTTGAAGCTCACGATCTTGCTCGGGTACGCCTCTACCGGGTAGCGGATTTCAATCGGCTCGACGTCGGTCAGCGGCTGGATCGCCTGCAGGCCGAAGCGGTCCTGCAGGCCCTTGAAACCTTCACTGCAGCTGTCGAACAACTGCTCGCGCACGGCCACCAGGTCGACCGCCTCGGCGTTGCCCTTGAGCAGTGCGCGCCAGTTGGTGCGGTCGGCCACCTGGCTGCGGAACAGGTCCTCGACCAGCCCGGACTGCTGCCGGGTGGCCACCCGCACGATCGGCAGGGCCTGGCTGGCGCCCTGGTCGAGCCAGCGCGTGGGCAGCTGGGTGGCGCGGGTGATGCCGACCTTGATACCCGACGAGTTGGCCAGGTACACCACGTGGTCGGTCATGCAGAACTGCTCGCCCCAGGCCGGGTCACGGCAGGTGCCGTGCTCGTAGTGGCAGCGCTCGGGGCTCATGATGCAGGTGTCGCATTGCGCCAGCCTGGTCATGCACGGGTAGCAGTAACCCTGGCTGAAGCTGGTCTTGGTCTTGCGCCCGCAGTGGGTACAGTGGATCGCGCCCAGGTATTCGAGACGCACGGTCTTGCCCAGCAGGGGGTTGACCGGCACTTCGACGTCGCCCAGGCGAAACGCATATTGCACGACCGGCTGCTCGAGGCGCGCCGTCATCTTGCTGATGGAACCACGGCCGAGTTCGATCAATGGATCGCGTCCGACTTGAACAGGATGTTGGGCACCGGCGCAGACTTGGAGGCGCATTCCTGCGGGCCCATGTAGCCGGTACGCTGGTCTTCGGGCAGGTTCTGCATCTCCCAGGCGATCACGGCCTGCAACGACAGCTCCTTCTGCTCGGCGGTGAGCTTGCGCCCGTCGGACCATTTGCCGATTTCCACGGCCAGTTTCAGGCTGGCGTAGATCTCCGGGGTGATGTTTTCGATCATTTGCGCAAAAGTGGACATAGCGTCTCCAAAAATCAAGCTGACAGTTTACGCCGGGCCAGTGCCCCGCCCAAGAGCCCGCTGAGGCAGCCGACCAACAGCCCACCCACGTGGGCGGCGTTGGCGATCGCGCCGAAGCCGAGCAGGGTGATCAACCCGGACAGGCACAGCAGCAGCCATACCAGCATCATCACCAGCACGCCACGTGGCATGCGATACACCGGGTTCGGCGCCAGCCACTGGTACAGCCAGATGTGCCCGAGCAGGCCGTACAGCACCCCGGACAAGCCGCCGAACAGGCTGGGCCCGCCGAACACGAACTGCGCCACGTTCGACACCAGGCTGAACAGCAGGGTCAGCGACAGCAAGGCCAGGGTGCCCTGACGCAGCTCGATGCGCCGCCCCAGCTCCCAGTACCACAGGCCGTTCATGGCCAGGTGCAGGATGCCGAAGTGCACCAGCATCGGGCTGAACAAGCGCCACCACTGGCCTGCATCGAGGCTGGTCAGCAACGGGGTGAAATACAGGTAGTCGCCCTGTACGCGAAAATCCAGGAAGGTCAGCCAGCTCAAGGTGGCGAAGTTGTCGCCCAGGCCGGTCAGTGCCGCCACCACCACGCACAGCAGCAACACCGCTGCAGTGGCCTTGCTGGCCTTCGCCTGCGCGGCCAGGCTCGGGCGCGGTGGGGCCGGGGGCTGCGCCAGGGGCGGCAGTTGCACATCGGCATTGCCCTCCGGATAGCGCTGGTACAGCTGGCGAACATCTTCCACCAGGTAGTCGGCGGTCCACAGTACCTGCTCCTCGCCCTCCTCCGAGACCCGGTGCGGCACCTGCAGGCGCTTGAGCAGCTCGACAAAGCCGCTGAGGTCGACGCTCAGGGGCAGGCGCATCACCATTGCCGCACTCATTGACTGGCCTCCGGCCGTTCGACATCCACCCATACGAACTTGTGCGGGTCGATGCGGGTTTCATCATCCAGCCGATAGGCCACCAGCTTCCCGTAGAGCACCGCACTGTAGTCCAGGCACGCCAGGTTGGCGCGGATGGGTGCGGGCCGGCCGCTGCGCCAGTAATGGCCGACGAACAGCAGCGGCTCGTCGTCACCGTAGCGCAGCAGCGCGTTCTTCTGGCTGCGACTGAGCGGAGCATTGGCCACTTCGGCCGGCAGCGCATCGGGCTGGAACACGATATCGCCGTAGGTCTGCGGGTCTTCCTCCCAGAACTTGGTGCGAAAGAATGCGCGGGTCAGGCCGTCGCCGCCGGTCAGGGTGAGGCCGTCGGGCAGGCGCATGTCGGTGCCGCGCAGCAGCCGGTTGCACACGGTGTGGGCAAAGCTGCCGGCCACGGCCGAGGCCTGCACGAAATGCTCGTCGATGCGCCCGTCCGGATGCTGCTGGCGCAGCGGCTCGATCAGGCGCGCGTCCCAGCAGGCATGTACCACGCGAAAGCGTCCGGCATCGATGAACAGCGGCAGCTCGTAGAACCAGCCGAGAAAGTCGTGCCAGTCGTGGGGGTGGTCGGCGAACTGGGTCAGTGTCTCTTCGATCAGCCGCGCATGGCGCGGGTTGTGCTCGCGCACGAACTGCTTGCCGCTGCCCGGTAGCGCCGGCGTGGTCCAGCCCAGTGCGCTGAATTCGTGGTTGCCCATGATGCAGTGGGCCTGACCGGCTTCGACCATGTCGTGCACGATGTGCAGGGCCTCGCGAATGCGCGGGCCGCGGTCGATGATGTCGCCAAGGAAGATCGCCTGACGCTGCGCATGCCGCCACACCCCGCCCTGACGCTTGTACCCCATGGCGTCGAGCAGACGCTCCAGGGTGTGGGCACAGCCGTGGACATCGCCGATCAGGTCGTAACTGCGCGCGGGATCGAGCATCAGTCGCCTCCACCACCCAGACGGCTGCCCCAGCCGAGCTTGGTCCGGCAGACCTCGTAGTAGTTGTGGTCCAGCGGGTGGATCAGGCGCAGCTTCTGCGGCTTCTTGTTCACCGTGATGGTGTCGCCGGGGGCACAGGTGAAATGGTTCTGGCCATCGCACGAGACTTGCGGGTACAGCTGCAGGTCACGCGATACCACGATCTTCAGCTCGCTGTTGCCATCGACCACGATCGGGCGTCCCGACAGCGTGTGCGGGTACATGGGCACGATCACGATGGCGTCGAGCTTGGGGTGCATGATCGGTCCGCCGGCCGACAGCGCGTAGGCGGTCGAGCCGGTCGGTGTGGCGACGATCAGGCCGTCGGCCTTCTGGCTGCACACGAACTGGCCGTCGATGTAGATCTCGAACTCGATCATGCGGTTGGACTTGCCAGGGTGCAGCACCACGTCGTTGAGCGCGTCGCCCTGGCCGATGGCCTCGCCGTGGCGGCGGACTTCGGCCTGCAGCAGGAAGCGGTTTTCCACCAGGTAGTGGCCGTCGAGCACTTCGGCCACCTTGACCTCGAGCTCGTCGGGGCGAATGTCGGTGAGAAACCCCAGGCTGCCGCGGTTGATGCCCAGTACCGGGATGTTGTGGCGCGCCAGTGCGCGGGCGGCGCCCAGCAGGCTGCCGTCGCCGCCGACCACGATGACCATGTCGCACACCTCGCCCAGCAGCTTGCGCGAGGAGGTCTGCAGGCCGTGGCCGGGCAGCACGTCGGCGATGGTGTCCTCGAGGATCACGTGCAGGTGCCGCTCGAGCAGGAATTTTTTCAGTCGGCGAATGGTATCGAGCACCTGCGAACTGCCAAGGCGGCCGATGATACCGATATTGCGAAATTGCTCCATGGGGCTCCTGCGGGGCACTGCGGCGTTGAATGGGCCGGTTGGCCAAAGCGTTGATTATGGGCGAAAGCGCCGGGCAGCGGCAAACGCCGCAGTTTTTTGCACAAGGCGCCGGGGCGGGCGGCTATGCTCGCAGGATGATGCCCTTTACAGACCTTTGCGACCTGCCCAACCGCCTGCGCCAGCCCCCGGTGCGGGACCTGGCGTGGGTAATCCTTGCGCCCCCCATGCTCGCAGTGACGCCCTGGCCGCAACGCCACCCGTTGGCCGGCAGCGACTGGGTGGCCGCACCGGCGCTGCTGCGCGACTGGCTGCTGGCGCTGGACCACGACAGCCGTGACCTGCAGGCCTGGCTGGCACAGGCCGCCAGCCGGCGCCTGGGGTTGTACTACGAGCGGCTGTGGCAGTTCGCGTTGCGCCATGCTCCGGGGGTGGAGCTGCTGGCGGCCAACCTGCCGATCCGCGACGGCGGGCACACCCTGGGCGAGCTGGACATCCTGCTGCGTGACCGCGACGGGGTGCATCACCTGGAGCTGGCCATCAAGCTGTACCTGGGCCCGCAGCACGGTGACGGGCGCAACCCGGCGCAGTGGCTTGGGCCGGGCTGCCATGACCGGCTGGACCGCAAGCTGGCGCACCTGAACGACCATCAACTGCCGATTTCGGCGCGGGCCGAGGGGCGCGAGGCGCTGGCGGCGCTGCACATAGACAGCTTCACGGCTCAGCTTTGGCTGGGCGGGTATCTGCTGTATCCATGGCCGGGGACGGCGCAGCCTCCAGCGGGTGCGCACCCGCAACACTTGCGCGGGCGCTGGCTGCATCAGCGCGACTGGGCCCGGTTTGCGGCGCAGGCCGACCCCGGGCGCTGGCAGCCGTTGCCGCGCCAGGCATGGCTGGCGCCGGCGCGGTACACGCAGGAGCAGGCCTGGGGCACGGAACAGTTCCAGGCCTGGCTGCAAGCGCTGGACCCGATGGCCCCCGCGCAGTTGCTGGTGCGGCTGGTGCCTGGGGATAGCGGGGATTGGGTAGAGGCTCAACGCTTGTTTCTGGTGGCCGATGCCTGGCCGAACCTGGCGGGTTAGCATGCACTGGCTGGACCGGCCCCCACATGAACGTACGCCCCCGTGGGAGCCGGCCTTGCCGGCGAAGGGGCCAGCGCTGACAACATTCTGCTAACCTCGCCCCCCTCACCCAGCACCCGCACAAGGAACCCACCCGTGCCCGGCAATCTTCTCGCCCTGGCGCTCGCCGTCACCCTGGCCTGGCCCGCAAGTGCCAGCGCAGCGCCTGCCCCAGGTCTGGACCAGGACAACGACCTCGCCCTGCTGAGCGACAGCTTCTGGCGCCAGGCGACGCCCACCGACCTGGACACGTGGCTGGCCCCGCGCAGCCAACCCGGTGAGTATCCACCCGGTGTGGTCACCCGCAATACCACGGCCTTTCACCTCGCACTCGAAAACAACGCCTCGCTGGCCATGCTGCAACACCTGCGTGCCGCGCTACCGGCCATGGTCGGGCTCGGCGACTACCCCGAATCGCTGCTGTCCACGGCCATCAAGCACAACCACCCCACTGCCACCATCGAATGGCTGCTGGTCCAGGGCGCGCCGGTGGAAGCCGGCGACTACCACAACCCACGTCCGCTGCTGCTGGCCATCGCCCAGGGCGCCGATGCCTCGCTGATCGACGCCCTGGTCAAGGCCGGCGCCGACACCTCCTACTTCACGCGCAGCGACAGCAACATGGACGCCTTCGACGCCGCAGTGCTGACCGAGCACAGCGCCACGCGCCGGGCCGTCGCCCGCCATCTGCCACTGCCCGAGGCCGGCAGCGAAACCATGGAAGCGATCCTGGTCGAGCTTTCGCGCCAGGGTCGCGACGGGCCCGACGCCTCGCACGTGAGCTACGACATCCTCAGCGTGCTGCTCGAGCGCGGCATGAGCAGCACCGGCACCTACTGCGACCCGCACAAACCCTACTGCCTGGCCGACGACAGGAGCGACCTGATGGACCTGGCCATCCGTATCGAGGACCCGCAACTGGTCGACTACCTGCTCGGCAAGGGTCTGAAGGCCCGCTAGCACACTTTTTTGCCCCAGCGCAGGTGCAGGGCACGCGCAAGCGATTAGAGTTATCCGCACAGCGCCATCAAGAGCGCGGCCATTGACCTGATTGACCGATATGAGGAACCACCATGACCCTGACCAATACGCAGGCACGCTACGGCAGCCTGTCGATCGCCCTGCACTGGCTGATGCTGATTCTGCTGGCGGTGGTATACGCCTGCATCGAACTGCGCGGCATCTTCCCCAAGGACAGCGCCGAGCGCGACCTGATGAAAAGCCTGCACTTCATGCTCGGCCTGAGCGTGTTCGTGCTGGTATGGCTGCGCCTGATCCTGAAGGTCACCCACCCCACCCCGCGCATCGAACCCAAGCCGCCGGCCTGGCAGACGGGTCTTGCGCACCTGATGCACTGGGCGCTGTACGCCCTGATGATCGGCCTGCCGCTGGCCGGCTGGGTGATCCTCAGCGCGGCTGGCAAGCCGATCCCGTTCTTCGGCCTGGAGTTGCCCGCCCTGGTAGCACCGGACACCGACCTGGCCAAGTTCGTCAAGGGCTGGCACGAGTGGTTCGGCGCACTGGGCTACTGGCTGATCGGCCTGCACGCACTGGCCGGCCTCTACCATCACTACGTGGTCCGCGATAACACCCTGCTGCGCATGCTGCCGCAAAAAGGTGACTGACTAGGCGAACCCGCGGCGGCCCTGCAAGCCGCCGGTGTGAACGAAGATCAGCCGCGTGCCGGCCACGAACGCGCCAGCCAGCACACGCTCCTGCAGGGCCAACAACGCCTTGCCGGTGTACAGCGGTTCCAGTGGCAGGCCCGATTCGGCCTCGCTGGCCTGGATGAATGCCAGCAAGGCCGGGTCGACCTTGGCAAAGCCGCCCCGGCTGGCGTCGTGCAGGCGGTAAGTGCCCGGCGCCAGCACCTCGACCTCGCCTTCCACCCCGTGCCCCGGCGGCACGGCCAGTGCGCCGTGCACCGGGTGGGCGCCCGCTTCGGCCTGGGCCAGCCCCACCAGCGTGGTACCGCTGCCCACCGCCAGCCACCAGGCGTCGTAATCGGCCCAGCCCACGGCCGCCAGCTGCGCCCGCGCCTGGGTCACGATCTGTGCGCAGCCTTCGGTGCCCAGTGGCCCCGCGCCGCCTTCGGGCACGCAATGCCATGCCGGGTAGAGGGCTTGCCAGGGCTGCCAGAAATCCGCCTGATGCCGCGCCCTGTATCCGGCGTACCCCAGCCAGTGCAGGTGCATGCCCAGTGCTTGCAGGTCGTGCACGGTGGGGTTGCTGTGCGGGTGCCCACGCAACAGCCCGGCCGTGGCAAAGCCGAAGCGCTTGCCGGCCGCCGCCAGGGCATGCAGGTGGTTGGAATAGGCGCCGCCCAGGCTGATCACCCCCGGGGCACCACGGGCATGGGCAAGGCGCAGGTGCCCCTGCAGCTTGAACCATTTGTTGCCGCTGATCAGCGGGTCGATGAGGTCCAGACGCAGCACTGCCACCTCGACCCCGGCGCGCGCCAGCCAGCCTAGGGCCAGCGGTTGCAGGGGTGCCAGTGGCAGGTCATCGAAAGCGGCAGACATCGAACAGGCTCGGCAGAACGGGAGCGCGCAGTCTACCAGCGCACCCCCGCCACCGCTTTACAGCTCGGCCGCCAGGCGTGAACCCTGGTTGATCGCGCGCTTGGCGTCCAGCTCGGCGGCGACGTCCGCGCCGCCGATCAGGTGTACCGACTGCCCGGCGGCCAGTAGGCCATCCTGCAGCTCGCGCAGCGGGTCCTGGCCGGCGCAGATCACCACGTTGTCCACCGCCAGTACCTGCGGCTCGCCTTCGGCGATACGGATATGCAGGCCGGCGTCGTCGATCTTCAGGTAGTCGACGCTGTTGAGCATCTGCACCCGCTTGTTCTTCAGGCCTGTGCGGTGGATCCAGCCGGTGGTCTTGCCCAGCCCGTCGCCAACCTTGGTCTTCTTGCGCTGCAACAGGTACACCTGGCGCGCCGGAGCATGGGGCTCGGCCTGGATGCCCGCCACGCCGCCGCGCGCTTCGAGCCGGGTGTCGATGCCCCACTCCCTCCAGAACGCCTCGCGGTCCTGGCTGGTGGCAACGCCCTGGTGCACCAGGAACTCCGACACATCGAAGCCGATGCCGCCGGCACCGATCACCGCGACCTTCTGCCCCACCGGCTTGCGCGCCAGCAGCACGTCCAGGTAGCTCAGCACCTTGGCGTGATCGATACCGTCGATGGCCGGCAGGCGAGGCGCGATGCCGGTCGCAAGGATGATCTCGTCGTAGCCGCCCTCCACCAGTTGCTCGACATTGACGCGGGTGTTCAGACACAGCTCCACGCCGGTGGTCTGCAGCTTGCGCTTGAAGTAGCGCAGGGTCTCGAAGAACTCCTCCTTGCCCGGCACGCGCTTGGCCACGTTGAACTGCCCGCCGATCTCGCTGGCCGAGTCGAACAGGGTCACCTGGTGGCCACGCTCGGCGGCCACGGTAGCGGCGGCCAGGCCGGCCGGGCCGGCGCCGACCACGGCAATGCGCTTGGGCTGGGCCACCGGCAGGTAGTTGAGTTCGGTTTCATGACAGGCCCGCGGGTTGACCAGGCAACTGGTCAGCTTGCCGCCGAAGGTGTGGTCCAGGCAGGCCTGGTTGCAGCCGATGCAGGTGTTGATCTCGTCGCCGCGCCCGGCGGCGGCCTTGTTGACGAAGTCCGGGTCGGCCAGGAACGGGCGTGCCATCGACACCATGTCGGCGTCGCCTTCGGCAAGGATCTGCTCGGCGACTTCCGGGGTGTTGATGCGGTTGGTGGTGATCAGCGGGATCTGCACCGCGCCGCGCAACTTGGCGGTGACCTTGCTGAACGCGGCACGCGGCACCTTGGTGGCGATGGTCGGGATACGCGCCTCGTGCCAACCGATGCCGGTGTTGATCAGCGTGGCGCCGGCCTGCTCGATGGCCTGGGCCAGCTGCACGATCTCCTGCCAGTTGCTGCCGCCTACCACCAGGTCGAGCATCGACAGGCGGAAGATGATGATGAAGTTCGGGCCGACCGCTTCGCGCACCCGGCGCACGATCTCCACGGCCAGGCGCATGCGGTTCTCGTAGCTGCCCCCCCAGCGGTCGGTGCGATGGTTGGTGTGGGCGGCCAGGAACTGGTTGATGAAGTAGCCTTCGGACCCCATGATCTCGACGCCGTCGTACTCGGCGCTCTGGGCCAGCGTGGCGCAGGTGACGAAGTCCTGGATCTGCTTCTCGATGCCCTCTTCGTCCAGCTCGCGGGGCTTGAACGGGTTGATCGGCGCCTGGATCGCGCTGGGGGCCACCTGCTTGGGGCTGTAGGCGTAGCGCCCGGCGTGGAGGATCTGCATGCAGATCTTGCCGCCGGCCTCGTGCACCGCCTGGGTAACGATACGGTGCTTCTGCGCTTCTTCGGCCGTTGTCAGCTTGGCCGCGCCGGAGTACACCCCGCCCTCTTCGTTGGGCCCGATGCCGCCGGTGACCATCAGGCCGACGCCACCACGGGCGCGCTCGGCAAAGTACGCCGCCATGCGCTCGAAACCGCCGGGTTTCTCCTCCAGGCCGGTGTGCATCGAGCCCATCAGGGTGCGGTTGCGCAAGGTGGTGAAGCCCAGGTCCAGCGGGGCAAGCAGGTGCGGGTATTGAGCGGCGGTCATGGTGAACTCCACAGCGAACTGATCACGGAATGCGGGCGCCTCGCTGCGTGCAGCGGGGCCCGTCGGTTATCTGTGAGGGACAGTAATGCGCCTGGAAGTGAGGCTCAATGACCGAAAGTTACAAGTTGATGACCGTAACTGACAGTGCGTGGAGCGCTGACCTGTTCACGGATGCAGGCAGCGTTCGGCCAGTTGCCGAGCCTGATCGAGGGTGATGCCGGCGTTTTGCTGCAGGGCGAGCGGGTGATCCCCCGCGTCCACGAACACCAGCGGGCGGTCGCCCAGGGCCTGGGTCTGCAGCGTAGCCTTGAGGTTGAGGGTCGAAACCTCATAGGGGAACTCGCTTTGCACACGTGCCGCATAAGGTGGTTCGCGCTCGCGACCTGGGGTTTCCCACAGTTCGCTGGTGCGGTAGAAATCCGCCTCGCTGACCGTCACCCAGGTCAGCCACACGAACGGCTCGGGTGAGCCGATGATCGGGATTTCCAGGCGTCCGAGCACGAAGTGGTGGGTGTCATCGATGATGCACTGATCGCTGGACAGTGGCGCACGCTGCTCGCGCTCTGCCTCCGGCAGGTCATACCAGGCGGCAGGGGCTGGCGCGCCGAAGGTGGTGGGCAACTCGTCGTGATACTCGCCACAGGTGGCGCAATGGAAGCCTTGCATGGTGGGTACTCCTTGAACACTTAAGGCCGGATCAAGCCGCGCGGCGCGCAAACGGCAGCGTCATGTTACAGGCCCAGCAGTGCCTTGAGCGCAGGCATTACCCACTGGGGGTGATCCTCGTGCGGCGAATGCCCGGTAAACGGGATGTTCAGCAGTTGCGCATTCGCCACCCGATCGGCCAGCTCGCAGGCGTTGGCCCGCGTTACCAGGCGGTCTTCATCGCCATGAATCACCAGCAAATCGGCGGTGATGCCGCACACCGTTTCATTCGGGTAGCCCTGCTCGCCTGAATCCAGCCACAGCTCGCGCAACGCCACGGCCAGGCGGTCGAAATCGGGTTCGGGGTTCAACTGCAGGTAGCGCTCGTAGCTGTGCGGGAACAGCTCACGCCAGCGCGCGCCGGTCACGCGGCTGTACATGCCGCGCACGGGCTCATCCGCTTTCAGTTGCCAGTGGGCACCGATCGTCACCAGTTTGTCGATGCCAGCACTCCCGGCAGCCGCGATGCGCAGCGCTGCAATGCCGCCATCGCTGTGGCCGACGAGGCTGAAGCGCTCAAGCCCCAACTGCCGGGCAACCGCCTCCACATCCAGTTGCAAACGCTGGTAGGTCAGCGGCAGGTGCCCCAGGGTCGATTTGCCCTGACCGCGGCTGTCGATGCCGATCAGGCGATAATGTTCGGCCAGGGCCGGCGTGATGGCATTGAAGGTTTCGATATCGCCAAAGCCACCGTGCAGAAAAACCAGTGCCGGGCCCTGTGGGTTGCCTTGCTGTTCACAATAGAGGCGTGCCCCGGCAACTTCGACGTACTGGCCGTCCTGGTGAGTGAATGTCGTCATTTGAGGGTCCCTTGTTTGTGTCGCGGTGGCAATTGTCGGCGGCAGTTTAATGCGTTGCGCCTTCGACGCGGTACCCCCGATGCCCTCATTGCCATGTATGAAGTCCTTTGCTTAACGCATCGTCCTGTCATTGATCGGAAAGACACATCCCTGGCTTTGGCCCCAATGCGTTAGTATGAGGATGACGATTGCCAGTACCGCACCTCCATAGGCTGATGTCAGCAACATGATTGAAAGCTTTTTATTTTCGAATCTGAAAACCATACCCCACACTTCAAGCATGCCCGAAAAAGTGTTCATATTTATACCCTTTTTCTTGCTGCAGCGATTTGCGTATATCACCGAAACCGTCAAAAACAACCATCCCACAAAAAACAGAAAAACACGGAAGAACTGGATCGTATCGCACATGAATTTCTTCTGACCACGCTGATGGCACAAGACTAAAGATAGAACGCTGACCACAAAGCGAACTGAGATACATCACCGCATGGCAGTACTGAAATATGGCCCACCCCACCAAACCGCCCATCAACTACAAAACACAGCCTTTCGACCGCCCCCAACAAAACAATAAACACCAAGCAAAATACAAATTTCCTGTAAAAATTCAAGACATCACAGTTGCGACTTAAAACACACTTCTTCGGCGCCAAACACGCACCAGTAAAAACTTGCCGAGCCATACTTCAGCTCTTGTTTCTCCTTTCGCTCACCCTAAATTAACCACTACATCAAGCGCACACCCCTGAGATCGCGCGTAAAACACCAAAGAAGCCAACCCGACTCCTGCGGCCGCTCCGCCGTAAACAGTTGTAAGAACCACCCACGAAAGCATCTTATTTTTAAATGAAAAAACATGCCTATACATCTCAAAAAGCCCTGCAAAGGTATTCATATTTATGCCATTACGCTTGCAGTATGCATTTGCATAAAAAACCGTTAAAAAAACCACCCCAAACAAAAACCAGAAAATTATTTCAATCAATAAAGCCATCCAAAAGCACACAATACGCCCTCAATCTTTCAGTGGAATAATTACAGTTGGATTTACCGGAACCTTAATCTCAGGGCCTGCACCCGGACCCAGCCCAAAGTATAGTTCTGGCCAAGTGGAAGTTTGCGCCATTTCTATAGTTAACAAACCAAAGCTCATGCCAACTCCTGCGCCAACGGCCAACGCCTTCGAGTCCGGATCCGAAATTTTGAATCCACAGCTTGCAACCGCACGTAGACCAACACTTGAAACTGGCACTCCTAGCTGTTTGGAAAACCCCGATACTTCGTTTGCGCTTGCCCCAATAGACAACCCTGCCCCAACTGCGGCAGTGCCAGACGTCCTGCATTCTCCCGTCATAATAGGTTTGGCCGGCGGCGGCGCCATCGCTCGGGAAACCTCATCCGGTGTCGCACCATTCTGCAACATCCAACTTCCCAGTGAAGCGCGCTCCGCGACGCCTGGCATGTTCAGGTCGAACAGCCCCAACGGGTCAGCCCGCATAACAGGCTTGTTGCTCACATAGCTGTACACGTTCAACCCACCCAGCATCCCGATCGGGTCTCTCGACACATAGCGCGCCATGCGGGGTTCGTAGTAACGGAATCGGTTGTAATGCAGCCCCGTTTCAGGGTCGTGGTATTGCCCCTGAAAACGAATCGGATTGCCCACGCCATGCTGCGCGGCCCACGACGAGCGCTCTTCACGAACCTCACCCCACACCTTGTACTGCCCCGTCCAGGCAACATTGCCGTTGTGGTCGGTGATTTCCATCGGCGTGCCCAGGTGGTCGCAGTGGTACCAGGCAATGACGTCGAACGCTGGCGCAGTGGGCAGTGCCTGCCAGAGTGGGTCCTGGTCGATGTCGTAATGACGGCCCTGCCAGTCGGGTTGCCTGAGCAGGCGTATCGAGCGCTTGTGCAACGCTTGAGCCACAGGCACGAAGCGGCCCGGTTCGTAGAGGTAGTGAACGGTACGGCCTGTGTCGCCCTCGTCGAGGGGCAATACGCTTTCCCAGGCCAGGGTTTCGCCGTCCCATCCGTACAGCGTGAAACCGCAGTGCAGCTCACGCTGACGCTTGCTGCGCTGCATTGCATTCCAGCCGGTGCCGGCCTCGGGCTTGTCCTTGTAATGGGCGACGGCATGCTTGTGCAACCGCCGACCAAGGGCGTCATAGCTGTATTCCACACTGAGCCTGTCGTCGCTGTAGCGCACCAGGCGATTGAACAAGTCCCAGCTGAAGTGGGCAGGCACACCGTTGTGCAAGCGTTGCACAAGGTTACCGCGCTCGTCATACGTGTAGCGGCTGCCCGCGTATTCGCGCAGCACGTTGTCCATCACATTGTGGGAGCTGGCATCGTTATCCAGCGGGCGATGCAGTTGCCGCGCCTTGTCCGTCAGGTTGCCGGCCGGGTCGAAGGCAAAGGTTTCTTCACCCAGGCGGCTGTTGGCCTGCAACAGGCGGCCTAGCGGATCGTACTGGTAGGCCAGGTGACCACGACGGGTATCGAGGATGTCTGTCAGTTGACCGGTCGGGTCGTATTGATACTCGCGCTTGCACAGAATGGATTGGCCGTCATGACTGGTGAGCAACTGTTCTTGCGGACGCCCCAGCGCGTCCCATACCTGCGTTTGCGTCAGTTTGTTGCCCTGATGGCGGGCGACTTCGCGATGCAGATCGTCGCGCTCATAAGCCAGTATTTCGTGCTGGTCAAGTCGCATGCCCAAGAGATGGCCGCTGCCGTAAGTCAGCCAGCTGACCTTGTGGCCATCCGGGCGCGTGGTGGCGATTCGCTGGTTGAGTGCGTCGTACTCGTGCAGCCACACCGCTACCATCGGCGTACCCGTTGCCAGGTAATGCTGGTGCTCACGGGTCAGGTTGCCCGCGTCGTCATAGAACCATTGCAGTGTGCTGGAGTCGTTGATCGCCTGCAGCACCTTGCCATTGCCGTCGTAGGCAAAGCGCTCTGTTTGGCGCTGATCGCCAAGGTGCGCTGTGCGCTCGATCAACCGGCCCATGCGGTCGTGGTGCAAATCGATGCGGCGCTGCCCCACCTGGCTGCTCGCCAGGCGCCCAGTGCAGGGGTCGTACCGATAACGGACGGTCACACCATCGAAGCCGGTTTCTGCCACTCGACGTCCCATGGGATCGTACTGGTAAAACGCGCACTGCTCGTTCTGGTTCTCCAGGCTGAGCAACCGCCCCAGCCTGTCCCACTGGTAGCGCAACGTGTGCTCCTTCGCATCCACCCGTTCAGCCAACAGACCGGCAGCCGTATAGGACCAGGTAGTACAGCGATCCAGCGCATCCAGGTGCGCGAGCAAGCGCCCTTCGGCGTCACGCTCGAAGCGCTCTTCGGTTTTGTCTGGATGAATCACCTTGGCCAACTGCCCCGCCTTGTATTCGTACTGCGTCTTGTCGCCCGCCGCATTCGCGGTTTCCACCAGTTGCCCGAATTCGTTGTAGTGCCACTGGCTGGTCTTGCCCGAACAGTCGGTGT
Organism: Pseudomonas sp. UBA7500; assembly: GCF_002478435.1. NCBI lineage: Bacteria > Pseudomonadati > Pseudomonadota > Gammaproteobacteria > Pseudomonadales > Pseudomonadaceae > Pseudomonas > Pseudomonas sp. UBA7500. The sequence goes on along the minus strand of NZ_DLNW01000001.1, from coordinate 3,648 downwards.
ATTCGAGCATCTGCCCAGCCTCGTTGTACCCGAGTTTCTTCTCGTTGCCGTGAGCATCCTTGATTGCCTTGACCTGACCTGTGGCGGTGTAGGCAAACTCGGTCTTGTTGCCCAGCGGGTCGACCGTCTCTACCAGGTTGCCGCGCTCGTCGTAGTCCCGTCGCCACAGCCCACCTTCAGCATCCCGAACCTTGATCAGCTGATCATCGTCGCTGTACGCGTAATGCACCACGCTATGGTCGGCACGAATGTGTTGCAGCCGGTTGCTTCGCTCGTCGTAGGCAAAACGATCCTGGCTGCCGTCGGCATGAAGGTGGCGAATCAGGTTCTTGCGCTGGTCGCGAAACAGCCACTCCGAGCGCCCATCCGGGTACTCGATACGATAGGTGTAGCCCTGCGCATCGTAATAGTGACGGGTCTGCTGGCCATACGCGTCAGTCACCGTTGTCAGGCGAATGTGTTCATCCCAGGTGAGACGAGTCTCGAAGCTGCCGTCGTCTGCCCATTCGTGCACGGCCCTGGCGCGAGGGCCGCTGCCGTCCCAGCGCAAGTTGAGACCACGACCGGTACGGTCGGTATAGCGCGTGATCAGGTGGTGCTGGTACGCGTACTGCCAGGCAGCGCCATGCTCGTCCTGGGCGGTTACCAGGTCGCCAAGCCGGTCGTGGTGATAAGCGCAGAGCTGGCGCAGCGGCTTGCCATCGACCACCTGCCAGAGCTCCTGGATACGGCCATGCCCGTCAAGCACGGTGCCGAGTTGCAGGTGTACCTTGGCAGGGTCATTCTCCTGGTAGGTGTTGATGTCCGAGAGTACCGGGCGCCCCTGATGACGGTGCTCGTAATGCAGCATGGCTCCTGCGCCACTGCGCAGCACGATATGCGTGAGGAGGAAGCGCCCCCCTGCCCGCTCATAGGTTTCCCTGCGCCCCAGCCCGCGCATGAGAATCAGCTGACTGTCGGTGGTGCGTACCAGGGCGTTGTACTCCACCGGGTCATAGTGCGACATACCGATCTTGGGCAGCGGGTAGGCATGGCTGCGGCCATCCACGTCGTGGAACAGCACGCCGTCATCCAGCACATCGATGCACGTGGTGAATTCGGTGATCCAGCGTGCGCCCAGGCTGGCGCTGTCGAGGGCATCGAGGCGCGAATGATAGGTACGCGTCCACACGATCGGAAACGGCCCCGGCAGGCTGAAGTCGGTGTGCTGAAGCGTCTCGCTACCCGAGGCGAAGTTGATGCGGTTGCACGTGCTGGTGGGCGCGCCATTCTTGCACTGGTTGGCCTCCAGGCTCGCCGGGCTCTGCATCTTCTGCGTTTCGACCTTACCGTCGGCAGCCTGGTGCTGGGCCGTGCTGATGGCTGCGGTCTTGACGTTGGCCACCACAACCTGGGGGTTGCGCGTGCGCCATTGCTCTACGCTGCTGGCCAGCTTCATGCGCAGGCCTTCAATGGAGCAAGGGCGGCCGGGATCGGAAAGTTCAAGGATTTCAGCACGCACCTGTGGCGCCAGTTCCCGCAGGCGCGCAATCTGCGCCAGTAGGCCAGCTTTGCCCTCGTCCCCCAGTGCAACGCTCACAGCAGCACTGGTCATGCCTTTGCCGGCCGCCTTGTAGGCATCAAAGGCTGCCCGGAGATAGTTGCCGATGCTCTCCGTCGGGTCGTGGACAAGCCGACTTCCAGCTGGCGCCGAGACCGGGCTGGCCACACCCACAGCAGTGCCGGCAACCAAAGCACCGAGGCCTGAGGCGATGTCGAGAATGATCTGTTCGCCCAGGATTGCTGCCTGGGCCAACGCCTCCTTGAGATTGCCCTGGGACTGCTCGACGAAGTCATCCAGGCTACCGACGATGTCAGCATTCAAGTGGCCCGCCATCAGCTCCATCAGCGCATCACCCAGCGCCCGCTTGCCCTCCTGGCGCACGATGAACAGCATCGGGCGCAAGGCCATGCGTGCTGCGGTCATGCTCGCAGGGGAAGCCACCAGACCGATCAGGTTGAGCCCGAAGCTCGCGCAATCAAAGGGCTCAGGTACGTTGCTGCGCGCCAGCGCGACAACATCACCCAGCGCGTCGACCAAGGCAATGATATTGCCTGCCATGGGCACACTGCCGGCGACACCGCTGATGCGCTCAAGGGTGGCAAAACTGGCACTGACCTCACGTAGCCAGGCATCGAAGACCACGGCGCCACGACCAACGTCCTCTATCTGGATTTCGCGAAGCGGGGTGATGGCTACCTGCGAGGCGCGGGAGTGGTCGTCGCAAGCGTAGGTATGTTCAGTCATGAGATCAGTTCACCTGGCAGCAAATCGGTAACAGTGTTCAGGCTGTGAGCCTTGAGTTCAGCCAGCTTGGGTACTGGCAACCTTGGCAGGCCGGCCAGGCCCGCCGCACTCAGCGCCGCCGAGGCGGCAGGCAGCGTAGAACCGACGGCACTGGAAGCGCTGACCCGCTGTGCCAGCCCACCCATGCCGCCTTGCATTGCGCCCCGCATCTGCTGCATGCCTTGGAGCGCGCTTTGGCCGGTGTTGAGCAAGTCACTGCCGGCCTTTGCTGCATGCATGCCCTTGCCGGCGAGTTGCTTGGCCTCTTCGATCAGGCTGCCGCCAACATCAGGCTTGAGCTTGTCGAGCATCGCACCGAGCATCGACGGCGTGCCCTCTTCGAGGGCCGACAGGCTCGGCCAGGGCAGGCCCTTGGTAAAACTGCCAAGGCTCCAGGTGTTGACCGTATCGAGACCAAACCTGACCCACGCCGGCCCCGGCGCAACCCCCGACACGGCATTGAACCCCTGACCATCGAGGCTGCCCTTGAGCACCGTGCCCAGCGCATCGGTCACTTCGTAATCGCCGGCCTGGATGCCCTTGGCATTGGCGTACAGGTTGAACAGCTCCAGGCTGCCCTTGCCCGGCTTGGGCGGCTCGGGGAAGGTCCCGGCCAGGCTCTTGGGCCCCACATGGGCGAAGTTCGCCGCGTGCGCGGTGTACGGCCCGGTGGTCACGTGGGTGATGCCACTGGCGTTGTAGGTGGTGGCACTGCCGCCGCCCTGCACCACCAGTTCGGTCTTGGCTGTCAGCGTGATGCGATCGGCATTGGCAGTGATGTCGAGCTTGGCCAGCAGGTTGATGCTGTCCTTCAGGGCCCGGAAGTCGATATCTCCTGATACGGCGATCAGCCGCCAGCCCATGTTCTGCACGAACAACCGCATGCCCTGGCTGGCACTGGCCAACAGCCGCTTGCCGATCGACAGGCTCGTATGCCCGGTGCTGCTCAACGCCAGGTGTTCACCGGTCGCGACATGCGTCGAGCGCGGGGTGGTCAGGGCGATGCCCGCCGGGCTGGCCAGCACCAGGTGCGGTTCGCTGAACTCGGGAAACTCGTTGGCGCTCTGGTTGGTCGGGCCGCTGCCGACAATGCCCTGGTGCTGGGCATGCAGGGCCTTGGCCACCTCGTCCTGATCGCCCGAATCCTGCGCCTGCACCTCGCGCGCCTGCTGGCCGAAGCCGTCCTGCTGCTCGCTGGCGGTGGCCAGGCGTTCGGCGGTCTCGGGCAGGTCCTTGTGGTGCTTGGCTTCGTGATGGCGCGGCTCGGTGGTCAGCAGCAGGCCCGCCGCCGCACGCACGGCGCCATGCCGGTCGGTGCGCAG